>DASQGL010000127.1:0-42590 GCA_035632635.1 Candidatus Limnocylindrales bacterium
ACGAAGTCGCCGGCGCGCCGCCAGTCGTAGAAGACGAAGGGGCCGAACCCCGACCGCTCGATCCGTTTCAAGAACTGCTTGGGCATGATCTGGTCCGTGTCGACGTTCGCCCGGTCGAGCGGGGCCATGCGCGCCTCGATACGGCGGACCGGCTCCATCAGAACCTCCGGACGTCGACGAGGTGGCCGGCCAGCGCCGCCGCCGCGGCCATGGGCGGGCTGACCAGGTGGGTGCGCCCGCCGCTCCCCTGGCGCCCTTCGAAGTTGCGGTTGCTGGTCGAGGCGCAGCGCTCGCCGGGCTGGAGGATGTCCGGGTTCATGCCCAGGCACATCGAGCATCCCGCGTCGCGCCACTCGAACCCGGCCGCGACGAAGATCGCGTCGAGGCCTTCCGCCTCGGCCTCCGACTTGACCCGCGCGGACCCGGGCACGACCATCGCGCGGACGCGCTGGTGAACCCGACGGCCGCGGACGACCTGGGCGGCCAGCCGCAGGTCCTCCAGCCGGGCGTTCGTGCACGACCCGATGAACACCCGGTCGATGGCGATGTCCTGGATCGCCGTCCCGGGCGTCAGCGCCATGTAGGACAGCGCGCGCGCATCGGTCTCGTTGGCCGGCTGAGGGACGCGCCCGCCCACCGGCACCGCCTGGCCGGGATTCGTGCCCCAGGTGACATAGGGCTCGAGCGTGGTCGCATCGATCGAGATCTCGCGGTCGAAGTGCGCGTCCGGATCGGTCGGAAGCCGGCGCCAGGCCTCGAGCGCCTGCTCCCACGCCGGACCCTGCGGGGCGAACGGGCGCCGCTCCACGAAGGCGTAGGTCGTCTCATCCGGGGCGACCATCCCGGCGCGGGCGCCGGCCTCGATCGTCATGTTGCAGACCGTCATCCGGCCTTCCATGGTCAGCCCGCGGATCGTCGATCCGCGGTACTCGATCGTGTGCCCCTGCCCGCCCGCGACGCCGATGGTGGCGATGATCCCCAGGGCGACGTCTTTGGCCGTGACCCCCCGGGGCAGCGGGCCGTCGACCTGGACGGCCATGTCCCGCGGCCGGCGCGCGCGCACCGTCTGGGTCGCCAGCACGTGTTCGACCTCGGAGGTCCCGATGCCGAAGGCGAGCGCGCCGAACGCCCCGTGGGTCGAGGTATGGGAGTCGCCGCACACGATCGTCAGCCCCGGCTGGGTCAGGCCAAGCTCGGGGCCGATCACGTGTACGATCCCCTGGCGCCGATGTCCCATGCCATAGAGCCGGATCCCCTCTCGCCGACAGTTCTCCTCCAGCGTCCCCATCTGCGCCCTGGCGACCTCATCGGCGGCGGCCGGGCCGCCCAGGGTCGGGACGTCGTGGTCCATGGTCGCGACGGTCAGGTCGGGTCGCCGGACCCGCCGGCCGCTGAGCCTGAGGCTCTCGAACGCCTGCGGCGAGGTGACCTCGTGGACCAGGTGCAGGTCGACGTAGAGCAGGTCCGGCTCGCCCTCGACCTGCCGCACCACGTGCTGGTCCCAGAGTTTGCCCGCGAGCGTCCGGCCCATTCGGGCCATATCTTATAGGGATGCCGTCCGGGATCATCGCCCGCTATCGCGACCGCCTGCCGCTCACCTCGGCGACCCCACCGGTGAGCCTCGGCGAGGGGTCCACCCCGCTGGTGGCCTCCAGCCGGATCGGCCCGTCGCTCAAGCTGGCGCGCCTGTTCTTCAAAGTGGAAGGGCTGAACCCGAGCGGCTCCTTCAAGGACCGGGGGATGGCGCTCGCCGTCGCCCGGGCGATCGAGGCCGGGGCCACCACGCTCGTCTGCGCCTCCACCGGCAACACGAGCGCGTCGGCGGCCGCCTATGCGGCGCGCTGCACCCTCAAGGCGCTGGTCGTCCTCCCGGCCGGGCATGTCGCCTCGGGGAAGCTCGTCCAGGCGATCGCGCACGGCGCCCGCGTGGTGCCGGTTGCGGGCAGCTTCGACCAGGCGCTCGACCTCGTCCGGGAGCTGGGCGCGATGCCCGGCCTGGCGCTCGTCAACTCGATCAATCCGTTCCGGCTCGAGGGGCAGAAGACGGCCGCCTTCGAGGTGATCGAGGCGCTCGGCCGCGCCCCGGACCGGTTGTTCCTGCCGGTCGGGAACGCCGGCAACATCACGGCGTACTGGCGCGGGTTCTGCGAATGGGACCAGGCGGCGCAGACCGGGTTGCCCCGGATGCACGGCGCCCAGGCCAGGGGCGCGGCGCCGATCGTCACCGGCAAGGTGGTCCGCAACCCGAGGACGGTGGCCTCGGCGATCCGGATCGGGAACCCGGCCTCGTGGAAGACGGCGATTTCAGCCCGCGACGAATCGCATGGCTCGATCGAGGCGGTCTCCGACGCGGACATCCTGGCCGCCCAGCAGCGGCTGGCGCGCGAGGAAGGCCTGCTGGTCGAGCCCGCCTCCGCGGCCGGTGTCGCGCTGCTCTCCCGCATGGCCTCGGCCGGGCAGGTCGACCCCGGCGAGACGATCGTCTGCGTCCTGACCGGCCACGGGCTCAAGGACCCTCAGTCCTTCAGCCGCAGCGCGCCCAGGCTGGTGCCCGTCGAGCCGACCATGGACGCGGTGCTGCGGGCGCTCAAGCCCTAGCCGTGGTCCGCGCTCAGAGCGCGTCGAGGATCGCCCCGGTCATCTCCTGGGTCGTGACCGAGCGGCCGCCCTCCGCGATGTCGGGGGTGCGATGCCCCGCCTCGAGCGCCCGGCTGACGGCCCGCTCGACGTCCTGGGCCGCCTCCTCGTGGGCCTGGGAATGGCGGAAGAGCATGGCGACGCTCAAGATGGCGCCAACCGGGTTTGCGATGCCCCTCCCGGCGATGTCCGGCGCCGATCCGTGGATCGGTTCGTACAGGCCGAGCCGCCCGTCGCCCAGGCTGGCCGAGGGCAGCATCCCGAGCGATCCGGCCAGCACGGAGGCCTCGTCGGTGAGCACGTCGCCGAACAGGTTCTCGGTCACCACCACGTCGAAGGCGCGGGGCTGCCGGATCAACTGCATCGCGAAGCTGTCGACCAGCATGTGCGTGACCTCCACCTCCGGATAGCGGGAGCCAACCTCGGAGACCACCTCCCGCCAGAGCCGCGACGTCTCCAGCACGTTCGCCTTGTCGACCGAGCAGAGCGTCCGCCGCCGCGCGCGCGCCAGCTGGAAGGCCTTGACGCAGACGCGCTCGACTTCCGCCGCCGAGTAGCGCATCGTGTCGACCGCGGCCTTCCCCCGGGCGGATTCGTAGCGGCGCTTCGGCTTGCTGAAATAGAGGCCGCCGGTCAGCTCGCGGACGACCATGATGTCGACCCCGTCGATCCGGTCGGCCTTCACGCTCGACGCATCGCGCAGGGCGGCCTCGACCCGGACCGGCCGCAGGTTCGCGTACAGCCCGAGGCCCCGGCGCAGCCCGAGGATGGCGCTCCCCGGCCGAAGCCGCGGGTCCGGGTTCGCGTCGCTCCAGCGCGGGCTGCCGACCGCCCCGAACAGGATGGCGTCGGCGCGCTTGCATCGCTCGACGGTCTCCGGGCGCAGCGCCTGCCCGTGCGCGTCGATCGACGCCCCCCCGACCAGGTCCTCGCTCAGGGCGAGGGGGATCCGGTGGCGCTCGGCCACCCGGCGCATCACGGCGACCGCCGCGGCGGTGACCTCAGGACCGATTCCGTCTCCGGGCAGGACGACGACGTTCACGGACCGGCCCCCCTCACCGGGTCGCCCGGATGGCCCGGTCGACCGCCTCGGCGGCCTCGACGGCCTGCTCCCGGGTCAGCAGGACCGCGGGCAGGAACCGGATGATGGTGGCCCCGGCCGGCAGGGCCAGCACGCCGTCCTCCTGGAGCGCCCGGATCACCGGCGTGGCCGGCCGCTTGAGCTCGAGGGCGATCATCAGGCCGCGCCCGCGAACCTCGCGCACCTCGGGCAGGCCCAGCGACTGAAGCCGCGCCTGCAGGTGATCCCCGACCTCACGCGCGTGGGCATGGATCGCGGGATCGCTGAGGACCCGCAGGGTGGCGGCGCCCGCCGCACAGACGAGCGGATTGCCCGCGAACGTACTCCCGTGGCTGCCCTTGGGGATCTTCGCACTGACCGCCTCGGTGGTCACGGTGACCCCGAGCGGAAGGCCGTTCGCGATCCCCTTGGAGAGGCAGAGGATATCGGGAACCGCCCCCTCCCCGGAGAAGGCGAAGGGGGCCCCGGTCCGGAATCCGGTCTGGATCTCGTCCAGGATGAGGAGCGCGCCCTGCGCGTCGCAGCGTTCGCGCACCCCCTTGAGGTACCCGGCGTGGGCCAGCCGGATGCCGGCCTCCCCCTGGATCGGCTCCAGGACGACCGCGGCGACCTGCGGGTCGAGCGCCTCCTCCAGGGCGTCGAGATCGTCGAAGGGAACGTGCCGCACGCCGGCCAGCATGGGCGCGAACGGGTCACGGTACTTCGCGTCGGCCGTCGCCGCCAGCGCCCCGAAGGTCCGGCCGTGGTAGGCGCGATGCATGGCGATGATGCCCGAGCGGCCGGTCGCCACCCGCGCGTACTTCAAGGCCGCCTCCACGGCTTCGGCGCCCGAGTTCCCGAAGGAGACGCGGGTCAGCTCCGGCGGCAGCAGCGCGGCGAGCGCGTCGAGGAACTCCTGCCGCGCCGGGGTCTCGAAGCTCTGGTGTGCATTCGTGAGGCGCTGCACCTGGGCGAGGATCGCCGCGTCGACCATGGGATGGCGGTGGCCGAGGATGTTGACGCCGTAGTTCGTCATCAGGTCGAGGTAGCGGCGGCCGTTCGTATCCCAGAGGAAGGGGCCCTCGCCGCGGGCGAGGCGGATCCCCCGGTCGGCGTGCAGCGGGATCGGCTTCAGCGCGCCGTGCACGACGGTCATGCCCTGATCCAGGTGCCCGATCCGGCCAGCGCGTCGGTGAGCGGCCGCTCGCCGCGCCCGTCGTTCAACCCGACCGCCGTGATCCCCCGGCGGACGGCTTCGGCCGCGGCCAGGAGCTTGACGCGCGCCCGGCCCTTGCCGAACCCCGCGTACTCGTCGACCCGATCGACCGGGATCGAGGCGATCACCGTCGCCTCGTCGGCCGGGTCGCGCAGGAAGCCGGGCGTGTCCGCGAAGATCAGCAGGCGCTCCGCGTGCAGCGCCGCGGCCACCTCCATGGCGAGGCGATCGCCGTCGACGTTGATCGCCACGCCGTCGCGGCTGATCGCGGGTGGGGTCAGCACCGGGAGGTAGCCGTGATCCAGGAGGAGGCGGAGGAGCGTCGGGTCGACCTGCTCGATGGTCCCGCTGTGGTCGTCGTGCAGCACCTTGACCTTGTCGCCCTCGCGGATGCGCAGGTCGGGCTTGCGCCGGCCGATCGCGATCCCGCCGTCCATCGCGGTCAGCCCGACCGCGTTGCGCTGCAGCGCGCGCAGGCGCTCCACGATCCGCTTGTTGACCTTGCCCGCATAGGCCATCAGGAAATGATCCATGGTTTCGGCGTCCGTGTACCGGCTGACCTCCCCCCGCGGCGAGGTCACCATCCGGGGCGGATGGTCGAGCCGGGTGGAGAGCTCGGTCAACTCGCGGTTGGCGCCGTGGATGATCACCATGGGGTCCGACCGGCTGGCGATGTCGCGCAGCAGCGGGTCGAGCTGCTGAAGGCTGCCGCCGAGCTTGAGAACCAGCATGCAGACCCGCCCTCAGATCGGGTAGAGACCGGGAAAGTCGAGGCCGGTCCGTTCGTCCCACCCGCAGCGCACGTTGAGCGCCTGCACCGCCTGCCCCGCTGCGCCCTTCATCAGGTTGTCGAGCGCGCTCATGACGACGACGCGACGGGAGTGCGGGTCCCGTTCGAAGCCCACGTCGCAGTAGTTCGTGCCCGAGAGGATCTTCGGGTTCGGGTAGCGATGGATGCCGTGCGCCTCCTTCACGATGCGCATGAACGGCTCCTGCGCGTAGGCGCCGCGATAGATCTTCCAGAGATCGCGCTCCTGCAGGTCGTCCTTCAAGAAGACGTGGGCGGTCACCAGGATGCCGCGAACGGCTTCCACGGCGGTCGCGGAGAAGGCGACGGTCGGCGCCGTCCCGTTGCCGGCGGTGAATCCGAGCTCCTGGATGATTTCGGCCGTGTGCCGGTGGGCGGTGGGGGCGAAGGAGCGCATCTCCCCGCTGCGATGCGGGTGATGCGAGGCGGGTCCGGGCTCGGCGCCGCCGGCCGACGATCCGGATTTGCCTTCGATCACGACCGGTCTCGATGGATCGATCACGCCGGCCCGGGCGAGCGGATAGAGTCCCAGGATGGCGGCGGTCGCCAGGCAGCCACCGCTGGCCAGGTGATTCGCGGTGCGGATCTCACTCCGGTGCAGCTCCGGGAGCGCGTAGACGAAGTCCTGGAGCAGCTGCGGCCGTGGGTGCTGCCAGCCGTACCAGGTCGGGTAGTCGGCGGCGTCGTGCAGCCGGAAGTCGGCGGAGAGGTCGATCACGATCGGCGCCAGGGTGAGCAGGTGGTCGATCTCCCGGCTCGTCTGTCCGTGAGGCAGCGCGAGGAACAGGACATCGACGGGCTGGAGTGCGGCACGCGGCGAGAAGGTGAGCTCCGTGCGCTTGCGCAGCTGCGGGTGCACGCTGTGGACGAACTTGCCACCCAGCCGCTCCGAGGTCACCTGGGTCACCTCGACCTCGGGATGCGACAGCAGCAGGCGCAGCAGCTCCCCGCCCGCGTATCCCGACCCACCGACGATCGCGGCCCGCATCACGTCAGCTGGTCCAGGACCGCGGTCAGCACACTCACGCCGCGCTCCAGCTCGTCGAGGTCGATGGCTTCGTCCGGCGTGTGGTCGAGGTGGGAGTCGCCGGGACCGTAGGCGACCGCCGGGCACTGCCAGACGGGGGCCAGGATGTTCATGTCGGAGGTCCCCGACTTGACCTTGAAGCGCGGCGTCCCCTGCGCCCCGCGGATGGCGTGCAGGAACGCCCGGACGAGCGCCGTGTTCTTCTCGGCTCGATAGGCGGGCACCGGCGTGCCGAAGTCGACGGTCGCGCCCTCCGCCCAGCCGCGGATGAACTCCTTCAGCTCCACGATCTCGATCTCCACCGGCAAGCGCAGCGAGACGCGCACGGTTGCCGATTCCTGCAGCCCGTCGACCGGCTTGCCTGCCATCTCGAGGACGCGCACGTCGAGGCGATCGAACGCCGGCTTGCCGAGGCTCACCATGGCCGCGTGGTCCTGGAGCGTGCGCAGGAACGCGACCGCCTGATCCGAGGCGCTCGGCGAGGGCGCGGAGCCGTGTGCCATCGCCTGCCGCAGGCGGTAGGTGAACTGGAGACTGCCCTTGTAGCCGAGGGTGATCGCGTCCCAGCCGCTCGGCTCGAGCACGATCAGGTGAGCCGGCGCCCGGCGGCCGCCGGTCTGCAGGTGGTAGGCGCCCCGGGAGCTCCCCTCCTCCTCGACGGCGCCGATCACGGTGTAGCGCACCGCGCCCTGCTTCGGCCGGCGCGCCACGGCCGTGATCGCGGCCGCCAGCGGGCCCTTGGCGTCGACCGCGCCCCGGCCGAAGAGGCGGTCGTTGTCGCGGCGGACCGGGATCGCGCCCGGCACCGTGTCGATGTGCCCGAGCAGCACGACCTCCGACGGCCCGCTGCCCCAGGTCGCGATGACGTTGCCGGCCTGATCGCGGGTTGCCTCGAAGTCGAGGTCGCGAAGCCGGCCGGTCAGCCAGGCGGCCACCCGCTCCTCGTCCCCGGTGACACTCGGGATCTGGAGCATCTCCTCGAGGAGGACCCCGGCCGACCGCGCGGTGACCACGCTCAGGCGAGGACCGGTTCGGATCGCAGGCCGGCCGGCTGGGCGCCGGCGCCGACCTGCAGGACGTAGTCGACGATCCGGCCGGGGATGTCGACGCCGGTGGTCTCGATGCTGTTGCGGAATTCCATCGTGTAATTGACCTCGCTGACGACCAGCTCGTCGCCGCGCTCCATGAGGTCGATGGCGAGCACGCCGCCGCCGACCGCCGTCGCGGCGGCCCGCGAGAGGCGGTCGATCTCGGGCGAGACCGGGCAGTTGCTGGCGCGGGCGCCGCGC
Organism: Candidatus Limnocylindrales bacterium; assembly: GCA_035632635.1. GTDB lineage: Bacteria > Chloroflexota > Dormibacteria > CF-121 > CF-121 > CF-120. Next base: position 8,038 of record DASQGL010000127.1, read on the forward strand.
GCCGTGTTCGTCACCCAGTGGGACGACTCCCGGTAGATCGCGCAGATGGTCTCGTCGCCCACCACGAAGCTGCGGATGTCACGCCCCGGCTTGTCGATGTACTCCTGCACGTAGAAGATGGCGTGCTGGTAGGAGCCCAGCGTCTCCTTGTGCTCGAGCAGCGCCTCCGCCGCCTCGCGATCGGAGATCTTGGCCAGCAGGCGGCCCCACGACCCGATCGCCGGCTTGAGGACGACCGGGTAGCCCAGCCGCTCGATGGCCTCGAGCGCCGACTCCGGCGTGAACGCGATCAGCGTCCGCGGGCTGGGCACGCCCGCGTTGAGGAGCGCCGTCGTGGTGTTGATCTTGTCCCCGCAGGTCATCGCGACCGCATAGCGGTTGACGGTGGGCACGCCCCAGCCGTTCAGGATGCGCAGCGCGTACAGCGCCCGCGAGTGGTGCAGGCAGCGCTCGAGCACGACGTCGTAGGGCGGGGGCGGCTCGGCGAGATCGAAGACCAGCTCACGGTCGTCGAGCCGGCTAAACGGCACCCCGCGCGTGTGGAAGGCTTCGAAGAGCAGCTTCTCCTCGGCGCGGATCCGGGAGCAGAGGACGCCGATCTTCACCTACTCGCCCCAGTCTTCTTCTTCGGCCGGGGCCAGGCGCAGCGTGACCGGATCCTGCTCGGTGACCTCCAGCTCGGCGCCGCAGTCCGGGCAGGACACGATCTCCCCCTTTTCGACGTCGGCGTTCATCGAGACGGCCGCTTCACACTCGGGGCAGGTCGCGGACGTGGCGGTCGACATGGGCTGTGCACCTCCAGAAACATCGCGGCCCGAGGCCGTTCCTAAAAGGCCGGTCGGCGAATTCATCCGATTGTATTGGATTTCAATTCGCGCCGACCGTCTCGACGTAGTCGATGACCTCGGCGCCGACGTCGATCCCGGTCGCCTCCATGAAGCCTCGGAACTCCGGGGTGTAGTTGATCTCGTTCACGAGCAGCCCGTCCGGGTGCTCGAGCAGGTCGACGGCCAGGAACCCGCCGCCCACGGCGCGGGCGGCCGCGAGCGCCAGCCGCTCGATCTCCGGCGTCGGGGGACAGGGCCGGGCCTCGCCGGTTCGCGCCGTGTTCGTGATCCAGTGGTCCGAGTGCCGGTAGATGGCGCCCACCAGCCGGTCCCCGAGCACCAGCGCCCGGATGTCCCGCTGCGGCTTGTCCACGAACTCCTGGATATAGAAGATGCCGTGCTGGTACGAGCCCAGCGTCTCCTTGTGCTCGAGCACGGCCTCGGCGGCATCGCGATCGTTGATCTTGGCCAGGAGGCGCCCCCAGGAGCCGACCATCGGCTTGAGCACGACCGGGTAGCCCATCGCCTCGATCGCGTCGAGCGCCGCCTCGCGGGTGAAGGTCACGGTCGTGCGGGGGATGGGCAGGCCGGCCTGCACCAGCGCGGCGCTGGTCAGGATCTTGTCGCCGCAGACATACGCGACCCGGGCGCTGTTCACGGTCGGAATGCCGAGCGCGTTGAGCAGCGTCAGCGCGTACATCGAGCGCCCGTGGTGGATGGAGCGGTCGAGCACCACGCGAAATGGCGGCGCCGGGCCGCGCAACGGCAGTTGCAGGCGCTCCTCGTCGAGGCGCTCGAAGGGGGTCCCGCGCCGGCGCAACGCCTCGAACAGCGCCTTCTCCTCCACGCGCACCCGGCCGCACAGGATCCCAATCATGGTGTGGCTGCTCACAGTAGCGCAGACGATGACGCCCCGTCGGGGCAAAAGCCGGGGACGTCCCCTGCTAGGCTCTGCCTGTCCGGTGATCGCAGGCTTTCGCATCGGCCATTTCACCCTGCCCGGCGGCTCAAGCGGCTGCACGGTCGTGATCCCTCCGCCGCGGAACGTGGCCGCCTACGACATGCGCGGGTCCTCGCCCGGATCGCGGGAGCTGGCCTCGCTCGACCTGGAGCGCCGGGCCACCGAGGTCCACGCCATCGTGCTGACCGGCGGGAGCGCCTTCGGGCTGACGGTCGCCGACGGGGTCATGGCATGGCTGGAGCAGCGCGGCGTCGGCTACCGGACCGACGTGGCCACCATCCCGATCGTCCCCGCCGCCGTCATCTTCGACCGGGGCGCCGCCCCGGGCGAGGCCCGTCCGACGCCCGGCTGGGGATCCGCGGCGTGCGACGCGGCCGCGCAGGTGCTGCCGCCGGGTGGCCGGGTCGGCGCGGGCGCCGGCGCCACCGTCGGCAAATGGGCCGGGCGCGAGTTCCGCGTCGCGGGCGGCCTGGGGGTGGCAACGGCCGCGGACGGGGACGCCCGGCTGGCGGCGCTGGCCGTCGTCAACGCGTTCGGCGATGTGATCGATTCCGACGGGCAGGTGCTGGCCGGCACCTCCGCCCCGCAGCCTCGCTTCCGGCATCCCACGGTCCCTCCCGCGGTCGGCGCTCCCCTGAACACGGTGCTGGGAATCGTGATGACGGCGGGGCGGTTCGACAAGAGCCAGGTCCGCTTCCTCGCCGCGCGCGGGTCGGACGGCGTCACCCGGAGCGTCCGGCCCGCGCACACGCGCTACGACGGCGACGTCACGTTCGCGGTGGCGGCGCCGCCCGCGGAGGGGGCGCCGCCCGTCGATCTCGACCTGCTCGGCGTCCTGGCCGCCGACGCGATGGCCGCGGCCGTCCGCAACGCCGTGCGCCCCGCCTAAGGGGCGGGGAGCGGGATGCGGTCGGGCGGGACCCAGGCGGCGCGGGCCACCGGGCCCATCATCGCCTCGCGCGTCCAGTGGCGGTAGGGCAGCGTCGTGTCCAGCAGCATCGGAAAGGCGCCGAGGAACTCCTCGAAAGACGTCAGCTCCGGCCGGGCCCGCATCGCGTGGTCGACGATCCAAATCCAGAACCGGGTCATCGTCTCGTGGTAGCGCGGGCCGTGCCCGTGGGCGGCGGCGAAGCGCTGGATGCCTCGCGCCACCGCGTCCCCGCCCGCGTCGACGCCCTGCCGGCGCAGCATCAGCCAGGTCAGGCGGAGGTGGTCGCGGTGATGGAACTCGTCGTTGCGCAGGCTCGCGGTCGCAAAGGCGTGCAGGAATTCATCGTCCGTCATGGCGTCCTCCAGAGATGGGCGGCCCAGGGCCGTCCGGGATGGGGTAAGCGCCGTACTTTACTCGGATGACGGACGCAATGCAAGGCCCCCCTCGGATTCGACCAGGTCCTTGAGCAACCCGAGATCGCGCCGGAACGTGCGCAGCAACACCGGCTGGAGCAGCCGCAGGCCGAGCCAGCCGAGCGCCCCGAGCGGCGGCCGGTAGCTCTCGGTCCAGTCGAGCCGGGTGGCGCGGCCGGTCCAGGTCAGCTGCATGGTGCCGGTGCCCTTGACCCAGCCCTCGTGCCGGATGGCAAGCCTTAAGGGCGGCTCGAAGGCGGTCACCACGACCGGGTCGCGGGTCCTGAACCCCGCCAGCCGGATGGTCGCCTCGGCGACGACGCCGACGCCTTCCCGTTGCGCCGAGATGACGCGGAAATCGGAGGCTTCCCGCTGCCAGCGGCCGAGCCGCTCCCAGTCGGTCAGGTACGGCCAGACCTGCGCGGCCGGCGCCGCGATCGAGACCGACATCCGGCAGCTGATGGACCGCACGGCAACCGACTATACGGCCCGGTGCGTACACTAGTCCCGGCATGCTGATCGGCGTCGTCAAAGAGCAAACGCCCGGGGAGCGCCGGGTGGCGCTCGTACCGGACAGCGTGCCGAAGCTGACCGGGGCGACGCTCGAGGTTTCCATCCAGCGCGGCGCCGGCGCCGCGGCCTTCTTTCCCGACGAGCTCTACGAGAAGGCCGGGGCGAGGCTCGCGCCCGACGCCAGGACGGTGCTGACCGGCGCCGACGCCCTGCTCAAGGTCCAGCCGCCCCGGGACGACGAGGTCTCGGCCCTGCGCGAGGGCGCGGTGCTGATCAGCTTCCTGCAGCCCGCGTCGAACGCCGAGCTGATCCAGGCGCTCGCCCGGCATAAGGTGACCGCCTTCAGCCTCGAGCTCGTTCCCCGGATCAGCCGCGCGCAGGGCATGGATGCGCTCTCCTCGCAGGCCGGCGTGGCGGGCTACAAGGCGGTGCTCATGGCGGCGAACCGGATCGGCAAGTTCTTCCCCATGCTGATGACGGCCGCCGGGACCGTGCCGCCGGCGCGTGTGCTGGTGATGGGCGCCGGGGTCGCCGGGCTGCAGGCGATTGCGACGGCGCGCCGCCTCGGGGCGGTCGTGGAGGCCTACGACGTGCGTCCTGCCGCGAAGGACGAGGTGCGCAGCCTGGGCGCGACCTTCCTCGAGCTGCCCCTCGAAGCGCAGGAGGGGCAGGGCGGATACGCGCGCGAGCAAACCGAGGACTTCCTTCGCCGCCAGCGCGAGCTGATCGGCGATCGGGTGGCGGCCTCAGACGTCGTGATCACGACCGCCGCCGTCCCCGGCCGACGGGCGCCGGTGCTCGTCACCGGCGAGATGGTGGCGCGGATGCGCCCCGGGTCCGTGATCGTCGACCTGGCCGCCGAGACCGGGGGCAACTGCGAGCTGACCCGGGCCGGCGAGGTGGTCGATGCCAACGGGGTCGCGATCGACGGCACCCGCAACGTCCCGTCCACCATGCCGATCCACGCGAGCCGGCTCTACTCGAGCAACGTCGTCAACCTGCTGCTCATCCTGGTGAAACAGGGCGCGCTCCGGCTCGACTTCGCCGACGAGATCGTCAAGGGCGCCTGCGTCACCCACGGCGGCGACATCGTGAACCCGCAGGTCAAGGCCAGCATCGAGGCGGCCGCGAAGGCATGAGCACGGATCTCCTCAACGAGTTCACCTTCTTCGTGCTCGCGATCTTCGTCGGGATCGAGGTCATCTCCAAGGTCCCCACCATCCTGCACACGCCGCTGATGTCGGGCACGAACGCGATCCACGGCATCATCCTGGTCGGGGCGATCCTGATCGCCGCACCCGCCGACAATCCCGTCCAGATCATCCTGGGATTCCTGGCCGTGACGCTCGCCACCATCAACGTGGTCGGCGGATTCGTGGTCACCGACCGGATGCTCGAGATGTTCAAGCCGCGGCAGGCGCCGCCCACAGACACCAAGACTCCGCCTCGATGAAGCTGGCGATCGCGCTCGCCTACCTGGTGGCGGCGGTGCTCTTCATCCTGGGGCTGAAGCAGCTGAGCTCGCCGAAGAGCGCGCGTCGCGGAAACCAGACGGCGGCGGTCGGCATGGCGATCGCGCTGCTGGCGACGATTCCCCTGCTGCACTTCACGACCGCCGGGGCCGTCATCACGCTGGCCGGCCTGCTGATCGGGGTCCCGGTCGGCGCGGTCTCGGCGCGGCGCGTCCACATGACCGCCATGCCGCAGATGGTCGCGCTCTTCAACGGCGTGGGCGGCGGCGCGGCAGCGCTGGTCGCGGTCGTCGAGCTGCTCAACCAGGGCACGAGCCCGGCGGTGCAGCTGGCGCTGCCCAGCGTCTTCTCGATCGTGATCGGGGGCGTCTCCTTCGCCGGCAGCATGGTCGCCTTCAGCAAGCTGCAGGGGCTCGTCACCGGGACGCCCATCACCTACCCGGGGCAGCAGATCGTCAACGGGCTGATCGCGCTCGCGATCGTGGCGCTCGCCGTCATGGTGCTGGCGGTCTCCTCCACGCCGGCGACCTTTACCCCGCTGCTCGCCCTCGCCCTCGTCCTCGGGGTCGCCTTCGTGCTGCCCATCGGGGGCGCGGACATGCCGGTCGTGATCTCGATGCTGAACGCCTTCACCGGCCTGGCGGTGGCGGCCAGCGGCTTCATCCTGGGCAACTTCGCCCTGATCGTCGCCGGCACCCTGGTGGGCGCCTCCGGAACGCTGCTCACCAAGCTCATGAGCGACGCCATGGGGCGCTCGCTGGCGAACGTCCTGTTCGGCGCCTTCGGCCAGGTCACGGCGGGCGCGGCGGTCGCCGGGGGCGCGGAGGGGAAAGCCGTGCGGGCCGGCTCGGTGGAGGACATCGCAACCCTGCTCGCCTACTCGCGGCGGGTGATCATCGTGCCCGGCTACGGGCTCGCGGTCGCCCAGGCGCAGCACGCGCTCAAGGAGCTCGCGGACCTGCTCGAGCAGCGCGGCGTCGAGGTGAAGTACGCGATCCACCCGGTCGCCGGCCGCATGCCGGGGCACATGAACGTGCTCCTGGCGGAGGCCAACGTCCCCTACGACCAGCTCAAGGAGATGGACGAGATCAACGACGAGTTCAAGATCGCCGACGTCGCCCTCGTCGTCGGCGCGAACGACGTGGTCAACCCGGCCGCCCGCAGCTCGCCGGGCAGCCCGATCTACGGCATGCCGATCCTCAACGCGGACCAGGCGAAGACCATCGTCTTCATGAAGCGCAGCATGCGCCCGGGCTTCGCCGGGATCGACAACGAGCTCCTCTACGACCCGAAGACCGTGATGCTGTTCGGCGACGCGAAGGATTCCCTGACCAAGCTGGTCAACGCCGTCAAAGCGGTCTGATTCGCGTCAGGACCGGCCCGACTCGTGTCCGGTTCACGAGGCCCGCGACTTCTTCCCTCCCGTCGACCGGCCCCGGCGGCTCTTGGTCTCCCCCTTCTCGGCGCGAATCTTGTTCACGGTCCGCGCCGCGACCTCTTCCGCGCGAGCGCCGTAACGCCCGGACTTCTTCGCGCTCTCCTTGATGTGCTCGTACTGTCGCTCCCGCTTCGGACTCGCACCTGCCGGCATGCTGACCTCCTCCGAGTCGTGGTTGACGCTTTATATCGTTGTTATCATATTTCGGGTCTTCCGCACAAATGGCCGCGCCGCGTGGCCCGGCGCACGCCGCGGGCCGATGGCGTGCCGTAGACTGCTGGGAAATGCACGACCCGCGTGATTCGGTTCGCCTCGCGCCCAGCGCCGAGGGACAGACCCCGGCGCCGGTGATGGTGATCGGAGGCGCCGAGGACAAGCTGCGGGATCGCGTGGTGCTCTCCCGGTTCGTCCACCTGGCGGGCGGCCCCAACGCCCACATCGCCGTGCTCAGCACCGCCTCCAGCCTCGGCGACCTGGCGACCGATCTCTACCGCGAGACGTTCGGACGGCTCGGGGTCGAGCGGGTGACCGGCATCCGTCCCGAGAACCGCGAGCAGGCCAACGACCCACGGCTGGTCGAGATGCTGCAGGACGTCACGGGCATCTTCATGACGGGCGGCAACCAGCTGAAGCTGTCCGCCGTGATCGGCGGCACCAAGCTGGGCGGCGCGATCCTGAGCGCGCACGCGCGGGGCGTCGCCATCGCGGGGACCTCGGCCGGCGCCAGCGCCGCCGCCACCCAGATGATGGCGTTCGGGAGCTCGGGCGCCACGCCCAAGCACCGCATGGCGCAGGTGGCGGTTGGGCTCGGGTTGCTGGTCAACGTCGTCATCGACCAGCACTTCGAGCAGCGCACCCGGCTGGGACGGCTGCTCGCCATGGTCGCCCAATCGCCGTCCCTGATCGGCATCGGGCTCGACGAGGACACCGCCGCCATCTTCTATCCCGATGACACGCTGGAGGTCATCGGCCGCGGCTCGGTCACGATCGTCGACGGCTCGGACATCGTCAGTGACGCGTTTCAGACCGTCGGCCACAAGCCGATGATGGTGTCGGGCGTGCGCCTCCATTCGCTTCCCAACGGCTATCGGTTCGATCTGCGGGAGCGCCGCCTGCTGGGACTGGCCGAGCCGCGTGCCGCCGAGTACGTCCGGACCGGCCAGCGCCGGCTGCGCAACCTGGTCCGGCAGGTCGCCTCCGAGGGCGCCGACAGCCGCGCCCCCGAACGCCGCCGCGCCCTGCGGCGCCAGCTCAAGAAGGCCTCCGAGTGAGCGTGTCCCGCACGGGCTCACGGACCGAGCGGGACGCTAAGAACCAGGAACCCGCGGGCAAACCGCCCTACGCGCCGGACCTGCGCATCCTGGAAGCCCAGGTGCTGCGCGGTCCGAACTACTGGTCCTACGAGCCCGCCATCCGCATGCTGGTCGACCTCGGATCGCTCGAGTTCTGGCCGAGCAACACCCTGCCGTCCTTCAACGACGCCCTGCTCGACCTGCTGCCGGGTCTGAAGGAGCATGGGTGCTCGCTGAACCGGCCGGGCGGGTTCCTCGAGCGGATGCGCGAGGGGACCTGGCTCGGTCACGTCGCGGAACACGTCGCGCTGGAGCTGCAGCACGAAGCGGGGTCACCGATCACCCGCGGCAAGACGCGCCGGGCGACCACGGCCGGACAGTACAACGTCATCTACGGATACAGCGAGGAGCAGGTCGGGCTCGCCGCCGGCCGCCTCGCCGTGCGCCTGGTCAACCACCTCGTCCAGCCCGACCCGACCTTCCAGTTCATCGAGGAGCTCGAAGGCCTGATCCACCTGGCGGACCGGGCGGCGTTCGGCCCCTCCACCCAGGCGCTGATCGACGAAGCCCAGAGCCGCGACATCCCGTTCATCCGTCTGAACGAGCAATCCCTGGTCCAGCTCGGCCAGGGGAAATACCAGCGCCGGATTCGGGCCACGATCACGTCCCTGACGTCGGCGCTGGCCGTCGACATCGCCGGTGACAAGCAGCTGACCACCTCGCTGCTCGCCTCCGCCGGGCTCCCGGTCCCGCGGAGCGAGGCCGCCCGCAGCGAGGACGAGGCGGTCAAGGCCGCCCACCGGATCGGGTTCCCGGTCGTGACCAAGCCGCTGGACGGCAACCACGGCCGCGGGGTGAGCCTCGAGCTGTCGGACGACGAGGCGGTCCGGGTCGGGTACCGCCGCGCGCAGGCGCAGACGCGCAGCGGCGTGGTGGTCGTCGAAAGCTTCATCACCGGCAGCGACTACCGCGTGCTCGTGGTCGGCGGGCACATGGTGGCGGTCGCCGAGCGGGTGCCGGCGCACGTCATCGGCGACGGCCGGCACACGGTCGCGCAGCTCGTCGAGATCGTCAACCGCGATCCCCGGCGGGGGATCGGCCACGAGAAGGTCCTGACCCGGATCACCATCGACGCGGCGGCCAGGGAGCTGGTGCAGCGGCAGGGCTACCGGCTCGACCAGGTGCCGCCCGACGGCGTGATGGTCAAGCTGGCCGCGACCGGCAACATGTCGACCGGCGGCATCTCGATCGACCGCACCGCGGAAGCGCACGACGAGAACGTCGAGATCGCCGAAGAGGCCGCCCGCGTGATCGGGCTCGACGTCGCCGGGATCGACTTCCTCGCCCCCGACATCACGCAGCCGGTCCGCGAAACCGGCGGCGCGATCGTCGAGGTCAACGCGGCCCCCGGCTTTCGCATGCACACCCATCCGACCGAGGGCGACCCGCAGTACGTCGCCCGGCCGGTGCTGGATTGCCTGTTCCCGCCCGGCACGCCCTCCCGCATCCCGATCATCGCGGTCACCGGATCCAACGGCAAGACGACCACCGTGCGCATGATCGCGCACATCCTGCGCGGCGTGGGCCACCACGTCGGCATGACCTCGACGGACGGCATCTACATCGATGGCCGGCTGGTCAAGCAGGTCGATGCGAGCGGTCCGCGGTCGGCCCAGCTCGTCCTGCAGAACCCGCGGGTCGACTGTGCCGTCTTCGAGGTCGCCCGGGGCGGCATCCTCCGGGAGGGGCTGGGCTACCAGCGCAACGACGTGGCCGTCGTGCTCAACGTGACCGGCGACCACCTCGGGCTCAAGGAGGTCAACTCGCTCCGCCAGCTGGCGGCGATCAAGCGCGTCATCGTGGAGGCGGTGCCGCGCAACGGGACCGCCGTCCTGAACGCCGACGACGAGCTGGTCGCAGAGATGCGCTCGCACTGCAGCGGCTCGGTGATCCTGTTCTCGATGCGCGAGGACAACGAGCTGGTCGAGCGCTGGGTGCGCCGCGGCGGGAAGGCGGTCACGCTGCGGCCGGAGGGCGCTCGCGGCGAGATGATCGTCATCCAGGAGAGCCGCCGGACGACCCCGATCACCTGGGCCCACCTGCTGCCCTCGACGTTTGCGGGCCATGCGCGCATGAACATCCAGAACGGGCTGGCGGCGGCCGCCGCCGCGCACGCCGCGGGCGTGCACCTGCACGACATCCGCCAGGGCCTGCGCACGTTCCACACCTCCTTCTACGAGGCGCCCGGCCGGCTCAACCTGATGGAGATCCAGGGCATCCGGGTGCTGGTCGACTACGCGCACAACCCTCACGGCCTGGCCATGGTGGGTGATTTCATCCAGCGGCTGACCACCGCGGCGGACGGGGACCTGCCCGGCCGCCGGATCGCCGTCATCGCCACGCCGGGGGACCGGCGCGACCAGGACATCCGGGAGTTCGGCAAGGTCGCCGCGCACTTCTTCGACGACGTGATCATTCGAGAAGACCAGAACCCGAGAGGCCGCCAGCGGGGCGAGATCGCCGGGCTCGTCCGGGAAGGGTTCGATGCCGCCGCGGCCGGGAGCGCGGGAGCGCGGGCCGAGATCATCCTGGACGAGATGACCGCCTGTCAGGCGGCACTGGAACGCGCCAGGCGGGGCGACATCATCCTGCTCTGCGCCGACCATCCGCAGGATGTCTGGCGTTATCTCGAAGGACTGCGCTCGCTGGGGGCGCCGCTGGCGAGCCGGTAGCGGTCAGGCGGGAGGCCGGGCCCGGCGCACGAGCTCGCGGACCCGATCGGGACCGATCGGCTGCGCGTTCCGCTGACGGAGCAGGGCGAAGATCTCGGGCCGCTGCCCGAGGGCCGCGATGGCCACCACGTCATCGGGCCGCGAGGCGGCGAGCATCGACTCGAGCGCGTGGATCTCGTCGGGAAAGACCGGCGTGTGACGGGCTCCGCCGTCATCCGCTCCCAGGAGCAGGCGCTGCAGCAGGTCTTTCGGATCGCGTCCGCGCAGGTAGCGGTGCAGCTCCGCGATCGCGATATGATCGGCGCCCCGCGCCGCCGTGTAGCCGAGCCGGTGGAGGATCGCGTTCGTCCGGTCCCCGGCCGCCCCGAACGCGAGCCAGCTCTGGGCTGACGGCCGTCGCAATCCGCGACAGATCTCGACCAGGCCGCGCATCCCGTCTTCGTTGTGTGCGTAGTCGACGACCACGATCCGTCCATCCGCCTCGAACAGGTTGGCCCGCCCCGGATTGTGTTCCGGGTCCAGGACGAAGGTCCGAAGGCCGCGCGCCACCACCTCCAGCGGAAGTCCGAGCGCGATCGCGGCGGCCGCGGCCCCCAGCGCGTTGCGGATGTTGTGGGTCGAGATGCCCGCCAGCGTCACCGGCACGTCTTCGAGGCGGATCACGTGATGGATCCGATGGCGGCGCTCGATCATCACCAGGTCGCCGTCCAGCAGGGTCATGGCCCGGCCGTGCTCCACGAGCGTGGTGCGGATGGCGGGATGGTCGGGATCGATCGAGAAGACGAAGGGCCGCCCCCGGGCGCGATGACGCATCCCGAGCACCCGAGGATCGTCCGCGTTCAACACGTCCCAGCCGGCCGGACGGGTGATCCGGGTGATCGCGGCCTTGACCTCGGCGAGCTGGTCCACGGTGGCGATCCCGTGCTGGTCGAGGTGATCCTCGGACACGTTGGTCACCAGCGCGACATCGTTGTGGGTCGTCCCGATGCCGCGCAACAGGATGCCGCCCCGCGCAATCTCGAGCACGACCCCATCGATGCCGGGCTGCTCGAGCGCCCGGGCGGCGCCGCCGAATCCCGAGTAATCGCCCTCCTCGACCAGCGCCCCGTCCCGGAAGACCCCGTCGGTGGAGGTGAAGGCGACCGACCAGCCCGCCGTGCGCAGCACGTGCGCGATCAGCCGCACCGACGTCGTCTTGCCGTTGGTCCCGGTGACGGCCACCACCGGGATGGCCGGGTCCTTGACCACCGGAGCCGGCCCCGGTGGGACCCCGTCGAGCCGGCCGGCCGCCTCCCGCAGCAGGGTGCGCACCTGTCGACGGTCCGCCGGCAGCCGGGCGAGCAGGCGGGCGACCTCCGCCGCCAGCGCCTCGGCCGCCTTCCGCCGCCGCCACGGGAAGGCGATCACGAGCTCACCGCCGACCGCGCCGGGGCGCGCCCGGACCGCGAGACGGCTCCCCGACGCCTCCGCCAGCGATCGCGTCAGGTGCCCGGCGAGGCGGGCGACGAAGCGGAGGCGCCGGCTGCTCGAGGGCTCGCCGGGATGGTGCGCGTCCGGGAGTCCCGCCCGGCCGGCCTGGCGGGCGACGCGGTCGACCGGGAGCTTCAGCCAGCCGCCGACATCGACGGTCAGCTTGATCGCGGGACGCGTGAAATAGATGTTGGGGCCGTCCAGGACACGGACCTCGACCAGCCGCGCGGCCGCCACTCCCCCACGGGCCACGGCAAGAGTTTATTCGGTCGCGCACAGGGCAGCCGCCTGCCGGACGTACACGGCGTAGACGGCGTCGTAGCGCCCGGGCACGGAGGGCAAGGTCACCTGGGAGACCGGGGCCGGGGTCGCGATGCGCTCCGTTGAAAACACGCCGGTCGCCAGCCCGGCCAGCATCGCGGCGCCCCGCGCCGATGCCGATGGGACCGAGGTCGAGTGCAGCGGACGGTCCAGCACGTCGGCGAGCAGCTGCCGCCACCGGGGATCGAGGGTTCCCCCGCCCGCCAGCAGCAGAAAGGGCGCCGGGACACCGGTCGCGTCGAGCGCCTCGAGGGCCTGGCGGAGCGCGAAGGCCACGCCCTCGAGCGCCGCCCGGAGCAGGTGGCCCCGCGCGTGTGTGACCCTGAGCCCGTTCCAGCCGCCGCGCAGGCGCGGGTCGAAGTAGGGCGTCCGCTCACCGCTGAGATAGGGATGGAAGACGACGCCGGCCGCGTCGGGGACCTGGAACGCCTCCCGGTACACGTCCGCCCAGGCCAGGCCCAGCACCCCCCGCACCCACTCGAGCGCGAGACCGGCGTTCTGGATCGCCGCCATCCGGTACCAGCGGCCCTCCGCCGCAGCCCGGAAGCAGTGGATGCGGCCGCCCGGATCGGGCGCGGCAGACGCCCGGGGCGCGAGGATCTGTGCGCCGGTCCCGACCGTCAGCAGGACCGGGCCCGGATCGAGCAGCCCGCAGCCGAGGGCCGCAGCGGCGGCATCGGCGGCGCCCGCGGCGACCGGCGTGCCGGGAGCGATCCGAAGCTCGGCAGCCGCCTCAGGGGTCAGCCGGCCGCCGACGGCGGCAGATGCTCGAAGGGGCGCCAGCAGATCGGTGCGCAGGCCCAGCGCGTCGACCATGTCCTCCGCCCAGGCGTCCGCCTCCAGGTCGTAGAGGAGCGTGGCCGAGGCATCACTCGGTTCGCTTCCCGCCTCACCGGTCAATCGCAGGCGCAACCAGTCCTTCGGCTGCAGCGCCCAGCGCGCCTCCTGGTACGCGTGTGGATCGTTGTCTCGCAACCAGAGGAGGGTCGGACCGGCCATGCCGACGGCCAGCGGGTTCCCCAGCCGGTCCCGCTGCGCGCGAGGCAGCGCGCGGTAGGCGTCGAGCTGGGCCACCGCGCGCGTGTCCGCCCAGAGGATCGCGGGGCGAGCCGGGCGCAGGTCACGGCGGGCCAGCACCACGCCGTGCATCTGCCCGCTCAGCCCGATCGCCTTCACCCGCCCGGCCCGGCCCGCCTGCACCGTGGCGGCCGCCTCCTGGACGGCCTCGAACCAGGCGCGGGGATCGGTTTCCGCCCAGCCGTCCTCAGGCGAGACCACGTCGTATCCCGCCGACGCCTCGCCGACCACGGCGCCGTCCGGCGCCAGCAGCAGCGCCTTCACGGAGCGCGTGCCGAGATCCAGGCCGAGCAGCAGGTCAGCCGTGTCCGCCACCGCCCGGCGGGGACTCGTCGACCACGACGCCCTCCCAGGGACCGAGCGTGAGCGCGCCCCCGAGCGTGGCGCCCGTGCGGCCACGGACCGTTCCCAGCCGGATCGCGCCCCGCACCCCGGCGACCGAGACGGCCCGGTCGCTCAGGTTGAGCGCCACCAGCGTCGACGCGCCGCGCCGCCAGGCCCAGCAGCCGGCCGGCGCACCGGCCGGTCGCGAGTCGCCCTGGTGCAGATCGGCCCGCTGCCGCCGCAGACGGATGAGGTCACGCACGAAGTGCAGGACGGAGCCTGGATCCTGACGCTCGGCCGCGACGTTGCAGGCCTGCAGGTCGCCGAATGGCAGCCAGGGCCTGACCTGTGGCCGCGTGAAGCCGGCCCCGGGCTCCGGCGTCCACGGCATCGGAGTCCGCGCGGGATCTCGACCGGTGCGCTCCGGCCAGTTGCGTTTCGCGATCGGGTCGAGCATCGCCTCGAACGGGACCGGCGTGTCCGGCATGCCCAGCTCGTCGCCGTAGTAGAGCACGGGCGTGCCGCGCAGCGTCAGCAGCATCATCAGCGCGCAGCGGATCTTGCGGGGATCGCCCTGGCACCAGCGGCTCGGGAAGCGCGAGACGTCGTGATTGGAGATCGTCCAGACCGGCCAGCCGTGCGGGTGCATGGCCGCCTGGGTGGCGTCGGCGATGGCGCGCAGGCGCTCGAGCTCGAAGGGGGCGTGCATGAACGGGAAGTTGAAGGCCAGGTGCAGCTCGTCGCCGTCGCTGTAGTAGCGTCGAAGGCGTTCGACGTCCGGCACGTCCGTCTCCCCGATCAGCACGCGCCGGGGATTGTAGGAATCGGCCAGCCGGCGCCAGCGGCGCAGGATCTCGTGCACCTCCGGCTGGTCGAAGTTGTGCACGAGCCGCTGCCCGTGCTTGCGGACGCGCGGCGGATCCTCGGCCGCGGGCTCGGGGTTGTCACGGAGCAGCCGGTCCTTGATCATCCCGTGCGCGACGTCGATGCGGAATCCCGCCACCCCGCGGTCGAACCAGAAGCGAAGGATGTGGTCGAATTCGAGCACGACCTCCGGATTGCGCCAGTTCAAATCCGGCTGCGCGGGGTCGAAGCTGTGCAGGTAGTACTGCCCGGACCCTTGATCGAAGGTCCAGGCCGGGCCGCCGAAATGGCTGACCCAGTTGTTGGGAGGGGACCCGTCCGGCCGCGGATCGGCCCACAGATACCAGTCGCGATGACGCGCGGTGCGTGCGGATCGGGCATCACGGAACCAGGGATGCTGATCGCTGGTGTGGTTGGGCACCAGGTCGAGCAGGACGCGGATGTCGCGACGCGCGGCTTCCGCGATCAGCGCGTCGACGGTCGCGAGCGTGCCGAAGCGCGGCTGGACGGCGGTGTAGTCGGCGACGTCGTATCCCATGTCCTGGTCCGGCGAAACCGTGATCGGGTTGAGCCAGATGCCGTCCACGCCCAGCCACTGCAGGTGATCGAGGTGGGCGATGATGCCGGCCAGGTCTCCGACGCCGTCGCCGTCGCTGTCGGCGAAGGAGCGCGGATAGACCTGGTACAGGACGCCCTCGCGCCAGAAGGATCCGCGCCGCTCGGTGAGCGCGTCAGCCAACCGGCGGCAGGCAGCGAATGGCTTGCAGGCGTCCTTCGATGCGGCAGCGCCCGGCCGCGAAGGGGATCAACAGCGTGTCACCCCGATGCACACGGACCGCCGGCGAGCCGTCGGGAATCAGCGATCCGGCGCCGGACAGGACGACCAGGATCGCGTAGGCGGGATCGAGCTCGACCGCCGGGTCGACGCCGATCCACTCCGCCCGGAAGAAGGCATCCACGGGCGCAGGAAAGACCCGCTCGATCCCCTCAGCCGGCGCCGACCGCCGACCTCGCCACAGGCTTTCGAGCCGGTCACCGCGCAGGGCCGACCGGTCGACGCACTCCAGCGCGAGGTCGAAGCCGAGTCCGAGATGGCCGTCCGCCCGGCCGTCGACGGCGAGATCCTTCCACTCCATGAGGACCGACAGGTCGGTCGGCTCCTGGAGCTCGAGCAGCAGGAGGCCTGCGCCGATCGCATGCGGGACACCGGCCGGAACGAAGAACGCCGACCCCGGCGCGACCGGCATGCCGTTCAGGGCGCCCAGCAGGCGGGCGACGTCCTGCTCCCGCACCCAGGTTCGGAGATCCTCGCGCCTGACCGACTCCCGGAAGCCGAGGTAGACGCAGGCATCCGGGTCACGCACCTCCAGCACGATCCAGGCCTCCGTCTTGCCATGCCCGAGGCCGAGATGGCGGGCGGCGAAGGCGCGGTCCGGATGCGCGTGGACGGGGATGCGCTGGCCGGGATCGAGCAGCTTGACCAGCACGCCCGGATCGGCCCCGGAGCGCGCCAGGTGCGCCGCACCCAGGAAGGGAAGCGGGTCGGCGGCCAGCGCGTCGCGCAGGAACCGTCCATCATCGAGCCGGGTGAGCCCGACGTCGTCCGTGCCGAACCGGCTGACCGTCGAGCCGACCCAGTCTTCCGGGGTGAAGGGGGAGGCCTGCGGAAGGCCGCGGAACCGCGCCAGCGCAGCCCCGCCCCGATAGAAGTGCCGCGGCTGGTTGGGCGCAAGCCGCACCGGCACGCCAGCCGGCGATGCCGTCACGATCTGGGGCGCCACCCGGGAGCGGCGGCGAGCTCGGCCCGCGTCCGGGCGCCGGACTTCCCGTGCGCGTCGTCGTTCAGCCACAGAAAGAAGCACACGGTGAGCGCGACCGTGTCCGTCAGGACGCCGGGGACCAGCAGGATGCCGGCCCCCACCTGCTGGTCGGTGAGCGCGCCGGCCTGGCCCAGCCGGCCGACGTAATGCGCGTAGAAGGGTGTCTGCGCGAAGCCGAGCACGAGCCCGAGCACACGCTGCTGGGTCGACGCGAGCAGCAGGTAGGTCGCGCGCTTGAGGTGACTCAACCCGGATCGACGCGGCAGCTGATCGATGACCTGGGCCCAGAAGAGCACGCCCAGGGCGACGAACAGCAGCTGCTCGCCCAGGTGGGCCACCGGGCTGCGCAGCAGCAGCGCCATGATCCCGGGGATCGCCGCGGCCCACATGGCGAGGTTCACGGCGAGAAAACCCGCCACCGGGCCGTAGAGCCGGGGAGCCCGCCGGGCGAGCGCGGCCGCGCCGGGCAGGGAGCGGCACAGGACCGCGGCCGGCGCCCCGGCGCACAGCAGCGGCGCGACCGCCATGACGAGCAGCATCCGCTGCGCGCAGACGGCCCAGAAGAAGCGCTGCGCCAGCGCGTCCGCGGCGGGCGAGCTCACCACCGCCCAGAGCAGCAGCCCGCCCGCGAAGGCGACCGCCTGCCGGTGCCGGAGCCCGAAGCCGCGGCCCTGGCCCACCACGCGCAGCCGGGGACGCCAGGCGAGCGCGTAGGCGGCCCCGGTGAGCCCGATGGCGAGCCAGATCACGCCAGCACCGTGCGGAGATCCGCCGCCAGTTGCTCAGCGGTCATGGCGCCGAGCTGGATGGCCACGATCGTGCCCCTGCGGTTGATGAACACGCTGACCGGCAGGCCGACCGTCACGCCGTAGACGTCGGCGATCCGGCCCTTGGGATCGACGATCGCCCGGAGCTTGAGGTGGAGGCGGTCGAGGAAGCGCCGCATCCCCGGCCGGTCCGTCTCACGGAAATCGGCGGCCAGCACGGTCAGGCCGGCCGCGCGGTTGGCGTCCACCGCCTGCTGGATCATGGGCATCTCGTCCTGGCAGGCGGTGCACCAGGTGGCCCAGAAGTTCACGATCCGGGGCGTGTTCGCGAGCGCGCTCAGCTTCACCACGCGACCGTCGAGATCCTGGGTGGCGAAATCCGGCGCCGGGGCGCCGACCCGCGCGGGGCCGCCGCTGACCGTCACCTGGACCGGGTCGGCCACCGGCCGGTTGACGAGCGCGTACACGCCCACGGCGACGACCGCCGCCACGACCACCAGGAGCACCGCGCGGGATCTGGACCCGACCATGACGGCCCGTCGTCAGTGTGGCAAAACCGCCGCAGCCGCGGCAAGCGCGAAGTAGAACGCCAGGTAGAGCAGCGAGTAATGGAAGAGGCGGACCGCCCACGACAGGCCGCCATCCCCGAGCGCCCGCACCGCCATCGCCAGCAGGCATCCGCCGAGCAGGAGGCTGCCCCAGAGGAACACGGGTCCCAGCCAGATGGCGGGCAGGAGGCTGACGAAGAGCAGGATGCCAGAGTAGACGACGATCGCGCGACGCGTGGTCGCCTCGCCGGCCACGGACGGCAGCATGGGGACGTGCACCGCGCTGTACTGGCGGCGGAGCAGGAGCGCGAGCGCCCAGAAGTGGGGCGGCGTCCAGAAGAAGACGACCGCGAACAGCGCCAGCGCCGGCAGGCTGAGGCTGCCGGTGACTGCCGCCCAGCCGACCAGCGGGGGGAACGCCCCGGCGGCGCCCCCGATCACGATGTTCTGGGTCGTCGATCGCTTCAGCCACATGGTGTAGACCACGACGTAGAAGAGGCCACCTGCGAGGGCCAGGAGCGCAGCCAGCACGGTCGTGCCCCAGGCGAGCACGGCGAACCCCGCGGCCGCCAGGGTGAGGCCGAAGGTCAGGGCCTTCCAGGGCGCGATCCGCCCCGAGGGGACCGGCCGCGTGCAGGTCCGCGACATGACCGCGTCGATGTCGCGGTCGAACCAGCAGTTGACGGCGCTGGCGCCGCCCGCGGACAGGGCGCCGCCCAGGACGGCCAGCGCCGTCAGCCACGCTCCCGGGAACCCGCGGGCGGCCACGACCATGGTGGCGACCTCCGTGATGACGAGGAGCACCCCGATGCGCGGCTTCGCCAGACTGACGTAATCGGCGATCACGTCCCGGCGGCGTCGCGACGCGGCCAGGGCGACGGAGGGGGCCTGGGCCTGCTCGACCTGCGGCTGTGCGATCATGGCGCCTGGACTCCGTGGGCATGCGCGGCCACACTTGCCTCGGCCGCCCGCTCCTCGTCCCGCAGCCAGAGCATCACGCACCAGATGATCAGGATCGAATAGGCGATCGAGCCGGGCACCCACATGATGCCGGCGCCGATCTGCTGGTCGGTGAGGGCTGTGATCCCGCCGGGGCGGACCGGCAGGTCCGCATAGGCGTAGAAGGCGGCCGACGAGAGGCCGAGCAGGGCGGCCAGCACCCAGGACGCGATCGTCGCCGTGAACGCGTACATGAGCCGCTGGAACTGGCTGAGCGCGCTGTGGAACGGCGGCTGGTCGATCACCTGCGCCCAGAAGAGGAGGCCCAGCCCGAGGAACAGGGTGTGCTCCAGGTGATGGACCAGGTGATGGCGCAGGGTCAGGTCGTAGAGCGCGGGCAGGTGCCACAGCCACAGGTTCGCAGCCGCGAGCACCCAGACCGGGATCGGGGCCGTCACAAAGGCGAAGGCCGCGCGCAGCGGCTTTAGCCGGGGCGCGCGTAGCGCGGTGCGGGCCAGCGGGCGCCGCAGCTTGAGCGGCAGCCCCCGCCACAGCCGCAGCCCGGGGGCCGACAGCACCAGCAGCGGGGCCGCCACCGTGATCAGGAGCAGGTGCTGCGACATGTGGACCCAGAACAGGGTTCGCGCGTAGGCTTCGACCGGTCCGTTCAGGGAGAGGAGGATCACCCCGATGCCCGCGTAGAAGGCGAGCGACCGCCAGCGGGCGGGACCCCAGCGCGCGGACGGCGGACGGCGGGCGGCGGGGGCGCCGAAGAGATAGAGGATGACCGCGATCTCCGCGGCAAGCAGGAGGACCGGCTCCACCGGCCAGGTCAGCGGGTTCCACCAGATCAGGCCGGGCATCGGATCCTGGGCTGAGCCTCGACCCCGGTCAGGGCAGGAAGTAGAGGATGATCCAGTTGAGAACGGCGACCACGCCGAGGAAGTAGAGCGCGTTCGCGAAGGAGACCACGGAGGCCGGGCGGGTCACGGTATCGCCGCCCAGCCGCGTCTGCGAGATGATCGTCGCCAGCCAGAACATGGCCGCCACGAACTCGAGCAGCCAGGACGCGGTCAGCCCGGCGAAGACGGCCGGGTAGCTGCCCTGGGTCAGGCCGAATCCCAGGTGCCACATCTCGTAGCCCTGGAAGACGCAGGCGCCCAGGCCGACGACCAGCGCCACGACGGCCGGCAGGCGCCAGCCGACCGTCCGGACCGCCGCCGCCCGGCTGGCCAGGGCGTAGGCCGCGATGCTGATCAGCGCCATGACCAGGACGATCGTGCCGTACGCCCGGTTGGGCCGGGTCAGCCCCTGGATGAGCCAGGCGTTGTTGTTGTTGATCGCCTTCAGGTAGAAGAAGGCGAAATACCAGGCCGCAAAGAAGAAGGCATTGGCGGCGAGGAACAGCCACATGCCGACTGTGGCGACCCGCAGGTCGACGGCGCGGGCCGCCGCTTCGGCGGCCTCGAAGCGGCCGGCCTTAGCTGCCACCGGTCGCCCCCACGAGACCCCGCAGGTCGGCCACCGGCTTCGCGTTCGGCATGCCGTAGTCATAGGAGCCGGCCAGGATCACCGGGACCCGCTCGAAGTTGTGGGCGGGAACCGGGGTCGGCAGCTGCCACTCGAGCGACCGCGCCGCCCAGGGATTCGAGACCGCCCGCACCGGCTGGAAGAACCACGCGTAGATGATGTTGGCCGCGAACAGGATCATGGACCCGAACAGGAAATAGGCGCTGATCGACACCCAGCGGTTGAGGAAGACCAGGCTGGGGTCGTAGGCAGACACCCGGCGCGGCATGTCGAGAATGCCGGCGATGAAGAGCGGGAAGAACGTCGAGTTGAAGGCGATGAACATCCACCAGAAGTGGATCTTCCCGACCGTCTGGTTGAGCATCTTGCCCGTCATCTTGGGGAGCCAGTAGTAGATGGCCGCGGCGAAGGCGAAGATCTCCCCGCCCATGATCGTGTAGTGGAAGTGGGCCATCGAGAAGTAGCTGCCGTGGAGCGTCACGTCGGTGGGGACGTCCGAGAGGTAGACACCCGAGATCCCGCCGATCACGAAGTTGAACAGGAAGCCGAGGCAGAAGAGCATCGGCACCGTCATCCAGACGCGTGCCCGCCACAGCGTGCCCAGCGCGACCAGGAAGATGAATCCGGTCGGCACCGAGATCAGCTCGGTCGACAGCATGTAGAACGGACGCAGGACGGGCGCGATCCCGCTCACGAAGAGGTGGTGCTGCCAGACGAACCAGCTGAGCAGCGCCACGCCGAACAGGCCGACCACGCCGATCCGGTACCCCCAGAGCGGCTTGCGCGCGAAGTGCGGGATGATCTCCATCACGATCCCGAAGGCGGGAAGGATGAAGATGTACACCTCCGGGTGCCCGAAGAACCAGAAGAGGTTCTGCCAGAGGTAGTTGCTGCCGCCGTTCGAGGCCAGGTAGAAGGGGGTGTTCAGCGTCCGATCCATGCCCAGCATGATGAGCGCGGCGGCGAGCACGGGGGCGGCGAGCATGCCGAGGGCGGAGGTGCAGAAGATGCCCCAGACGAAGATCGGGAGGCGCGACCAGGTCATGCCCGGCGCCCGCAGCGTGATGATGGTGGCGAGCATGTTGACGCCGGAGGTCACCAGCGCCAGCCCGATCAGGATGAAGCCGACCACGTAGCTGTCCATCCCCTGGCTGGCCTGCTCGCTCAGCGGTGGATACCCGGTCCAACCGGTCGGGAACCCGCCCCAGAAGGTGGCCGCGGCCAGGATGACGGCGGCGGGCGGGACGAGCCAGAAGGAGAGGGCCTCGAGCCGAGGGAACGCCATGCGGCGAGACCCGATCATGAGCGGGACCAGGTAGTTGCCGAACGGCCCCACGATCACCGCGCTGGTGATGAAGATCATCATCACGCTGTGCAGGCCGATCAGGGCGACGTACTGCCCGGGGGGCACGATCGTCGGATCCGGGGAGAGCAGCGCGGTGCGGATCATCATGGCGCCCACGCCGCCGAAGAAGAGCATGGTCAGGATGGTGACCAGGTACTGGATGCCGATCACCTTGTGGTCGAGGCTCAGCCGGAAGTAGCGGCCGAGGCCGCGGGATTCATAGGCCTCCCCGAGCGCGTCCACCGGCCAGCCCAGCACCCGGGCCAGCGGATAGTTGAGGAAGCCGAGGCCGATCAGGAAGGCGGCCGTGCCGAACAGGTAGCCGAGGATCACCCCCGTGTTCTGGTCGTCGAAGAGGCCGAAGAGGTTGCCCAGCCAGACCCCCGCGAAGTAGCCGACGATGGCGAACAGGATGCCGGTCGGGATGCCGGTCGGGATGGTCAGCCGTCGCTCCGTGATCAGGTCGCCGCTTGTCATGCTCATGACCCCTTTGTCAGTGGTGCCGGGAAGTAATACGGCCCATAGCTGGGCAAGGCCTTCTGAATCTCCGCGAAGTACGACTGCTGCTGGGCAATCCAGGTGTTGAAGTCGCCCTGGCTGACCACCTGCCCGGTGGTGTCGGCCATCTCGCCGTGCCAGATCCCGCACAGCTCGGCACAGCGGACGGTGAACGAGCCGGTGGTGCGGGGCGTCATGTGGAACTGGTTGTCGACGCCCGGGTTGGCATCCGCCTTGACCCCCAGCTGGTACGCCCACCAGGAATGGATGATGTCGAGGGAGGTGACGTGGAACTCGACCGGGACGCCGGCCGGCAGCTCCAGGTGGGTGGTCTCCACCCCACCGTAATCGGGGAAGCGATAGGTGAAGTACCACTGCTGGGCGATGACCTGCACCTGCAGCTCGCTACCCGTCTCCTTGATCGCGGCGCCGGTCTCCCCCTCCCCGCCGATGGCGCGCCCGGCGGCGCCGATCGCCTGGGCGGCCTGGGAGCTGATCAACGTCGTGATCCCGAGCACGGCCAGCGAGAGGACGAGGATGAGGCTGACCACGATCCAGGTCGCCTGGATTCGGGTGTTGCCCGTGACCGGGAGCCCATCGACGAGCTGCTCGCCGGGACGGCGCCGGAACACGATGCCCGAGTACACGAGCATGACCACGACCCCCATGAAGACGGGCGTGGCCAGGTAGGTCATGATCAGGAGCGTGCGGGCCTGGTCCTGGCCCTGCACCGACAGGTCGAACGGGAAGTGGATGAACGAGACGGCGATCCACCCGGCGACGGTCAGGATGATCCAGGGGATGAGGACCCGGATGACGTGCGGGCGGCTCGGGTTGGCGGTTCTCGTGGCCATTCGCTATTCGACGATCAGCTGGCCGGCCATGTAGCCGTAGGTCTGCATGGGACCACCGTTGCCGAAGACGGTCTTCGCCCCGCAGGGGACGAAGCACTGCCAGTGGTAGACGCCCTTCCCGGGCGTGTGGAAGGAGAAGGTGATCACGTTCATGCTGTTCGCCGGCGCGTTGGCGTTGACCCCGAGCAGCGGGACGAACACCCCCAGGTCGGGGATGGCGAAGGTGTGGGCCGCCTGGGTGGGATCGATGCTGGTCATGTCGCCTTCCTGCGGGTTCCCCTTGTCATCGAAGTACTTGACGTGCATGGACCCGGTGGTCGTCCCCTGGACCCGGGCCCAGAACGGGTTGCGCAGGCCGGTCGCGCTGTCCTCCTGGTCGATCGTCATGTTGATCGTGGAGTTGGCGGGAACCCGGAGGACCGTGGTGGGCAGATACCCGACCCAATCCGGGTGCGGATCGTTCGGTCGCGGCCACTCGAGCGCCGACCCGACCGCGGCCACGACCTCGAGGTGGATGTCGGTGGCGGGGCCCTTCAGGGGTCCCGGCCGCTGCAGGGCAAAGTACCCGAAGAATGCCACGATGGCAATGACGATGACGATGACTCCTCCCGTGACCCAGGCGAGCCTGGCACCCATGCTCATCCTCCGCGACCCGTCGGCTGACGACTTTGTCTGCATAGTGTGGGGCTCAGGCGGGGCAACGTAAAGGGCCAAAGATTACAAGTTTGTCAGGAAGGCCCCCCCGGTGAACGGTGCGATCGCGCTTCGCCGATAATCGCTGGGTCAGGACGACGCAGGAGGAGCCATGGCCGCACTACCCGACGACGATCCGGCAGCGACCTCGGGGACCGGTGTCATCCTGGTCACCGCGATCGTGCTCATCCTGCTGATCGCGATCCTGTTCTGGGGGCTGACGACCCAACACTGGTTCGGCTTCAACAATCCGCCGGTCGTCAATCCCGCGCCATCGGTGACGCCGGCACCGCCGTCGCCGTCACCGTCGGTAGCGGCGTCCGCTTCGGCGTCGGCGAGCCCATAGCCGGAAGCACGAGCTCGAAGGTCGTCCCCTCACCGACCACGCTGTAGAGGCGGACCGCTCCGCCGTGGGCCTCGATCACCGCCTTGACGATGGGCAGGCCCAGGCCGACGCCGCCGTGGCGGACCGCGCTCGGGCCCGCCTGGGCGAACCGCGCGAAGATGCGCTCCTGGTCCTCCAGCGGGATGCCGCGCCCGGAATCCCGGATGCCGATCACGACCGTGGCGCCGTCCTCGCGCACCGAGAGCTCGATCGGCTCGCCCGCCGACGTGTGCTTGACCGCATTCTCGACCAGCGCATCGATGGCCATGGTCAGCCGCTCGGCATCGCCATCGACGACCGCCTCGTCGACGATGCCGAGCCGCCACAGCCGCGGGGTCGCCGACCAGCGGCGCAGGGTCTCGACCAGCAGCGGCTCGACCTCGACCGGCGCCCGATGGAGGAAGTGCGGATCCTCCGCCGCGACCAGCAGGAGCAGGCCGTCGGCCAGGCGGCCGAGCCGTTTCAACTCGTCGACGACCACGCCCAGGTCGGCCGCGATGACCCCCTGCGTCTCGCGCGCGACCAGCTCGGCGTGCGCCGAGGCGATCGCGATCGGCGTGCGCAGCTGGTGCGAGGCATCCTGCACGAACCGGCGCTGCCGCTCCAGCAGCCGCAGGTTCGCCTCCGACACCCGGGCGATCTCCCGCAACGCGGTCACCCGGCGGCGGGCGTGCCACACCATGGCCAGGAACATCGCGGTCATCAGCGGGACCTCGGTCAGCTCATCCACCGGCTGCATGCCCCGCAGGACATCGACCAGGATCGCGCTCCCGGTCAACACGCAGATGACCACCAGGATCGACAGGGTCGGGCCCACGCTCCAGACCCGGAACCCGTACAGGATCGTCAGGCTGACCCAGATGAAGTGAAACGGCACCGTTTCCCAGTCCCCGAAGGCCAGGATGCCGGCCAGGTTGAGCAGGGCGAAGGCCGCCCAGGCGGCATCGATCCAGGCGAAGCGGCGCAGCGGCCAGCCCCAGCGGTCAATCACCATCGAGCCGGTATCCCTCCCCCCGGATCGTCGTGACCAGGTCGTAGCCGAGCTTCGAACGGAGCCGGCGGACGTAGACGTCGACGACGTTCGACCCCGGGTCGAAGTGGTAGCCCCAGACGCTGGCCAGCAGGCGCTCCTTGGAGAGCGTCTGCCCCGCATGACGCATCAGCTCGCGCAGGAGGAGGAACTCGCGTTCGGCCAGGACCACGGGGCCGCCGCCTGCGTCCGCCCGTCGCCGCACCTCGTCGAGGCTGACCCGGCCGACCGTGAGACGGTTGGGATCCGGGCGCGCCGCGCGCAGGCGGACCTTGACCCGAGCGATCAGCTCGTCGAGCGAGAAGGGCTTGGCGACGTAGTCGTCCGCCCCCAGCTCCAGCGTCTCCACCTTGGAGGCGCTGTCGGACAGGGCCGAGAGAATGAGGATGGAGGGGCGGGGCCGGCACTCGAGCAGCCGGCGGAGCGTCGCCTGCCCATCCAGCCCGGGCATGAGCAGGTCGAGGATGACCAGGTCGAAGGGCGTCCCGCGCGCGAGCCGGAGCGCCGCCTCGCCGTCCGGGACCGCTTCGACGGCGTATCCCGCCTGGGCGAGGGCGCGCGCGATCACGCTGCGCATCCGCTCCTCGTCGTCGACGACCAGGATGCGTGCCCTGACCGCACTGGCCCGCTCGGCGATAACAGCCACGAGTCCCCTTCGCGCCCATACTAGCGGCCCCGTCTAAAACTAAATGCTATTATCGATATCGGGTCCCAGCCGTATTGCAGGAGACGAGGCGCGGAGATGACGCCCACTGAGCTCGCGGAACAGGTCGAGGCGGCCGGCGCCCTCGATGACCCGGTCCGCCGGGCCCTCTACCTCTATGTGGCCGGCCAGGTGGAAGCGGTCAGCCGCGAGCGGGCGGCGGCGGCGACCGGCATCAGCCGGGTGCTGGCCGCGTTCCATCTCGACCGCCTGGTCCGGGTCGGTCTGCTGGAGGCGAGTTTCCGCCGCCTCACGGGGCGCCGGGGTCCCGGGGCCGGCCGGCCGGCGAAGCTCTATCGCCGGGCAGCCCGCCAGGTCGCCATCACGCTCCCGGAGCGCCGCTACGAGCTGGCCGCGGAGCTGTTCGCGCGCGCGCTCGAGGACCCAGCCGGCGGACGGGCGTCGGGCACCCTCGGACGGGCTGCCCGCGCGTACGGCCGCTCGGTCGGCGAGGACGCCCGCCGGCGTGCCGGCGCCAAACCCGGCCGGCGCGCGGTGGAGCATGCGGCGGTGGAGATCCTGGCGGCCTACGGATTCGAGCCGCAGCGCGAGGGCGACGATCTGTGGCTGCGCAACTGCCCGTTCGAGACGCTGGCGCGGGAACACCGCGGCCTGGTCTGCGGGTTGAACCGGGACCTGCTCCAGGGGGTGCTGGAGGGGCTCAAGACGGCCGGCGTCACAGTCAGCCTCGAGCCACGACCCGGACGCTGCTGCGTCATGTTCCATGGACTGACCACCCGGCCGCCCGCGACGCCGCCGAGCGGGTCTCACAAGAGGCCCGCGCACATAAGGAGGGAATGATGCTGCACCGCGCAATCGACCGACTGATCGAACGGCAGCGCTGGATGGAGCCGGTGGCCGACACCCTGCAGCGCGTGGCGGCCGCCCTCTTCCGTGGCGGCGCCGGCCGGGCGATCAAGACGCTGCTGAACGGGACCTGGTTCGGCCATCCCCTCCACCCGGCGATCACCGACATCCCGCTCGGCGCCTTCACGCTGGCCGTCCTCTTCGACATCCTCCACCTCCTCAACGACAGCGCCGCCGTCTGGCGCACCGCCGCCAACGTGGCGATCGCCGCCGGCCTCCTGGCGGCGCTCGGGGCGTTGGTCACCGGCTACGCCGACTGGAGCGACACGATCGACCGGGAACGCCGGGTCGGCCTGACGCACGGACTCCTGAACGCCGCCGTCACGGTCCTCTACCTCGTCTCCTTCGCCATCCGGATGGGTGGCGGCACGGCCCACGGACTCGCGATCGTCATCGCCTGGGTCGGCTACGCGCTCCTGATCGCGGCGGCGTACCTCGGCGGCGAGCTCGTCTTCAGCCTGGGCACCGGGGTGAACCACCACGCCTGGGAGGAGGCGATCACCGAGTGGATGCCGGCCCTGCGCCTGAGCGACCTTCCCGAAGCGACCCCGCACAAGGTGTACGTCCGCGGGACGGCCATCCTCCTCTACCGGAAGGGCGGCACGGTCTGCGCGATCTCCAATACCTGCAGCCACGCCGGCGGCCCGCTCAACGAGGGCACCGTCGCCGGCGACCACGTGATCTGCCCCTGGCATGCCTCGCGATTCGACCTGTGCACGGGCCGGGTGAAGGGCGGGCCCGCGACCGTCAGCCAGGTGCGCTACGAGACCCGGATCCAGGACGGGCAGATCGAGGTCCGGCGCTCGGCCGAGACGTTCCAGGCCAACTGAGCATGAGCACGGAGCGCGGGCCGTCGCCGACCCGCGACGAGACGGACCCGCGGCTGCGCGCCGGCGTCCTGGAGCGGCTGCTGGACGCGACGCCCGGCGGCCTCCTGCCCGGATCGCTGAAGGCGCTCTACGACGGCGGCCTGTCGATCGAGACGCCGCGCTGCTACGGGAACTTCGTCAGCTCGGTCGACGGCGTGGTTGCGGTGGAGGCGCGCCGCGATTCCGGCGCCATCATCAGCGGGCGCAACCAGGCGGACCGGTTCGTCATGGGCCTCTTGCGAGCCTTCGCCGATGCGGTCCTGGTCGGCGCAGGCACGGTGCGCGCCGAGGGCAAGGGAGCCCGCTGGACGCCGGAGTTCGTCTACCCGGCGGCGGCCGCCGACTTTGGCGCCCTGCGCCGCCAGCTGGGGCTGACGCCCACGCCGCGGCTCGTCATCCTGACGCGAAGCGGCGACCTCGATCCGGAGCGCCCCGCCATCCAGGCGGGTCCGATCATCATGGCGCCGGACGCGGCCGCAGGGCGGCTGCGGCGCACCATGCCGGCGGCCTGCGAGGTGATCCCGATGGGCGATGACGATCGGGTCGATCTCGGCCGGGTGATCGAACGGCTGCGGGCGCAGGGCTACCGGCGGCTGCTGTCGGAAGGCGGGCCGACGACCTTCGGCGCGCTCCTGCGCGACCATCTCGTCGACGAGCTCTTTTTGACCGTCTCCCCCGTCCTCGCCGGCCGGGACCCTGCCGCCGATCGCCTGGGCCTGGTCGAGCACGCGATCTTCGTGGCCGGGCGGTTTCCCGCGCTCGCGCTCATGAGCGTGCGCCGGAGCGGCTCACACCTCTTCCTGCGCTACGGGCTTCGCTGACGCCGACGCGGCCCGCCGATCGCGGTCGCCACCCGACGGCTCTCGACTCGCCGCATAGACGAGCAGCGCGAGGACGGCCGCCATCCCGGCCGCCAGCAGCAGCCCGGCCGGGACACCCGCGGCCGACGCCGTCAATCCCGCGAGCAGCGGACCGAGGCCGAATCCGACGGCAAAGGCGCTCGCGCTCACCCCGAAGATGCTGGCCGCGACCTCTCGCGGCGCCTCGAGACCGACCATGCTGGCCAGCGCGGGCGTCAGCGCCCCGAAGAGCAGGCTGACCACCACGAAGATGGAGACCACGGCCACGATCGACCCGGGAACAGCGATCGCGGCCGTGCTCAGCGCCAGCAGGACCGCCGTGCCGGTGATCAGCGCCCGGTAGCCGGTGCGCCTCAGGAGCCGGGCATAGGTCACGCCGGCGAGGGCGGTCGCCACGCCGGCCGCCCCGAAGGCGATGCCCGTGATCGCCGAGGCGCTCCCCGGGCTGAGCTGGATGACGCGCAGGACGATCAGCTGCTGGGTCGCGCTGTAGCTGGCCTGCATCAACCCCGACGCCAGGATCAGCACGGCCAGCGCGCGCAGCGTCCCGGGTCCGGCCGCCTGCAGGCGGGCGAGCGTGCCGCCTCGATCCGTGCGGGGCCGGCGCGGGGCGGTCTCCCGCACGAGCAGGACCACCGGCACCGCCGAGAGCAGGAGGAGCGCGCCTCCGGCGACGAAGATGGTGCGCAGCCCGAACCGGCCCCCGGCGAGTCCGCCGACGGTCGGGCCGACCGCGCTTCCCAGAGCAACCGCGGAGCTGAGGATGCCGAGCGACCAGGCGACGTGCTCGCGCGGGGTCTCGGCCGCGACCAGCGCGGTGGCCGAGGCCACCGTCCCCGAGGCGGCGCCCTGGACGAAGCGCAGGCCGGCCAGCTCCAGGGCGGAGCGCGCCAGGCCCATCAGGCCGACCGAGATCCCGCCGCCCACCATCGCCCGGATCAGCATCGACTTGCGCCCGAACCGGTCGGCGAGCGCGCCCCAGATCGGGCTGGCGATCGCCATGCTGAAACCGGAGGTCCCGGCCACGATCCCGCTCCAGAACGCGAGCGACTGGTCGGTCGCGATGCCGAGGTCGTGACGCAAGAAGAGCGGCAGGAAGGGGAACGCGAACGAGAAGCCGAAGATCGCGGTGAACTCCGCGAGCCAGAGCGCCGCAAGGTTGCGCCGCCAGTCGCCGCCGCCGGCCTTGGCTACGCCGTCCGCGTCGAAACCCGTTGGTGCAGGGTCATCAGCTGGCTAAGCCTGCCACATCGGGTGAGGGCCCGTACAATCCGACTGTGTCTGTGCTACGCGCCGCCCGGCTGTCTGTGATCGGAGCCGGGGTCATGGCGGAGGCCATGATCGCCGGCGTGCTGGCGCGGCGGCTGCTCGAGCCGAGCGCGATCGTCGCCAGCCACCCGCGCGCCGACCGCCGGGCGTTCCTCGAGTCGACCTACGGGATCGCCACCACCGAGAGCAATGCCGAGGCCGCCGGGCAGGGCGACGTCGTCGTGCTCGGGATCAAGCCGCAGGTGATGCACCGGGTGCTCGCCGAGCTGAAGCCGGTGCTCCGGCCACAGACCCTGGTCGTCTCGATCATCGCCGGCGCCTCCACGGACACCCTGCGGCGGGAGCTCGACCACGGCGTGCTGGTCCGGGTGATGCCGAACAGTCCCGCCCAGATCGGGGCGGGGATGAACATCTGGTACGCGACCCCTCAGGCCACTCCGGCGCACCGGGAACAGGCGCGCGCCCTGCTCGAGGCGCTCGGGCGGGAGCTCCAGGTCGAGGACGAGCGCTTCGTCGCGATGGCGACCGCGGTCAGCGGCACCGGGCCGACCTACGTCTTCCTGGTGATGGAAGCGCTGATCGACAGCGCCGTCCACCTCGGATTTCCGCGCCACCTCGCGCACGACCTGGTGCTGGAGACGCTGTCCGGGTCGGTCGCCTTCGCCCAGCGATCGCAGAAGCACCCGGCGCAGCTGCGCGACATGGTCACCTCGCCGGGCGGCACCTCCGCCGCCGCCCTGCACGAGCTCGAGCGCGGACGCCTGCGGACCGTGCTCGCGGATGCCGTCTGGGCCGCCTACCAGCGGACCGTCTCGCTGTCGCAGAGTCTCGACAAGGGCCGCGAGCCGGAGCCGATGGCCCCGCGAGGCGGCGCCTGAGCGCCGATCAGCCAGGCGGCGACCTCGGTACGCCGGTCTCAGGGGCGCGCGGCACGGCGTGGATGGCGGAGCGGGCGAGATTCGAACTCGCGAGGCGGGTACGCCGCCTACAGCATTTCCAGTGCTGCGCCCTCGACCAACTAGGCGACCGCTCCGCAGCCCACCGATTCTAGTCGACCACCCGGGTGCCGGCCACACGCCTGCGGCCCGCGGCGCGCCGACCTCGCCGCGGGGCCGTGGCAGCCGGCAGTCGTCCCTCCAGCTCGAGCGCGGCGCGAATCACGGCGAGATGGGAGAGGGCCTGGGGAAAATTCCCCAGCATCGCGTGATCGTGCGGATCGAACTCCTCGGCGAACAACCCGAGGTCATTCGCGGTCTCGGTCAGCCGGCTAAACAGGCTCTCCGCGTCCGCAGAGCGCCCGAGCATCGAGAGCGCCCGGATCATCCAGGCCGTGCAGATCAGAAACGCCCCCTCCGGTTGCCCGAACTCCGACTGCTCCGGGATGTACCGGTAGACCAGCCCGTCCCGGCTCAGCCTGGACTGAATCACGTCGACCGTCGACATGACCCGCGGATCCTCGGGGGGCAGGAACCCGGTCAGCACCACATGCAGGGCGCTTGCGTCCAGGGTCGGGTCATCGAGCGCCTGCGTGAAGGCCCCCACCTTCCGGTCGTATCCCCGCGCCTCGATCTCCTCCTTGATCCGCGCCCGCGTTCGCCGCACCGCGGCCCGCCGCCGTGTGCCCATGCGCAGCGATCGGTCCATCGACAGCGCGCGGTCGAGCGCAACCCAGCACATCAGCTGCGAGTAGAGGTAGCGCCGCTTGCGCTGGCGCGCCTCCCAGATTCCGGAGTCCTCCTGCTCCCAGTGGTCGAGCACGTAATCGACGATCGCGAGCAGCGTCTTCCGGCTGGTCTGCGGCAGCCTGCGCCACGATCGCCACGCCACGAAGGCGGTTTCGAACACCTCGCCGTAGACGTCGAGCTGCACCTGGCTGACCGCCGCGTTCCCGACCCGGACCGGACGCGAGCCGCGGTACCCGTCCAGCTCGTCGAGCTGCCTTTCCCCAAGCCGCGGATCGCCATCGACCCGGTACACGATCCGGAACTCGCTCGGATCTCGCTCGTGCACCGCGTTCAGCCAGTTCATGAAGGCGGTCGCCTCGTCGGGGCAGCCGAGCTCCCACAACGCATGCACGAGGATCGCCGAATCGCGCAGCCAGGTGTAGCGATAATCCCAGTTGAGCGTCCCGCCGACCGACTCGGGCAATGAGGTCGTCGGCGCCGCCACGAACGCGCCGGTCGGCTCGTGCTGCATCAGCTTCAGGGCCAGGGCGGCACGGCGGATCTGCTCGATGAACCGACCGTGATAGCCGCTCCGGCGCAGCCATGCGACCCAGAAGTCGTCGGTCAGGTGCAGCCATCGGTCAGCATGGCGATACTCGATGCGCGCCGGCCGGGCGACGGCGCTGCCATCGTGCAGGAGGAGGACGGTCCGCTGGCCGGGTGCGGCACGCCCGCTGATGAACGCGGTGCCATCCTGCAGCTCGAGGGTCGCCTCCTCGGGGAACTGCAGGACGACGCGCTCCCGCGCGTGCTGCGCCAGGAGCAGCCCGGACCCGATCCGCCGGAGGGTCGCCTTCTTCCGCCCGTAGCTGAATCGCGGCTTGAAGGTGGCGCGCCAGCTCATGGTGCCGGCGACCGCGATCAACTGCCGGACCAGCCGGACGGACGACGGCGGGCGGCCGCCGACGTCCGGCGACATCACCGGCATGAAGTCGACGACGCGAAGGCGCCGGGAGCCGCTCCACCATCGCGTCTCGATGGCGTTCGAGCCAGTCCGGTAGGTCCGATCGCAGTTCGCCTCGCCTTCGGGACGCACCTCGAAATACCCGCCGCGATCCCAGTCGAGCAGCCGCCCGAAGACCCACGGGCTGTCGAAGCGCGGCAGGCACATCCAGTCGATCGATCCCGTCTTGCTCAGGAGCGCCGCCGAGCGCAGGTCGCCCAGCAGGCCGTAGTAGCCGATCGGAGGGTAGCGGTTGAAGTGCGAGGTCATTCCTTACTATCTATCTATACTGCTGCGAAGGGAGGGAGCAAGCATGAGCTGGCTGTCCGCGTTCAAGTTCCGCCTGAATACGCTGGGCATCGTCCTGATCCCGGTCTGCATCGCGATCGACTGGGTCGGGCACGCGATTGCCACCGGGCTCAAGCTGCCCCTGTTCCTGGACTCGATCGGCACCATCCTCGGCGGCATCCTGGCCGGTCCCTGGGTGGGCGGTCTGGCCGGCTTCATCACCAACCTCATCAGTTCAGGGACCGTGGATCCGATCGCCGCGCCCTACTCGATCATCTCGCTCCTGCTCGGGTTTGCGGCGGGCATCGCCGGCTACCTGGGATGGCAGAAGCACCCGCGCGGCTGGGTCGGGATCTGGATCATCTGCTTCCTCGTCGCCTCGATCGGCTCGACGCCGTTCAACATCGGGCTCTATCAGGGGCAGAGTGGCGTGCCCTTCGGCGACGCGATCTACACGGCGCTCGTCAACGCGCACTTCCCGACCTGGATCGCCGCTTACGTCGACGAAGCCGCGGTCGACCTTCCCGACAAGCTGATCACCGCGCTGATCGCCGTCCTCATCTACCAGGGTTTGCCCCGACGCTACCGCGCCCTCTTCCGGCTCTACGAGCCCGCGGCCGAGGCCGAGGAGGAGCGCAGTCCCGTTCGCGCCTGACGGGACCGCGGGCCGGTGGCGCGCGGGCTCAGCCTCTATGCGGAGGGCGCCTCGCCCCTCCATCGGGCGCACCCCCTGACCAAGGGTACCTTCACCCTCTGCGCCATCGCGCTCGCGTTCATCGCGCCGTCCTGGCCGTTCGTGCTCGCGATCGGGGTGCTGCTGCTGAGCCTGCTGGCGATCGCCGGCGTCCTGCGCCGGTTCGTCGTGGTCGCGGCCGCGGTGCTGCTGCCCATCACCATCCTGCTGATCCTGGTGCAGAGCCTGGCCAACCCGCACAACCAGACGGTCCTCGTCCCGCTCGGACCGCTCGCGATCCACCGCGAGGGGATCGGCATCGGTTTGCTGGCGGCCGCGCGCATCGCCGACCTGGTCGCGGCCACCTTCCTGTTCAGCTTCACCACCCGGCCGCAGGACCTGGCCGAGGCCCTCATGCAACGCGGCCTCTCGCCGCGGCTCGGATACGTCGTGCAGTCCGCGCTCCAGATCATTCCCCAGACGCTCGAGGCCGCCGATCGGATCCGCGACGCCCAGCGCGCGCGGGGCCTGGAAACCGAGGGATCGCTCGTCGTTCGCGCCCGCGCCTACATCCCCCTCCTCTTCCCGGTCGTCCTCTCCTCGCTGGTCGCGACCCAGGAGCGCGCGATGGCGCTCGAGGTCCGCGGCTTCGGGCTGAAGGTCGCCCGCGTCGACCGCTACCGGATCCCCGACAGCATGGCGCAGCGCGTCCTCCGCTGGGGATTGCTCGTCCTCGTGCTCCTGGCGCTGGCCGCGCGCATCCGGGGCTGGCGGTGAGGGACCCCGATGCCGCCCCGGTCGTCGCGATGACCGCCGCCCGCTATCGCTACCCCGAGGCGGAACGGGACGCGATCGGCCCGATCGATCTCGTGATCCGGCCGGGCGAGTGGGTCGGCGTGGTCGGGCCGACGAACGCCGGCAAGTCCACCCTGTGCCATCTGATCATGGGGCTGGCGCCGCACTTCTTCGGCGGCCGGCTGCGCGGTGAGGTCTCCGTCTTCGGCGTCGAGTCGCGCACCCAGCCGGTCGCGGAGCGTTCGCGCCGGGTGGGCCTCCTGTTCCAGAACCCGTTCACCCAGCTCTCGGGCGCGCGCGACCGGGTCGACGAGGAGGTCGCCTTCGGCCCCGAGGCGCACGGCCTGCCCCGAGCGGAGGTGGTCGCCCGCGTCACCCAAGCGCTGGATCTCACCGGGCTCACCGATCTCGCCGCCCGCCATCCGCTCGACCTGAGCGGCGGGCAGCTGCAGCGCCTCGCGCTCGCCGGGCTGCTCGCGATGCGACCCGACCTCCTGCTGCTCGACGAGCCGACCTCC
>DASQGL010000128.1:0-54577 GCA_035632635.1 Candidatus Limnocylindrales bacterium
CTGGATGCTCGCCCGGTAGATGAGCAGCGGACCGTAGAGCAAGAAGACGACCAGTTGGTCCGTAAAGCGCGGGGCATGAAGAAGCCTGGCGATGAGGATGCCGATCAAGGGCAGACCGACCCAGGTCAGGGCATTGCTCCAAAGGGCGGCTCGCGCTGCGGCGAAAACCGAGACGTTGCGGATCAAGCCAATGGCCATCGACATGAGGCCCGTGTTGAGCAGATAGATGAGCAGCGCTGCGACGATCATCGACGTTGCCGACGGTGGAGCCCCGCCTGCGATCGCAGTAACCACGATGCTGGGAATCCCAAATGACAACGTGAACTGGCCGCGATTGAACAGGAACTGGTTCCAAGGGATCTGACGTCCCGGAATCCGCTGGTCGATCGTGCCCAGGGCTGCGAGGGTCATGACCATCCACGGCGGCAGTGGAAACACGATTGCCGCG
The DNA here is from genome assembly GCA_035632635.1 of Candidatus Limnocylindrales bacterium. Lineage (GTDB taxonomy): Bacteria > Chloroflexota > Dormibacteria > CF-121 > CF-121 > CF-120. The sequence continues at coordinate 449 of DASQGL010000128.1, forward strand.
AAGAGCGGGGCGATTCCAACGCTCAGATGGCCGCCACCGCGGGTCGGGACAGGCGAAAGGGTTGATAGAACGGTCAATCCGAGCAGGATTGCCGCGGTCGGCACCAAGCCGGACGCGAGGATCCTGGTACCAAAGTGATCCCAGGGCGCGTACCATGCGATCGCGCCGACCCAAGCTGCCAGACCAAGGACGGCAATGAGTCGCAGGTATATGGTCGCCAGGCGGGGCATCAGGAACCCTCCGTATCTTAGGGGAACAACTGTGCGCCGTCGGGTTTCCGTCTTACAAAAAAGCCCGGGTGACCCCGGGCTTATTGGTTAGCCTGTGACCCCTAGAAACCCCAGGGGGCGCCTCCCGCTAAGGCGGCCGCCACGAGGCCCACGACAACAACGATCAACTTCTTCATCGATACCACCCCCACAGTGGATGAATTCCGGGACCCGTGTGTTATTCAGGGCTCCTGGTAGTGTGATACTACGCCCCCGGTCCGTTCCCGTAAATCGTCACCTAGGGCATCTGGCTACCCCCCCGGCAGAGAACAGGTGTTCGTGTGGCCTCAAACATCCAGGCGGGCGCCCGCCGCGGCCGCCGCGGCTCGCCCACCCACCCGGAGCTTCCGGTAGACGTTGCGCAGGTGCGACTTGACCGTGCCGTCGCTGACGCCAAGGTGGTCGCCGATGGCCTTGTTCGATTTCCCCAGCATGACCATTCGCAGCACCTCTCGCTCCCGCTCGGTGAGGTGATCGGCCGGCGACGGCACGCCGGCCCGGCGCATCCCCGCGCCGAGCCGGGTGATCACGCGGCGGGTCAGCTCGTCGTCCAGCTGGAAGCGTCCCGCGTGCGCCTCCCGGATCGAGCGGGCCAGCCGGTCCGGATCGACGTCCTTGAGCACGTACCCGGACGCTCCCGCGGTGACCATGTCGACCACGTCCTCCTCCGCCTCGGAGACGGTCAGCGCCAGGATCGTGGTCTCAGGTTGCTGGCTCTTGATCAGCCTGGTCGCGGCAATGCCGCCCATCTCCGGCATGTTCAGGTCCATCAGCACGACGTCGGGACGGTAGCGACGCGCGAGTTCGACCGCCTGGCGGCCGGTCGTCGCCTCCGCCACCACCCGCAGGTCGGGGAACTCGCGGAGCAGGCCCTGGACCCCCGCCCGGAAGATCGGGCGGTCGTCGGCGATCAAGATGCGCAGCGGCGTCACGGCGCCGAATCCATCGGTCCGATCAGGGTGACGGTCGTCCCTTCGCCGGGCCGGCTGCTCACCTCGAGGGAGGCGTCCAGCAGCTCGGCTCGTTCCCGCATCCCGACCAGCCCGTAGGAGCCGCTCTCAGCCGGATTGGACGTTCGGTCCGGCTCGAAGCCGCGGCCGTCGTCCCGCACGCTGAGCGTCCAGGGCATGCTGGACAGGTCCAGGCGGACCCAGACCGTTCGCGCCTGCGCGTGCTTGCGAACGTTGGACAGGCTCTCCCGCAGGATCTGGAAGATGCCGTCCTTCTGTTCAGGCGTCATCCAGTTCTCCTCACCGCGGATCTCGGTGTTCGCTTCGACCAGGTTCATCCGGCCGAACTGGTCGACCAGCTTGAGGACGGAAGCGAGCAGCCCATGCGACCGGATGGTCTTCGGTCGCAGCGAATGGAGCACGTTGCGAGCGCCGGCCAGGACCTCTTCCGTCATGGCCCGCAGCTGGGGCAGCAAGGCGGCCGCGTCGACCGGGTCACGCTCCCGGCGCTGCTCGTAGTACTTGAAGAGGGCCACGACGGCGGCGAGATCCGAGGCAAGCCCATCGTGGATCTCGCGCGCGATCTTGATCCGCTCCTGCAGCACGGCGACCTCTTCGACCTTGACCGCGAGGCTGTGCGGACGGAGCGCGGCGATCGCCTCCGCGGCCAGGTCCTCCAGGCGGCGCGCGTCCTTTCGGTCGAGCCGCCAGGGCGTTCGGCGAAACAACGCCAGGATCCCAATCGGTCGATCGAGCGGAGGTGCGAGCGCGATGGCGGCAAAGCCGTGATACCCGGCATCGACCCAGGTGACCTCCTGCGGGGTCAGCGACTCCGTCGCCAGGTCTTCGACGGCAAGCACCTCGGTGTGATCGAGCGCGCGGGCGAGGAGGCCGCCGGCGAAGGCGGCGCCCGCCTCCGGAAGCGCGAGGGACTCGGTCGGTACGCCCGCACGCAGGTAGAAGCGGCGGTCCTCGCCGGTCGTGAAGACCTGGCTGGCGTCGACCTGGAGCAGGTCGAGCGCCTGCTGGGCGGCGGCCAGCAGCACCGTGTGCAGCCACCCCGGGACCTGCTGCCCGACGAGCCGCGCCGGGACCGGCTGGGCACCCTCGCCGGCCGGGATCGGCGCCGCCTCCGCCTCCGCCGCGCCGGCGGCAACCGGGTCGGTGGGCACCTCGCCAATGGCTTGGGCCGTGGTGCGATCCATGGAACGGCCGAACAGCGTGAAGAAGTGGTCGAGGACGGCCCGCTCAGCGGGCTCGATCTCGACGCGCGTGAAGGCGACCATGTCATCGACCGTCCGCCAGGCCGGCAGCATGGTTCCGATGGACCCGTGTCCGGTGGCGGTCGCGCCCCCGTTCTGCCTGAGGCTCCGGAGCAGCCCCCGGAGCCGGTCGGCGGCGGCCGCCCGGTCGGCCTCGCCCGGCTGGGCGCCGGCGCGCGCCTGCGCCAGTTGGTCCGCGATGTCCGCGAAGTTCACCTCGAGGTAGTGGAGGAGGACGTCCTGCATCTGGCTTGCCCTGGGCCGGCAACGATTATCGAAATGCGAAGGATGAGCCTGTCAAGGGGACTTCGGCGGATGCTTCCGACGGGCTTTCAGTGTACAAGAGGATAAGGGTGCCACCGGTATAATGACCAAGTCGCCGGCGCCACTGGGGAAGATCGCTTTCTTGACTTCTGAAACAGCCACCGTCCGGCTCTCCTATATCGTCAACCACGACGTGATGAGAGCCGCTTTACAGAACTTTTCCGCCCGAACGGGTATCCATCTCGGTGCGGACGCGGCTGACGGCTACCAGATTCCGCCTGGGGTGCCGGCGCCGGATTTTTGCCTGCTCCTGCAGAACTTCGGGCGCTGCGAACTGGCCCACGCGATGTCGCCGAACGGTTTCGAGACTCCGCAGCTGCGTTTCGACGGCGCGCAGGTGGCCCACCTCGTCATCCCGATTCGGGAAGGATCGCACGCGCTCGGCCGGCTGATCAGCGAACCGTTCGCCGTGGCGCCCCCGGACTTCCCGACGGTCTACGAGCTGGCCCGATCCTTGCCGGTGCACCCCGACAACCTGATGCGGGCCGCCGGAGAAATCCGCGTCGTGCCCACGGCGGAAGTGATGGAGGCCGCCAACCTGGTGCAGACGTTGGTCCAGCACGTCGTCGCCCAGAACTACAAACACCAGGACGAGCTGACCGTGCTGCGCGCCTTCGACTCGATCATGACCAACCTCAGCTACGAGGTGCTGAGCGACATGATCCTGAACCTCAGCTCGCGTCTGCTGCGGGGCCAGGCCGCTCTGCTCGTCCTGCAGGGCGAACAGGGCGAGCGCGAGGAGGCATACTCCGGCCCCGAGCCGGATGGGGTTGGCGATCTTCGCCGTCTCCTGAGCGAGATGAGCGACTTCGTCTTCCAATCGCGGCGGCCGCTCTCCGTCCCGGACGCGTCGCAGAGCCCCTGGAGCCAGCACCTCCTGGGCCGGCACGACGTCTCGGGTTCGGTCACCATCACGCCGCTCCTGCAGCGCGACCGCGTGCGCGGCACCCTCGGTGTGTACTCACCCGAGCCGAGCCGCGATCCGGAGTCCGACCTGCACCTGCTGTCGATGCTGGCCGCTCAATCCGTGAACAGCCTGGTCATGCTCGAGCGACTCGTGCAGAGCGAGGAGCAGGCGCTCACGGATGGCCTGACCGGGCTCTACAACTATCGGTTCTTCCAGGAGCATCTGCAGCGCGAGTTGAGCCGCGCCTCCCGGAGCAAGGCGCCGCTCTCCCTGATCGTGCTGGACATCGACAACTTCAAGATCATCAACGACACCTATGGCCACTCGGTTGGTGATCGGGTCATCCGGCATCTCGCCGATGCCATCCAGCGCCATACTCGCAAGGCGAACGTGCTCGTACGGTACGGCGGGGACGAATTCTGCATCATCGTCACCGAGGGCGAACTGGAGACCGCCCGGGCGGTGGCCGAACGGGTGCTGGCCGAGATCCGGAACACGCCCTATGCGGACGAACCGCACGGCATTCCTCCGATCAGCCTCTCGGTCAGCGCCGGCGTGACCAGCTACCGGCCGGAGGAGGACAACGCGTTCTCCTTCTTCAAACGCGCGGACGAGAACCTGCTCACCGCCAAGCGGACCGGCAAGGATCGCGTCGTCGCGGAGTAAGCGCGAAGCCTATTAGGGGCGGCGCTTCTTGAGCGGCCGGCCGAGCATGCGACGAATCAGCCATGGTGTCGCGGCGGCGACGAGCGGCTGTCGCATGAACCCCGAGAGCACCGCCAGCCGGGGCGCAAGCGCGTCGAGGGTGTGCTGGAACTCGAAGCCATGCCGGTTGAGCCGCTCGGCCGCCTCGGCCAGCCGCTCGCCCTCCTCGGTGGCCATCTGGCTGAGGGTGCGGGCCCGTGACCGGACCGCGGCCTGAGCGCGCCAGACGGACACGCCGCCGACCGCGAGCGCCAGCGCCCCGCCTGCAAAGAGCACCAGGTAGACGATCGCGAGCAGGCTTACGCCTCCTCCTCCTCCTCGGTGCCGCCCACGCCCGCAATGGTGGCGACGGTGTCGCCCTCCTCGAGCCGCATGATGATGACGCCCTGAGTCTGGCGGCCGCTGATGCGGATGTTCTCGATCGGGGTGCGGATGACCTGGCCGCCCTCGGAGATGACGATCAGTTGCTCGTCCTTCTGGTTCACGACGATCCGCATGCCGACCAGCGGGCCGGTCCGGTCGGTCACGGCCATCGTGTACACGCCCTGGCCGCCCCGACCGTGTGCGGGATACTCTTCGACCGGAGTCAGCTTGCCGTAGCCGTGGGCGGAGACCACCAGCAGATGCGCGCCCTTGCGGGCGATGTCGAAGCCGGCGACGAGCGCCTTCTCCCGCAGGCTGATGCCGCGCACGCCCTGGGTGTCGCGACCCATCGGGCGGACCTGCTTCTCGTTGAATCGGATCGCCTTGCCGTCGGTGGTCGCGATGATCAGCTCATCAGACCCGCTGCTGAGCTTGACCCAGTTGAGCTCGTCCCCTTCGGCGAGGTTGATCGCGATCAGCCCGTTGCGCCGCACCTGGCTGTACAGCCGCGCCGGGGTCTTCTTGATCGTGCCTTGCTTCGTCACCATCACGAGATACCGGTCTTCGGCCCAGTCGGTGATCCCGATGACCGCCGTGATCTTGTCCTTGGGATCGATGTCGATCAGGTTCGCGATGGGCAACCCCTTCGCCTGCCGGCTGACGTCCGGGATTTCGTGCACGCGAAGCCGGAAGACCGATCCATGGTTGGTGAAGAAGAGCATGTCGGAATGGGTCGATGAGATGACCAGGTGCTCAACGAAGTCCGACTCGACCCGCGCGGCGCCCAGCACCCCTTTGCCACCCCGGCGCTGCGGCCGGTAGGTGGTCGCGGGCACTCGCTTCACGTAGCCGCGATGGGTCAGCGTGACGACCACGTCCTCCTTGGGGACGAGATCCTCCTCGTTGAGCTCGACCGAGCCCTGGAAGTCCAGCTGGGTCCGCCGGGGGTCGCCATACTTCTTCTTGATCTCGGCCAGCTCTTCCTTGATCAGGCTGTCGATCTTGGCGGCGTTCTGGAGCAGGTCTTCCAGGTACGCGATGCGCTTGATGATCTCCGCGTACTCCTCCTCGACCTTGCCGCGCTCCAGGCGGGTCAGGCGCCCGAGCCGCATGTCGATGATGGCCTTCGACTGCCGCTCCGACAGCTTGAACCGCTCCTGGAGGCGGTCCTGCGCCTGCTTCTCGTCCTGGGACTCCCGGATCGTCTTGATGATCGCGTCCAGGTTGTCGAGCGCAATCTTCAGCCCTTCGAGGATGTGGGCGCGTTCGCGAGCCCGCTCGAGGTCGAAGCGCGTACGGCGGGTGATGACGATCCGGCGATGGTCGATGTGGTGCTGGAGCAGGGCCTTCAGGTTGAGGACGACCGGCCGGCCATCGACCAGCGCGAGGGAGATGACGCCGAAGGTCGTCTGCAGGGCCGTGTGCTTGTAGAGATTGTTCAGCACGGTGAGCGGCCGGGCGTCTTTCTTCAGTTCGATGACGATCCGCATCCCGTGACGATCCGATTCGTCGTTGAGGTCGGCAATGCCCTCCAGGCGGCGCTCCCCGACCAGCTCCGCGATCCGTCCGACCAGCGTTGCCTTGTTGACCATGTAGGGGATCTCGTGCACGATGATCCGCTCGCGGCCGTTCGACGCCTCTTCGAAGGTGACGCGGGCGCGCACGATCAGGCGGCCGTGCCCGGTGCCGTAGGCCGAGGCGATCCCTTCGCGACCGATGATGATCCCGCCCGTCGGAAAATCTGGTCCCCGCACGATCTTCATCAGGTCTTCGGTCGTGGCATCCGGATGATCGATGAGGTAGATCTCGCCGTCGCAGACCTCGACCAGGTTGTGCGGCGGGATGTTGGTCGTCATGCCGACGGCGATGCCGGTCGAGCCGTTGATCAATAGGTTCGGAATGCGGGCGGGCAGCACTGTCGGCTCCTGGCGGGTCGCCGAATAGTTGTCGGCCCAATCGACCGTGTCCTTCTCGATGTCGGCGAGCAGCTCGGCCGCGATCCCGGTCATGCGCGCCTCGGTGTACCGGTAGGCCGCAGCCGCGTCACCGTCGATCGAGCCGAAGTTCCCCTGCCCATCGACCAGCGGATAGCGCAACGAGAAGTCCTGCGCCATGCGGACGAGCGTGTCGTAGACCGCCGCGTCCCCGTGCGGGTGGTACAGCTTGAGGACGTCGCCCACGATCGCGGCGCATTTCTGGAAGCGGGCCCCGGCCGTCATCCCCTGCTCGTTCATGTTGTGCAGGATCCGGCGCTGCCCCGGCTTCAGCCCATCGCGCACGTCGGGCAGGGCGCGGCTCACGATGACGCTCATCGCGTAGTCCATGTAGCTCGAGCGCATCTCGCTCTCGAGCTGCAAGGGCAGGACGGTACCGATGTTCAGTGGCTCCATTTATGCGGCTGGGCTCCTTGAATTTGGTGGCGTCAAACTTGCTTGAATCAGTTGGCGTCGAACTTCTTGATGATCAGGCAGGCGTTCTGGCCGCCGAAACCGAAGGAGTTGGAGAGCGCGGCCTCGATCCGGTGACGGCGCGCCTGGTTGGGCACGTAATCGAGATCGCAATCCGGATCCGGGTGCTCGAGGTTGATCGTCGGATGCACCATGCCATTGTTGATGCTGAGGATGGTGGCGATCGCCTCGACCGCACCGGCCGCCCCCAGCAGGTGACCGATCATCGACTTGGTGCTCGAGATCGGGATCCGGGCGGCGTGCTCAGCGAAGACCCGTTTGATGGCCGCGGTCTCGGACTTGTCGTTGAGCTGGGTCGAGGTGCCGTGCGCGTTGATGTAATCGATGTCGCCGGGGCCCAGGTGCGCATCGTCCAGCGCTTTCTGCATGGCCCGGGCCGGTCCGTCCCCGTCGGCTTCCGGCATCACGATGTGATAGGCATCGTCGGTGACGGCGAAGCCGACGAGCTCGGCAAAGATCGGGGCGTCCCGCCGCTCCGCATGCTCAAGGCTTTCCAGGACGAGCATGCCGGCCCCCTCTCCCGGGACGAATCCATCCCGGTGGGCGTCGAAGGGCCGGCTGGCCTTGGTCGGGTCATTCACTTCGGTCGAGAGCACCCGCATGGCCGCGAAGGAGGCGAGCCCGAAGCGGCACAGGTTGGCCTCGGCGCCGCCCGCCATCATCACATCCGCGTCGCCCCGCTGGAGCACGCGATAGGCGTTGCCAAGCGACTGGGTGGACGCCGCGCAGGCCGTGGTGTCCGTGTTGTTTGGCCCCTCGAGCCCGAAGTGAATCGCGATCTGGCAGGACGCCATGTTGGGGATGACCCGGGGCACGAAGAAGGGGGAGATCCGTTCCGGGCCGTGTTCGCGCCGCAGGGTGAAGGCCTCGATCTCTTCGGCAATCTCCTTGAACCCACCGATCCCGGTGCCGACCTCGCAGCCGATCCGGGTCCGGTCTTCCTTCGTGAGGTCAAGGCCGGACTGCTCCAGCGCCATCCGCGCCGCCCCGATCCCGACCTGGCTGAAGCGGGCCATCCGCTTGGCTTCCTTGAAGTCCATGTAGTCCTTGGGATCGAAGTTCTTGAGCTCGGCCACGGTCTTGACCGGCAGGTCGGAGACGTCGAACGACCTCGCAATCGCGAGCCCGGAGCGTCCCTCGATCAGGCTGTCCCAGTACTCCTGCAGGGTGACGCCGTTCGGCACCAGCACGCCCATCCCGGTGACCACGACGCGATGCTCCGGGCGGCTCCCGTTCCCGCTCATTGCCGTCATGTTACGTCTCCGGCTGCGGAGGCCGTTGAGGCCTGGGTCGGCGCGCCGGGCTGAGCCAGCGCGCTGGTGATCGTGCTCACGACCTCGTTCCGCACGGCATCGCGTGCGACCCGGATGGCATTGACGATCGCGCGGGAATCCGAGCGACCGTGCGCGATGACCGCGACCCCATTGACGCCGAGCAGCAGGGCGCCGCCGAACTCTCGCCAGTCGGCCCGGCGGCGCAGGGCCTGCACCTTGGGCCGCACGAGCGCTCCGCCGATGGTCGCCAGGGGATCGCCCCGCAGCGCGTCCCGAAGACTGCGGAAGAGGAATTCCGCCACGCCTTCCGCCGTCTTGATCAGGACGTTCCCGGCAAAGCCATCCGTCACGATCACGTCGGCCGTCCCGCGGAACACGTCTTTCCCTTCGATGTTGCCCGTATAGCGGAGGCCCGGCTGCTGGCGCAGGAGCGGATCCGTTTCCTGGACCAGCGGGTTGCCCTTGCCGGGTTCTTCGCCGATGCTGAGCAGCGCCACCTTCGGCTCCGCGATGCCCATCAACCGCTCCGCATAGATCGCCCCCATCCGGGCGAACTGGACCAGGTGCTCGGGCCGGGCGTCGACGTTGGCGCCGACATCGAGCAGGAAGCAGTCCCGCCCGGTGGCGGTCGGGATGCGGGAGCCGATCGCGGGCCGCTCCACTCCCGGGATCCGGCGCATGCCGAAGAGGGCCGCCGCCATGATGGCGCCGCTGTTCCCGGCGCTGACGAAACCGTCCGCCCGCCCGGCGGCCACCATCTGAACGCCGCGAACGATCGAGGACGCCTTCTTCGACCGGACCGCCTGGACCGGATGGTCGTCCATGCCGATGATCTCGGGCGCATCCTCGATCTGGGCCCATTTGCCGGCGCCGGCCGCAGTCAGCGCCTCGTCGACCGCGGCCTTCGGACCGAGGAAGACGATCTCCACTCCGAGCGTCCGGTGGGCCTCCACGCCGCCCGCCACGATCTGCGCCGGGGCGTGGTCACCGCCGAAGGCATCCAGCGCAATCTTCATGTGGCCGGCCCAGGCCGATCAGATGTCGAGGTTGCGGACCGTCTTCGCGTGGGTCTGGATGAAGTGCTTCCGAGGATCGACTTCATTCCCCATCAGGACATCGAAAATCTTGTCCGCCGCGACCGCGTCCTCGACCTCGACCCGCATCAGCATGCGGTTCTCGGGGTTCATGGTGGTCGCCCACAATTGCTCGGGATTCATCTCGCCGAGGCCCTTGTATCGGCTGACCTCGGGTTTTCCGGTCATCTGGGCGAGCTTCCGGTTCTTCTGCTCGTCGGTGTACGCGTAGCTCACCTCTTTGCCGCGCTGGATCTTGTAGAGCGGCGGCTGCGCGATGTAGAGATGATGCGCCCCGATCACCTGTGGCATGTAGCGGAAGAAGAACGTCAGCAGCAGGGTCCGGATGTGCGATCCATCGACGTCCGCATCGGTCATGATGATGATCCGGTGGTAGCGTAGCTTGTTGAGATCGAATTTCTCCCCGACCCCGGTCCCCAGCGCGGTGATCAGGTTGCGGATCTGCTCCGAGGTCAGGATCTTATCTTCCCGGGCCTTCTCGACATTCAGGATCTTGCCCCGCAGCGGCAGGATCGCCTGGAACCGCCGATCCCGTCCCTGTTTGGCGGATCCCCCGGCCGAGTCGCCCTCGACGAGGTAGATCTCGCACAGGCTCGGATCGCGTTCGGAGCAATCGGCGAGCTTGCCGGGCAGGGTCGCGGACTCGAGCAGCGACTTGCGCTGCACGAGATCTCGGGCCCGCTTGGCCGCCTCGCGCGCGCGGGCCGCGACCAGGCATTTCTCGATGATGCGGCGGGCATCGGGCGGATTCTCTTCGAGGTACTGCGTGAAGCCTTCCGAGAAGACCGTCTCGACCTGACCGCGGACCTCGGAGTTGCCGAGCTTGGTCTTGGTCTGGCCCTCGAACTGCGGCTCCCGCAACTTGACGCTGATGACCGCCGTCAGCCCTTCCCGGACGTCGTCGCCTGCCAGGTTCGGATCCTGCTCCCGGACGAGTCCGGCTTTGCGCGCGTACTTGTTCAGGACGGAGGTGAGCGCCGACCGGAAGCCTGTGACATGGCTGCCGCCCTCGACGGTATCGATATTGTTGGCGAAGGCCAGGACGGTCTCGGTGAAACCCTCGTTGTACTGGAGGGCGACCTCGATCGTCGTGCCCTCGATCTCCCGCTCGATGTACATCGGCCGAAGGTTGACCGTTCCCTTGTCGCGATTTAGATGCTTGACGAAGGCGACGATGCCGCCTTCGAAGTAGAACGTGTAGGTCAGGTCCTGACGCTCATCGCGCAGGACGATGGTGACGCCCTTGTTGAGGAAGGCGAGCTCACGCAGGCGGTGGGCGACGATGTCCCACTGCCAGCCCAGTTCCTCGAAGATCTGCGGGTCGGGCATGAAACGGATGTAGGTGCCTGTCGTATCCGTCTTGCCGACCACCCGGAGCGGCGTCACCGGCTTGCCCCGTTCGTACTCCTGGTAGTGCTCCTTGCCGTGTCGCATGACGCGGACTTCGAGCTTTTGGGACAGCGCGTTCACGACCGAGAGCCCGACGCCGTGCAGGCCGCCCGAGACCTTGTACCCGCCGCCGCCGAACTTGCCGCCGGCGTGCAGCAGCGTGAGCACGACCTCGAGCGCCGGCTTGCCCCGATCCTTCATGATGTCGACCGGGATGCCGCGGCCGTTGTCGGCAATGGACGCGGAGCCGTCCTGGTGCAGGGTGACCTCGATCCGGTCGCAGTAGCCGGCGAGCGCCTCGTCGATGGAGTTGTCGACGAGCTCGTAGATGAGGTGGTGGAGACCCCGGTTATCGGTCGAGCCGATGTACATCCCAGGCCGCCGTCTCACGGCCTCCAACCCCTCCAAAACCTGGATGGCCTTGGCGTCGTAGGCAGACGGCGAGTTGTCTTTCGGATTCAGCAAATAGGAGGCTCCGCGAATACAAATTGTATCAAAATAGGCCCTATGCGGCCGCCTAAAATCGGGTCGCGGACGGCCGCCTAGAGGACCTTGGACAGGAACGCGCGGGTGCGCTCGAACTGCGGGTTCACCAGCATCTCGCGCGGCGTCCCGGCTTCGACGATGACGCCCCCGTCCATGAAGACGAGCTTGTCGCTCACCTCGCGTGCGAAGCCCATCTCGTGGGTCACCACGACCATGGTCATCCCGTCCTCGGCCAGGCCTCGCATGACGTCGAGCACCTCCCCGACCAGCTCCGGGTCGAGCGCCGAGGTCGGCTCATCGAACAGCATCAGCTTCGGCTGCATCGCGAGCGCCCGGGCGATCGCGACCCTCTGCTGCTGGCCACCGGAGAGCTGGTTGGGATAGGCGTCCAGCTTGTCGGCAAGCCCCACCCGCTGGAGCAGGCCGCGCGCCCGCTCCACGGCGACGGCGCGGCTCTCCTTCTTCACTCGGATCGGCGCCTCGATCACGTTGGCCAGGGCGGTCATGTGGGGAAAGAGGTTGAAACGCTGGAACACCATGCCGATCTGGGACCGCTTCTTGCAGACCTCGGGGTCGGACAGCTCGTACAGCCGGTTTCCGCGCTGGCGATAGCCGACCAGCTCTCCGTCCACCGACAACCGGCCGGCGTCGATGTTTTCCAGGTGATTGATGCAGCGGAGGAAGGTGCTCTTCCCCGAGCCGGAGGGCCCGATCATGCACAGGACCTCCTTCGGCTCCACCTCCAGGTCGATGCCGCGCAGGACCTCCAGCCGGCCGTAGTTCTTGTAGACGGCCTCGGCCTTGACCATGGGGGCGGCACCCATGTCAGCGCTGCTCGCGGGGCACCAACACCGATGCTACCGGCGGCGCCGGCGGGGGCGTATGCAGGGTGAAGAACATGGTCCGAAGGCGCTGGAGGGGCGTCGGCGGGAGCTGCCGCTGCGCGCCGCGACCGAAGTGGCGCTCCACGTAGTACTGCCCGACCGTCAGGATCGAGGTCATGAACAGGTACCAGATGCTGATCACGATGGCCAGCTCGACGACGTAGTAATTGAAGTTCGAGATCTGTTCGGATCGGGTGAAGAGCTCGGGCACCGCCGCGATGAAGGCGAGCGATGTGGTCTTGAGCATCGAGATGGTTTCGTTTCCGGTGGGAGGGATGATGACGCGCATCGCCTGGGGAAGGACGATGCGGCGCATCACCAGCAGCCGCGTCATGCCCAGCGCCTGGGCCGCCTCGGTCTGCCCATGCTCGACTGAGATGATGCCGGCCCGGACGATCTCGGCCATGTAGGCCGCCTCGTTCAAGCCCAGACCAAGCGTCGCGGCCACGAACGGGTTGATCAGGGAGTTGGTGCTCGCCAGCCAGTGCAGCGAGGTGAACGGGATGCCCACCCCGATGTGCTTGAGCACGATGTTGAGGTTGTACCAGAAGAAGATCTGGACCAGGACCGGGGTTCCGCGGAAGAACCAGATATACATCCAGCTCACCCAGGAGACCACCGGGTTGGGCGAGAGCCGCATCACCGCGAGCACGACGCCCAGTGCGATGCCGATCACCATGGCGAGCACGGTCAGCTCCAGCGTGACCAGAACGCCTCGCAGGATCAGCTGCTGAAAGAGGTACTTCCCGACCTGGTCCCAGCGCAGATCCGGGGCGGTCACGATCGTATAGACCGCGCCGCCGGCGAGCGCGAGGACCGCCGCCGCCGACACCCACCGCCAGGGATGGCGAACCGGAATCGCCTTGATCGCCTCCCCACGCCGCCCCGGCAGCGATGCTCGGAGCGGCGGGCCGGCGGTGATCTCACTCACGCTCGGGAGGACAGGTTAGCGAAGCCTGAGATGGCCCGGAACGTCAGTAGGAGGGGACGCAGCTGGCACCGATCGAGTTGTTGTTGTTGAGCGAGACATCGGAGCTGGCCACGGCACCGTCCTGCACCCCCCACTTCTTGAGGATGGCCGCGTAGTAGCCGTTGTCGATCAGGTACTTGACGGCATCGGTGATGGCGGTCTCCAGGGGGCTGCCCTTGACCAGCGCGATCCCGTAGGGAGAGACGCTGCACGGCTGGCCGGCGGTCTTCAGCTTGCCGGCTTCCTGCTGGACCTGGTAGTCGGCGACCGGCTGGTCGAGCCAGCCAAAGTCCGCCCGTCCGGAGAGCAACGCCGCGTTGGCCTGGGTCTGGGTGGAGAAGCTGTCCACCGTGATGTCCTTGCCCGCGGGGCAGTTGTTCTTGTCGCCCGAGATCGGCGTCCCGCCCACCTGCTTGCCCATGTAGCCCCAGGCGTCGCTCTCTTCGGTCGTCCCGGCCTCCACGGCCACGCTGTGGCCGCACATGTCGGCGGCCGAGGTGATCGTCGCGCCGCCGGCCTTGACCAGCCACGCCTCGCCCGCCTTGTAGTAGGTGATGAAATCGATGCCGCTGTCCTCGCGCTTCTGGGTTGGCGTCCAGCTCGAGATGCTGAACTGGTAGCGCGGCTTGTCACCCGCCGCCTGTTCGGCCGGCGTGCTGGCTTTGAGCTGGGCGATGATGTCGTCGAAGGTGACGTTGTTGAAGGTGCAGACGACGCCCATCACCTTGCAGATCGCATTGCCCAGGTCGATGTCCCAGCCCTGGATCGCCCCGGTATCGGGATTGATGAACTCGTTCGGCGCGTAGGTGGCATCGGTGGCGATCTGCAGCGGCGACTGGGCCTTGACCGACGCCGGCACCTCGGCGGCGATGCTCGCCACCGTGTTCACTCCGCCGGCTGCCCCGGACGGAGACGCGGTCGCGTTTCCACCGCCACAGGCGGTCAGTAGCGTGGCCAGTACCGCCAAGGCAATCGGGAATGGTCGCTTGGTCACGTTCGTCATCCTCCCCCTTCTGTAGTTCCTCCGATTGTAGGCAACCCGGACGCTATCCGGCCGACATGGCCACCTCGGCTGGCGCCGGCGGCCTGATCGCCGGGGGGCGCCAGCGTAGGTCGGGGTGTCGCGCGGCGCGCACTTCGTCCAGCCGGCCGACCGGGGCGTTGTGCGGCGCGCCCCGCAGGAGATCCGGGTCCTCCACGATCTCCTTTGCGATCTGATCGAAGGCTTCGATGAAGGCGTCGAGGGAGGCCTTGGACTCGGTTTCGGTGGGTTCGATCATCAGCGCTTCGGCCACGATCAGCGGGAAGTAGATCGTCGGCGGGTGGTAGCCGAGGTCGATCAGCCGCTTGGCGATGTCCAGCGCGCGCACGCCCTGGGCCTTGGCGCGCCGGGCCGACATCACGAACTCATGGAGCGACGGGCCCTCGAAGGCGTCGTCGAGGTAGCGGCGGAGATGGTGGCGCAGGTAGCTCGCGTTGAGGACGGCGTTCTCCGCCACCTCATGGATGCTGTTGCCGTAGGTCCGGATGTACGCGTAAGCGCGAACCAGCATGCCGAAGTTGCCGTAGAAGGAGCGGACCTTGCCGATCGATTGGGGCCGGTCGTAATCGAAGGCGTACCGATCGCCCCGCCGCTCGACCATCGGGATGGGGAGAAACGGGACGAGATGCGCCTGCACGCCGACCGGACCCGCCCCCGGACCGCCGCCGCCATGCGGGGTCGAGAACGTCTTGTGCAGGTTGAGGTGCACGACGTCGAATCCCATGTCGCCCGGCCGGGCGATGCCGACCAGAGCATTGAGATTCGCGCCATCGTAGTAGAGCTGCGCCCCCACCGCGTGGGCCATCTCGGCGATGGCGAGGATGTCCTTCTCGAAGAGGCCGCAGGTGTTGGGGTTGGTCAGCATCACCGCCGCCGTGCGGGACGACAGCTTCTCCCGGAAATCGTCCAGGTGCACCATGCCGTCGGATCCCGATCGCACCGTGATCGTTTGAAGGCGCGACAAGGCGGCGCTCGCGGGATTCGTGCCATGGGAGCTGTCCGGCACGATCACCTGGTCGCGGGTCTCACCGCGGCTGTGGTGATAGGCCTGGATGATGCGCAAGCCGGTCCATTCACCATGCGCCCCGGCGGCCGGCTGCAGGCTCATCCGGCTCATCCCGGTGATGGCGCGAAGCGCCTGCTCCAACTCCCAGAGGAGGCGCAGGGCTCCCTGCGCCATCGCCTCGGGGTGATAGGGATGGAGCTCGGCGAAGTCGTCCATGCGCGCGATCGCCTCGTTGACGGTCGGATTGAACTTCATCGTGCACGAGCCCAGCGGATAGATCCCGGTGTGCAGGTTGTAGTTGAGACCACCGAGGCGGCCGAAGTGGCGGGCCACCTCGATTTCGCTCAGCGTCGGAATCGGCAGCGGGGTCCGGCGCTGCAGCGGCCGCGGCACGAGCGTCTCCAGCGGGCGTACCGGCACGCCGGCCGCCGGCAGCTGCGGACCCGGATGGTCCAGGCGCCCCAATTCGAAGAGCAGCGGCTCGGTCATGGAAGCGCCTTCATGTATCGATCGAGCGCGGTCGGATCGTTCATCTCGGTGACCGCCACCAGCAGCAGGTTCGCGTCGCGGGCGTCGAACCGGTTGAGCGGGAGCCCGGCCAGGATGCCGTGCTCCACCATCGCGTCCTGGACGGCTTGCGCCGGCCGCGGCGTGCGCACGACGAACTCCCAGAGGAAGGGCGCATCGAAGGCCAGCGCGTAGCCGTCGCGCTCAACGATGCGCGCGGCGAGCGCGTGGGCCCGTTGGGTGGACAGCTCGGCGAGCGCGCGCAGTCCCGCAGCGCCCATCCGGGCCAGGTACACGGTGGCGGCGAGCGCCATCAGCGCATGGTTGGTGGTGATGTTCGAGGTTGCCCCTTCGCGCCGGATGTGCTGCTCGCGTGCCTGCAGGGTCAGCACGAATCCGCGCCGTCACTGGGCATCGACGGTCGCGCCGACCAGGCGGCCGGGCATCCGCCGCATCAGGGCTTCGCGACAGGCGATGAACCCCACGTAGGGACCGCCGTAAGACAGCGGGATCCCCAGCGGCTGCCCGTCGCCGACCGCGATGTCCGCGCCGTAATCGCCGGGCGACGCGAGGATGGCGACCGAGATCGGGTCGATCGACGCGATCAGCAGCGCGCCGGCGGCATGCGCGATCTGGGACACCGGCTCAGGGTCTTCCAGGATGCCGAAGAAGTTCGGCTGCTGCACGATCACGGCGGCCACCTCGGTCCCGCACGCCGAACGCAGCGCATCGAGGTCGATCCGTCCATCGCGGGCCGGGGTGAGGACCTGGACGTGGTAACCCTGCGCCTGCGCATAGGTACGAAGCACCTGCACGTACTCCGGATGCAGGCGACCGGCGATCACGACCTGCCGACGCCCGGTGTGGGTGACCGCCATCAAGCTGGCCTCGGCAAGCGCGGTGGCGCCATCGTAGAGGGAGGCATTGGCGACGTCGAGCCCGGTGAGGAGCGTGATCATGCTCTGGAACTCATACGTCGCCTGCAGCAATCCCTGGCTGGCCTCGGCCTGGTACGGGGTGTAGGTCGTGTAGAAGTCCGGCCGCGAAATGATCGCGTTCACGATCGCCGGGCTGAACCGGCGCCAGGCGCCACCCCCGAGAAAGCTGTTCGACGCCGTGATCCGGCTGTTCAATCGACCCAGCGCGCGGAAGTAAGCGCCCAGCTCGACTTCGCTGAGCGGCTCGGGGAGGTCGATGGCGCCGATCCGCAGCGCGTCCGGGAGCATGCGGAACAGGTCCTCGACGCGCTCCAGGCCGAGGTCCGCAAGCATCTGCTTCCGCTCGCCTTCGGCGTTCGGGATGTACGACATCAGTGCTGCTCGCCTTCCGTCAGCCGCTGATAGGCGGACTGATCGAGCAGCTTCGGATTGGCGGTGACGTTCCGCAACTTCAGGATCCAGCCTTTGCCGTACGGATCCTCGTTGACGTACTCGGGGTGCTCTTTCAACGCCTCGTTCACCTCGGCGACCTCGCCACCGACCGGGCTGTAGAGATCGGAGGCGGCCTTGACCGATTCCACGACTCCGAAGCGCGCGCCGGCCTCGACGCGATGCCCGACCGCCGGGAGCTCCAGGTAGATGACGTCGCCCAGCTGCGACTGCGCGTAGTCGCTGACCCCGATGGTTGCCCGGTCACCCTCCTGGCGCACCCATTCATGGGATTCCAGGAATCGAAGGCCCGATGCGTCAGACATGCTCTCCTCCCTTCGTTGACGGATGCGGCCGTCGATAGAACGGCAGCGGAACGACGTCGGCTGGCGCCAGGGCCCCGCGGACCTGGACTTCGAGCGTGGTGCCGGGCGCCCGCGCTGCGACCGGCACGTACGCCATGGCGATGTTGTAGCCAAGCGTGAACGAGACATTCCCCGAGGTGACGGTCCCGACAGGCTTTCCTCCCTGCATCACGGGGTAGCCGTGCCGCGGAATGCTGCGGTCCCGCATTCGCAAGCCGACCAGGGATCGGGTCAGCCCCGCCTGCTGAGCCCGCTCGAGCGCCGGCTTGCCGATGAAGTCCTTGCCGAGGCTGACCGTCCACTCGAGGCCCGCCTCGAGGGGATTCGTCTGCTCGTCCATGTCGTTGCCGTACAGGCGCATCCCGGCTTCCAGACGCAGCGTATCGCGCGCGCCGAGCCCGGCCGGCTTGAGGCCGAAGGGGGCGCCCTGCTCGAGCAGGAGCCGCCACAGCCTCGGCGCATCCTCGCCCCGGCAGAAGATCTCGAAACCATCTTCGCCCGTGTACCCGGTCCTCGAGAAGCGGCACGCAGCGCCGGCGAAGTTCCCGTCGATGAACCGGTAGTACCGGACCGGAGCCAGGTCTTGATCCGCCGACCGCTGCACGATCTCGACCGCCCGGGGTCCCTGGACCCCGATCAGGGCAGTCTCACGCGAGACGTTGCGAACCTCCGCATCCGGTCCCGCATGCTGCTCGGCCCACGCGTAATCCCGCTCCTGGTTCGAGGCGTTGACCACGAGCAGATATCCGTCCGACTCGGCGTAGACGAGCAGATCGTCGATGATGCCGCCCGCCTCGTTGCAGAAGAGCGCGTACTGGATCTGGCCCGGCTTCAGGGGCGCGATGTCGCGACTCACGAGCCGCTGCACCAGGGCCAGCGCCCCGCGCCCCCGGACCTGGATCTCGCCCATGTGGGAGAGGTCGAAGAGGCCGGCCGCCTCGCGCACCGCCCGGTGCTCGTCGCGAATGGACGAGTATTGCAGCGGCATCGCCCAACCGCCGAAGTTCGTCATCTGCGCGCGCAGCCGCAGGTGCTCGTCGAACAGCGGGGTCCGCTCGACGGTTGACGTAGACAACGGGTTAGGGCGTCCCGCCGTCGTCGCCGCCGAGGTCATCGAGATAGTCGAGCAGTTCCTGGTCGTGGACCACCTGCGCTTCGTCGAGCATGGCCCGGATCACGGTGACGCGCGCCTCGTCCCACTGCAGGAGTTTGGCCAGCTCGGGCGTCGTCGGCGCACGGCCCAGCCGTCCCCCAAGCAGGCGGTCCGCGGATGCCAGCAACCGGCAGGCGACCACGAATGCCTCGTCGTTTCGCTGGGCGTCCGCGGTCTGGGCCAGGATATCGTCCATGGTTGCGGCGATCGCGACCCGGAGCCTGGCCCGGAAGTGCGGCGCGGCTCCGGTGAAGTGCTCGACCGCCGAGATCAGTCCGACCGTCCCCTCCTGGAACAGGTCGCCGAAGGGAACACCCCGTCCGCACCGCTCGTGCGCAGCCTCGAACACCAGGTCGAGGTTGTGCTCGATGAGCCGCCGGTTGGCCGCGTCACGCTCGGATCTCCGGGTAGCAAGCAGCCGGGCTTCCTCCGCGGCGTCGAGCCGCGGGTAGCGCGCGATCTGGGCGCGGTATTCCTCTTCCTCGTCCTGGAATGCCGCGCGGACGGAAGCTTCTGCCACGACCTCCATTGTATCCGTGAGGTCCGGGAAATCAGGGCTATGATCGAAGCATGAAGAGGGGCCTGCGCGGCCTTGGCGGGGCGTTTTTGGCAGCGCTCGTCGTGGCCGTGCTGGCGGCCGCTCCCGCGGGGGCCACCGGCGACCATGTCGTGGTGGCCACGCTCAACGGCGTCATCGATCCCATCACCGACCGCTACCTGGTCAATGCCATGGATCAGGCGGCTTCCACCCATGCCACCGCGCTGGTCATCGCGCTCGACACCCCGGGCGGGCTCGACACCTCGATGCGAGACATCATCAAGCACATGCTGGCCGCGCCCCTTCCGGTGGTCGTCTTCGTCTCCCCCTCGGGGGCTCGCGCCGCCTCCGCCGGCCTGTACATCACGGAGGCCGCCGACATCGCGGCCATGGCCCCGGGCACGAACATCGGGTCGGCGCACCCGGTCTCGATCGGGGGCACCAACCCGGTCCCCAACGCCAGCGCGAGCCCGGCGGCCGCGACGGACATCGAGACGATCAAGATCGAGAACGACGCGGCCGCCTATGTCCGAGCGCTGGCGACTCTCCATCATCGCAACGCGGACTGGGCGGAGCAGGCAGTTCGCCAGAGCGTGAACGTCCCCGCCGACGACGCGCTGCGGCTCAAGGTGGTGGATCTCGAGACTCGTGACCTGGGCACGTTGCTGGACGCGCTCGATGGGCGCCAGGTCCCCAAGGGCGGCCAGACCTACACGTTGAGGACGGCCAACGCGGCGATCCAGACGATCAACCTGAGTGATTTCGACCGCGTGCTCCAGGCGCTCGTCGACCCGAACGTCGCCTATCTCCTGCTCCTGCTGGCGATCATCGGCATCGGATTCTGGGTCACTCACCCCGGCCTCGTCCTTCCCGGGGTCGTGGGCGTGATCGCCGCCTTCCTGGCCGCGCTCAGCCTGTTCAACCTTCCGACCAACCTGGCCGGCGTCTTCCTGATCGTCACCGCGGTCGTGCTCTTCATCGTCGACATCAAGGCGACGACGCACGGCGTCCTGACCACCGGGGGCATCATCGCCTTCGTCCTGGGGGGCCTGCTGCTGATCGACACCGGATTCCTGGCGGAGGGCGTCAATCTCAGCCTGCTGGTGGTCAGCGTGCTCCTGATCGCCGCCGTCTTCGGCTTCATCCTGACCAAGGTGTTCGCGGCGCGCCGGCGGCCCTACGCGGCCGGTGAGGAAACGCTCGTCGACCGGATCGGGATCGTCCGCGAGCCCCTCAAGCCCACCGGCCTGGTGTTCATCGACGGCGCGCTCTGGCGCGCGACCTCCCGGTCGGGCGAGGTCCCGGTGGGGGCGGCCGTCCGCGTCGTGGCGGTCCGAGGCCTCGACCTGTCGGTCGACGCGGTCGCCCCGTCCCGGTCGGTCGAGCCCGGCGGGACGGCCCCGGCCACTCCCTGAATGCGCGGCACTAAGCGGCACTAAGATGATGGGGCGCCGCGTGCGGGGCGCGAAGAGGAGGAACATTCGATGGACATCGCCGCCCTGGTCGTGCTCGGCGTCATCGTCGTCGTCGTCCTGGTCGGCCTCAGCTCGGCCATCCGGATCATCAACGAGTACGAACGCGGCGTGCTCTTCCGGCTCGGCCGCCTGATGGACCTGAAAGGTCCCGGCCTGCGCCTGATCATCCCCTTCGGCATCGACCGCCTGGTGAAGATCGACCTGCGGACGGTCACGCTCGAGGTGCCGCCGCAGGAGGTCATCTCGCTGGACAACGTCACCATCAAGGTCAACGCCGTCATCTACTTCATGGTCGTCACTCCCAACTACGCGGTGACGAAGGTGGCGAACTACGTCAACGCGACCTCACAAATAGCCCAAACCACATTACGGAGCGTGCTCGGCCAGTCGTCGCTGGACGAGCTGCTGGCCAACCGGGAGAAGATCAACGCGACCTTGCAGCGGATCATCGACGAGCAGACCGAACCCTGGGGGATCAAGGTCTCGACGGTCGAAATCAAGGACGTCGAGCTTCCCCAGACGATGCAGCGCGCCATGGCGAAGCAAGCGGAGGCCGAGCGGGAGAAGCGCGCCAAGATCATCCACGCCGAGGGTGAGTTCGCCGCCGCCCAGCAGCTGACCGATGCCGCGACCGTGATCGCGCAGCAGCCGAGCGCACTCCAGCTGCGCTACCTGCAGACGCTCACCGAGATCGGGGTCGAGCGGAACACCGTGATCGTGTTCCCTATGCCCATGGACATGCTGCAGGGGCTGCTCGCCCTCCAGCGCGAGCAGCCGGCCACGCCCGCCGCGGCTCCGCGCGCCGCCGCCCGCTAGGCCGCTTCACGCACTCGTGTCCGCCAACGACGTCTTCGTCGTCGTCGCGCTGCTCGCCATCTGCGCCATGTTCGTGCTGGCGAACGCCGGCGAGAAGCACGCCCTCCCCCGCATCCTGACCTTCGTGGCGGGCGGCGTGCTCGCCGGAGCGCTGCTACTGATCGGCCTCGCCCTCATCCTGATCGCCTCCCTGATGACCCGGCCGGCGGCCGGCTCCGCCAATCCGATTCCGCTCGGGCTGTCGCTGACCATCGCCGGCGCGCTGGGCTTGCTGTATCTCTCGTCGTCGGTGCGCCGCCTGGTCTGTCGGGTCATGCCGCTTGCGGCGGACTCGCCGGTCAGCTTCCTCAGCGTGGAATGGGCGCTCGCCTTCCTCGGACAGCAGATCGGCACCCAGCTATCCGCCGACGTCCTGAGCGCCGTCGCGGCCGGGCCGCCGCTGACCAACGTGGCCATCTTGGCCCAGGACGTCCCGCTCTTCATCCTGGCCTTCGTCGGCGTCGGGCTGTTCACCCGGCGCTCGCTGCGTGACTGCCTCGATCGCCTCGGCCTTCGGCCGCCGACTCCTCGCTGGTGGCTGGTGGCGCTCGCCGGCATCGTCGTCTTCCTGGTGGTCGCGGGCCAGATCGAACGGATCGCCAACGTGCTGACCCCGGGGACCATGAAGCGCGTCACCGACGTGAACAACGCCCTGTTCCGGCAGTTCAACAACCCCGGCTCCATCGTTTTTCTCGGCCTGGTTGCAGGGGTCGCCGAAGAAGTCCTCTTCCGGGGCGCCATGCAACCCCGATTCGGACTGATTCCGACCGCCCTGCTCTTCGCCGCGGTCCACACCCAGTACGGGATCACGTTCGCCTCGCTCGAGGTGTTCGTGCTCGGACTCGGGCTGGGATGGATGCGGTGGAAATCGAAGAGCACGCTGCCGGGCATGGTCACGCACGCCGGGTACGACATCGCTGCAGGGCTGATCAGCTACTGGGTCCACTAGATATCCACCGGTTCTTCGCATAACGAACATTCGTGCGATCGCACCGGGCCATATAATGACGGGCAGCCAGCCGAACGTGCCAAGAGTCTATGCAGTCGTCAACCAGAAGGGCGGCGTCGGCAAGACGACCACCGCGATCAACGTGGCCGCCAACCTCCCGGCGCACGGCAAGTCGGTCCTGCTCGTCGATATGGATCCGCAGGGGAACAGCACCAGCGGCCTGGGGATCGATCGCAAAGGCCTGGCCGCCTCGATCTACCAGAGCATCGTCGACGGGGCCGACGTCAACCGCGTGATCCTGCCGACCGGCATTCCCGGGATGGACCTGCTGCCCTCCGACCGCGCGCTGGCGGGCGCCGAGATCGAGCTGATCAGCCTGCCGCGGCGGGAGCGGCGGCTGCTCTACGCGCTCGACAGCCTCCGCCGGTCCTACGACTACATCATCATCGACTGCCCGCCGTCGCTCGGCCTGCTCACCATCAACTGCCTGGTCGCTGCCGAATTCATGTTGATCCCGATCCAGTGCGAGTACTACGCGCTCGAGGGCCTCGGCGCCCTGACGCACACCACCGCCTTGATTCAGCGGGACCTGAATCCGCGGCTGAAGATCGGCGGCATCGTCCTCACCCTGTTCGACCCCCGCACCACGCTGGCGGCCCAGGTGGCCGAGCAGGTGCGGGCGCAATTCCCACGCGAGACCTTTCGGACCGTGATCCCACGCAGCGTGCGCCTGTCCGAGGCGCCCAGTCACGGCGTGCCGATCACCCAGTACGACCCGACCTCGCGCGGGGCCGTCGCCTACCAGGAACTGACAAGGGAGTTGATCGCCACATGAACAAGCGACGTGGTTTGGGTCGGGGACTGGAGGCGCTCATCCCGTCAGGCGATTCCGTGGCGGTCGAGGGTGGCGATCGTCACCCGGCGGCCGGCTCACCGCTCCGGTTGCGCATCGCCGGCATCGCTCTGAACCCCGACCAGCCCCGGCGGACGTTCGATCCGACGGCGCTGCGGGAGCTGGCCGACTCGATCCGCGAGCACGGGATCCTTCAACCCCTGCTCGTCCGGGAGCGGCCGGACGGCTACGAGCTGATCGCCGGGGAGCGGCGCCTGCGCGCCGCCGAGATGGCAGGGCTCACCGAGGTGCCCGTCGTCGTGCACGAGCGGCTGCTCGCCGGCGGCGACGAACGCCTGGAGCTCGCCCTGGTCGAGAACCTCCAGCGCGAGGACCTGAATCCGGTCGAACAGGCCCAGGCGCTCGACCGGCTCTGCCACGAGTTCGGGATGACCCAGGAGGCGGTCGGCGAGCGCATCGGCAAGAGCCGCTTCGCGGTTGCCAACGCCATCCGGCTGCTGCGCCTGCCCCCACCGGTCCTGCGGGCGATGGAGGCCGGCGAGATCACGGCGGCCCACGGCCAGGCCCTGCTCGGGCTGTCCGGCGACGCGGAACGGCTCAGCGGGCTGGAGCGGATCACGCGCGAGGGCTGGAGCGTGCGGCAGACGGAGGCCTGGGTCGCGGCCCGCCGGGAGCGGCCGACGACGGCACACCCGCGGAAGACTCGTCGGGCGGTCGACCCGGACACTCTCGCGCTCGAAGAGGAATTCCGCCGGGCGCTCGGCACCAAGGTCGTGCTCACACGGCTGAAGCAGGGCGGCCGCCTGACCATCGAGTACTACAGCGACGACGAGCTCGAGGGTCTGCGGCGCCGGCTGGTGACAGACTGACTGTCAGAGATGTTTCGGCGTGAAAACATGGCGGTCGCCTATTCGCGGATCCACCGGTCGATCGTCCGCTCATAATCCAGCAGCTCCTCCGGCGAGAAGAACAGGCTGATCTCGGCCTGCGCGCGCGCCGGCGAATCCGACCCGTGGATGACGTTCATGCCCAGATCGAGCGCGAGGTCACCGCGGATCGTCCCCGGCTGCGCCTTGAGCGGATCAGTCGATCCCATCAACGACCGCACCACGGTGACCGCCTCGCGGCCCTCGACGACCATGGCCACGACCGGCGCCGAGGTGATGAAGGCGATCAGCCCGTCATAGAACGGTTTCGCCTGGTGCTCCGCATAGTGGGTGGCGGCGGTCTCGCGCGAGACGCGCATCAGCTTCAAGCCGACGACCTTGAGTCCACGGCGTTCGAGGCGTCGCGTGATCTCGCCGATCAGCCCGCGCTGCACGCCGTCGGGCTTGACGAGCACCAGGGTGCGTTCGGTCACGGACCTGCAGCGAGCGTCGGGTGGGTGTTGAGGAGGCCCGCCTCCTGGAGGGGCCAGATCCGGACTTCGGCCTTGCCCAGGATCGAGCTGATGTCGATCGGGCCGAAGACGCGCGAATCACTCGAGTGATTGCGGTTGTCGCCCATCACGAAGTAGTGATCGGGCGGAAGCAGGTAGTCCTGACCGGTGGCCGGCCAGGAGTTGTTGTAGGTCCACTTCTCCGGGAGGTAGGGCTCCTCGAGCACCTGGCCGTTGATGTAGACCACCCCGTGGTCGATGCGCAGACGGTCGCCGGGGACGGCAATCACGCGCTTGATGAAATCGCGGACGTCGTCGTTGGGCGGCTTGAAGATGATGATGTCGCCGCGCTGCGGCGCGTGCAGCTTGTAGGAGATCTTGGAGGCGACCAGCAAGTCGTTGTCGTGCAGGGTTCCGTACATGCTCGATCCGAGCACGTGCACGGTCTGGACCGCGTACTGGATGACGAGGTAGAGGGCGAGCGCCAGGAAGACGATTTCGAGCGTGTCGCGAAAGAATGACTTCTGCCGCGGCGACGACGACGACGGCGGCGGCGGCGCGACGGGTTGCGCCATGCTCAGGCTGGTTCCATCTGGCGGCTTCTCATTCTAACGCCGGCTGCGCGCTTCCCCGGCACGCGGTCTGAACCTCGCGGAATCAGGCGATCTGCTTGAGGAATGGCGCCTCGCTGCGGAAGGGTCCGATCACGGCGAGCTGAAGGCTCTGACTGAAGAGCTCGCGCGCGACCCGCAACAGGTCGGACGCGGTGACCGCGTCGATCTCCGCCATGGTCTCCTCGACGCTCAGGATGGTGCCCATCAGGGCCTCCTGTCCGCCGTACCAGGTGGCCACCGAGCTGGTGCTTTCCATCTGGAGCAGCAGGCGGCCCTTGTAGAACTCCCGGGCTTTGGTCAGCTCCGTCTCGCTGACCGGCTCCTCGCACAGCCGCTTCAGCTCCGAGACGATCGCGCTCACCGCCCGCGCCGCCTGGCGGGGCTCCGTGCCGGCGTACACGCCGAGCACACCGGTGTCGTACAGCTTGTTGACGTAGGAATGGACGTCGTAGGCGAGCCCAAGCCGCTCCCGCACCTCGAGGAAGAGCCGCGAGCTCATGCCTTCGCCGAGGACGGTGTTGAGGATGTCGATGATGTACCGGTCCTTGTGCATGTAGGACGGGGCGTGCACGCCGAGACACACATGCGCCTGCTCGGTCTTCTTGGTCTTGAGCAGGACGCGGGGACTGGCGCCGTTGGCGATCGAGGGTAGGAACGTGGGGGGGAGCTCGCCGTTGCCGCGCGGTTTCAGGTGCGGCGCGATCAGCGCGATGGCTTCCTCGTGAGTGAGCGGCCCGGCGATCGTGACCACCAGGTTGCGGAGCAGATAATGCCGCTCGAGGTAGGCGAGCAGGTCCTCCCGGCTCAGGGCGCGCACGGAGGCTTCCGTGCCGGCCACGTCGCGACCCAGCGGATGGTTTGGCCAGCTGATCTGCTCGAACAGGCTGTGCACGTGGTCCTGGGGCGAATCCTGATACATGCGGATCTCCTCGAGCACCACCAGCCGTTCCTTCTCGAGCTCGACCGGGTCGATCAGCGGGGCGAACAGCATGTCACCCAGGACGTCTACCGCGAGCGACGCCTTGGTCTTGGGCACGCGGGCCCAGTACATGGTCAGCTCCTTCTCGGTGCCCGCGTTCAGGACACCGCCGACCCCCTCGATCGCCTCGGCGATCCGCTGCGCCGAACCATACCGCTCGGAACCCTTGAAGAACATATGTTCGAGAAAGTGCGACACCCCGGC
The DNA here is from genome assembly GCA_035632635.1 of Candidatus Limnocylindrales bacterium. GTDB lineage: Bacteria > Chloroflexota > Dormibacteria > CF-121 > CF-121 > CF-120. The sequence goes on from DASQGL010000128.1 coordinate 27,079, forward strand.
CAACGCGTCGGTCTCGTAACGGGAGCCGACCCGAAAGAGCGCGGCGAGCGTGATCGAGGGCCGGTCGGGCAGCTCGGCGGTGACGATCCGCGCCCCCGACGGCAAGGTTTTGAGGACGTAAGGAGGCAGGTTCAGGGGCACGCAGCCAGTATATATCCTAGGTCGATGCCCCCCTTTCCTGGCCCTGAATCGGCAGTCCCGGACCCACATCTTCCGACACCGGCCGCGCTCCAATTCGTATTCACCGAGGGCCCCGGCGAGGAGCTGGTCGTCGTCTTCGGCCGGGACGCCGCCCGGGTCGCGATCGCGCTCTTCGGCGCTCCCCTGCCCACGCCTTTGCAGCTCACCGACCGGGCCTTTGCGGAAGGCGCCCCCGCGGCCGCGATCTGCTGGAAGCCGCCCGACCGGCTCGAGATCCGCATCCCCGCTTCGGGTCCGTGGGCCGCGATCGTGAAGTCCCGGCTGCGCGACCTGGAGCGCGCCGGCTCCCCCTCGTCGCAGCTCCCGCCGTTTCGAGCCTCGGTCGAGGCGGTGATCGCCCGCGTCGAGGCCTGGTACTACGCCGACACCGAGCAGGCGGGTGGGGCGGAGGAGCTTGCCCGGGACCTGAGCGCCCTGCAGCAGATCGCGCCCACGGCCGCGGCGGCCGGCGCCGTCAACGCCGCTCGCGACGCGCTCGACGACGGCATGCCGGCCGATGCGATCGTGGCCGCGCTCTATCGCGCGGCAGGCTCCTGACCGCGTCGCTCAGCGGTCGGGGGTCGGCTCGTCTCCTTCCGCAGTTCCCGGACGGCGGTCGCCGAAGCGCGGACGCTCGCCGTAGCGGGGCCGGTCGCCGTAGCGGGGCCGGTCGCCGTAGCCGGCGCCCGGTCGCGCCGGGGCGGGCGGGGGCGGAGCCTGAACCGCCGGGCGCTCCAGCCGCTCAGGGCCGCGCCGTGATGCGGTGGGACCGTCGGGCAGGACGGCGACCCGCCGGTTCGGCTCTTCGCCGTGGCTCTCCGTTCGGACCCCGGGCTCCTTCTCGAGCGTGATATGGACGATGCGCCGCTCGTAGGCCTGCATCGGGTCCATCAGCACGCGATCCCCGGTGCGGCGGACGCGCTCCGCGATCCGGAGCGCCATCTCGCGCACGGTCTCCTCGCGCCGGTTCCGGTAATGCTCGACGTCGACGACCACCCGGCGCCGGTCGCTCCGGCCTTCGTTCAAGATCAGGTTGACCACCGTCTGGAAGGCGCGCAGCGTCTCGCCCCGCCAGCCGATGAGCAGGCCGAGATTGTCGCCCGTGATGTCGATCATCACGGGGTCGTCGACCTTGCGGATGTAGACCTGGGCCAGGATGCCCATGCGGGTCAGCAGCTCGGCCACCACCTGGCGGCTCGTGCGCGCGTACGACTCGTGGAGCGTGACCCGGACCCGGGCGGGCGGTCCCTCCTCCAGGACCTCGACCGCGACGTTCTCCCGCGCTTCCTCGAGCTCCTCTAGGGCCTGCTCGACCGCTTCGTCAACTGACTTTCCGCTGGTTTCGACGCTCGTCATTCCTCTCCCCTTTGCCCATCATCCGCCAGGGCGGCCCGTTGAGCGAGCCCCAGCCGGTGATGAAGTACTGCTGGCCGATCGAAAACAGATTGCTGACCACCCAGTACAGCGCGAGCGCCGCCGGGAAATTCAGCGAGATGAAGCCGATGAAGACCGGCATGATCAGCGTCATGTTCTGGGTCATCGCCTGCTGCGTCGGATCGACGCCGGCCGTGCCTCCGGGAGGCGTCATCATCTTCGTTTGCACGAACGTCGTCAGTCCGGCCAGCAGCGGCAAGGCGATCACCAGCGGCCCGTTGTGGGCGAAGTCGCCGGCGCGCTGGTCGAGGTGTGGAATCCACAGGAAGTGCAGGTCGTGGATGCCGAGCCCGCCCTTGGCCACACCGTAGATCACCCAGTACAGCGCGATCAGAATGGGGGCCTGGATGAGGGCCGGCAGGCAGCCGCTCATCTGCGCCAGCGGATTGATGCCGTGCTCGCGATAGAGCGCCATGGTCGCCTGGTTCAGTCCCTGCGGGTCCTTCTTGTACTTCTTGCGCAGCGCCGCCAGCTCGGGCGCGATCCGTCGCTGCTCCGCCTGGACGCGACGGGAGGTGGTGAGCTGATAGTGGAAGATCGGCGACAGAATGATCTTGATCATGATGGTGAGGAGGATGATGGCGATCCCGAACGGGCCGATCGCCTCGGCCAGCGGATTGCCCGCCAGCACGTGCACCAGCCAGGCCAGGACCGCATGCATCGGGACGCCGAAGATCGCCCACCAGAGGTTCTTGATCGGGATGAACACATCGAACGGGCTGGCGAGCACGTGGAGACCACCCATCATGGCACCGGGTCCCAGCCACCCTCATGGAAGGGATGGCAGCGGCCGATCCGCTTGAACGCCATCCACCAGCCGCGCCGCCATCCGTACCGCTGGATGGCCTCGTAGCCGTATTGGGAACAGGTCGGGGTGTACCGGCAGCCCCCGACGAGCCCCAGGACGGGTCCGAGGGTGACCCGGTAGACACGAATCAGCGCCAGGGAGGCCGCGGTCACTTCCGATCCACCCCCTGCTGCCAAACTTCCTCGAGCTCCTCCTTGAGCCGCGATCCGCCTGCGTCCACGGCCGGCGCCTTCGCCACGATCACGATGTCCCGGCCCGCGCGGGTCCGCTCCGCCAGCGGCCGCACGATGGCACGCAGGCGGCGCTTGATCCGGTTGCGGACGACGGCGTTGCCGAGCTTGCGTGACACCGCGAATCCGACTCGTGGACTCCCATAGTCATTATCGCGGATGAAGAGGGTCACGGAGGGGGTGCCGATGCGGTATCCGGCACGCAGCGCCCGAGCGAAGTCAGCCGACCGGCGCAGCCGCTGGCGGCGTTTCACGCATGCCGGCGGGATGTCGGCGCCAGCTGGCGGCGGCCCTTGCGGCGCCGCGCCTTGAGCACCTTGACGCCGCCGGTGGACGCCATGCGGGCGCGGAATCCGTGCACGAGCCGGCGTTGTCGCTTCTTGGGTTGATGGGTCCGCTTGATGGCCGTAGCTCCCAGAGGGTGATAAGCCGCCTGATTATAGCGACTGGCCTTCGATGGGCCGTCGCCACGAAATTGTATTGCATGCCGGTGGGACGTTTGCTATGATTCCCGCTGCCCTGGAGAGCTACGGCTCTCACCACCCACAACTTATACACACAAGGCTGGGGAGACTCGAAGCGGTTCTCCACTTTTGTGGGAAGCCTGTGAATAAGTTGCGTCCGCGCTAGCCGTCCTGGGCCCCCGTTTCCGACTGCGGCGGGATCCGGTCGGTCCCCCCCAGCCCCGGGCCCCGCTCTCCAACCCAAGCAGGCATGTTTTCGTGTGGAGGAGCGCAATGGAATCGGAACAGATCTGGCAGGCGGCACAGGAAGAGCTTCGGTTCCAGCTCAGCAAACCCAGCTACGAGACCTGGCTCAAGAACGCCTCCCTGGTCGGACGCGAGCGCAACGCGTTTCGCATCGGGGTCCCGACCAAGCTCGCCAAGGACTGGCTCGAGGATCGCTATTCGGCGGTGATCAAGGAGACCCTTTCCGCGATCGTCTCGGGCGACGTCCAGGTGGCGTTCGAAGTCGTGCCACAAACCCTCGAGTCGGCAGTCGCGGTCGCGACCGAGTCGGCGGTGGCGGTGGCGGACGAACCGCCTGAGGATCCGGGCTCGGATGATGCGTCGGTGTTGAATCCGAAGTTCCAGTTCCAGCACTTCGTCGTCGGCAACAACTCGCGCTTCGCCCACGCCGCCTGCCGTGCGGTCGCGGACACCCCGGCCAAGGCCTACAACCCCCTGTTCCTCTACGGCGGAGTCGGGCTGGGCAAGACCCATCTCATGCACGCCATCGGCCACGCGGTCCTGGAGCGCAACAAGCGTCGCCGCGTCGCCTACGTGACGAGCGAGACCTTCATGAACGAGATGATCACCGGCATCCAGGAAGGGCGCATGAACGACTTCCGCACCCGCTACCGGACGGTCGATGTGCTCCTGGTGGACGACATCCAGTTCCTGGCCGGGAAGGACCGGACGCAGGAGGAGTTCTACCACACGTTCAACTCGCTGCACGAGCTCAATCGTCAGATCGTGATCGCGTCGGACCGGCCGCCCAAAGAGATCCCGACCCTCGAGGATCGCCTGCGCTCGCGCTTTCAATGGGGGCTGATCGCGGACATCCAGCCGGCCGACTTCGAGACCCGCGTCGCCATCCTCAAGTCGAAGGTCGGACCATACGCCCGCCTCGTCCCGGAAGACGTCCTCTCCTTCATCGCGCACAAGATTCAGAAGAACATCCGCGAGCTGGAAGGCGCACTGATTCGTGTCATCGCCCATGCCTCGCTCAGCCGCGAGACGATCACGGTCGATACCGCCGCCCGCCTCCTCCAGGACGTGATTCCCTCGAGCGAAGCCCGCACGCTGTCGATCGACACCATCGCGCGCACGGTCGCCAACTTCTATCACATCAGCCTCGAGGAGATGAAGGGGAAACGCCGTGACAAACACATCGTCTTTCCGCGCCAGGTCGCGATGTTCCTGATCCGCGAGGAAACGGCGTCCTCGCTCCCTGCCATCGGGCAGGCGTTTGGCGGCCGCGATCACACCACCGTGCTCCACTCATACGAGAAGATCAATACCGACGCCCGCGAGGATCAGCGGTTACAAAATGACCTGCGGAAGATTCGTGAAATCCTCTATTCCCACTAACCCATGAGGAAAAGCCAGGGGACAGACGTGGAAAGCCGGCCGCGGCCTCTCCCTGGGGATCCGGGGATCGAATCTGCACAGGTTTTGCCGCGTATAATGGTGGCCGTTTGAACGGAAGGGACGCGCTTATCCCCATCGTGCACTGTCCTACGGCTACGTCTCTTCTAAAGATTCGTTTCCCAATCGGCCCGGGTCTGTAGACAGGGGGCTTCATGAAGGTCACGTGCTCCGCGGCCAGCCTCGGTCAGGGGCTGCATACCGTATCGCGCGCCGTGTCGTCGCGGACGACGCTTCCGATCCTGAACAACGTGTTGCTCCAGACATCGGAGCAGGGACTGCAGCTGACCGCGACCAACCTCGAGATCGGCATCCGTCAGGTCATCCCGGCCGAGGTCCAGGAGGAGGGCGGCATCACCGTGCCGGCCCGCCTGCTCACCGATTTCGTGACTGCCCATCCGGACGAGCCGCTGAGCATGACGCTCGACCAGAAGACACAATCGCTGGCCGTACACAGCGAGCACTTCGACGTCGTGATTCGAGGCATCGACCCGGCGGACTTCCCGCCGGTGGCGTCGGGCGGTGAGGGTCGCCGGGTCACCGTTCCCCAGGGCGATCTGCGCCAGGCGATCGAGCAGACCGTGGTGGCGGCATCGTCCGACGAAGGCCGCCCCGTGCTGACCGGCGTCTACGTGCAACTGAACGGTGGCAAGGCGACCCTCGCGGCCACGGACGGGCACCGGCTCGCGGTCAAGAACCTGCCGCTCGGACCCGGCGGCGGCGACCCGGAGACGGTCGTGATCCCGGCGCGGGCGCTGGCCGAGCTGAGCCGCATCCTGAAAGGGTCGACCGAGCCAATCGATCTCACGGTGGGACCGCAGCACAACCAGGTGTTCTTCAAGGCTGGCGAGACCGAGCTGATGAGCCGGCTGATCGAAGGCACGTATCCCAACTACCAGCAGGTCATCCCGAGCCAGAGCACCACCACGATCACGGCGAAGACCCAGGACCTGCTCTTCACGACGAAGGTCGTCTCCCTCTTCTCCAAGGACGCCGCCAACGTGATCAAGTTCAAGGCAGAAGGCGGCAAGCTGACGCTGACCGCGAACACCAGCGAGGTGGGTAACAGCGTCGCCGGTGTCGAGGCAAAGGTCGAGGGCCAGGACCTGCAGATCGCGTTCAACTCGAAGTACGTTGTCGATGCCCTCTCGGTGATCGGCTCCGACGAGGTGCAGCTGGGATTCACGGGACCGCTCAGCCCCGGAGCGATTCGCCCAGTCGGACGCGACGACTACCTCTACATCATCATGCCGGTGCGCGTGGCGATGTAGCCGGCGCCACGCAGGGCGCCTCGTGTTCCTCTCCAACATCTCCCTCTTCGACTTCCGCAACTATGCCGAGCTCGATCTCCCGCTCGAGCGGTCGACGACAGTGCTCTTCGGCGGGAACGCCCAGGGCAAGACGAATCTGCTCGAAGCCGTCGCGCTGACCGCGCTCAGCCGCTCGCCCCGCACCCAGCAGAATGCCGAGCTGGTGCGATTCGGGCAGCCGGTCGCCCGCGTCACCTGCACAGTTCAGAGCGACGAGGGCGTCGAGGAGCTCGAAACGCGCTTCACGATGCCGCGCGACGGGACGCGAGAGCGCGTCCTGCGCCAGTTCCGCCGCAACGGCCGCGAGTGTGGCGCCGCCGAAATGGGAGGCCGGCTCCGCGTCGTCCTGTTCTGGCCGGATGACCTCCAGCTGATCAAGGGACCAGGCGAAGGACGCCGGCGTTTTCTGAACACGCTGCTCTCGCAGCTCGATCGCGCTCATGCGCGATGGCTGAGCACGTATCACCACCTCCTCGAGCAGCGCAACGCGCTGCTGCGCGCGGTTCGGGACGGCCGGCAGCCGGCGGGCCAGCTCGCCTACTGGACCGGCGCCCTGGCGCAGGCCGGCGCCCAGGTGATGGTCGAGCGCCAGCGCCGCATCCTCGAGCTGCAGCCGCTGGCCGCGGCCTTCGCCCGAGAGCTGACCGACGATCGCGAGCGCCTCGATCTGCGCTACCGTCCCTCGGGGGCGCGGATCGGCGAGGCGCCCGTCGAGCTGGTCGCCCAGCAGCTGGAAGCGGCCATGGCGGAGGCCTCCGCCGAGGAGATCGCGCGCGGACAGACAGCTGTCGGGCCCCAGCGGGACGATGTGGAGGTGTTCCTCGATGATCGCGACGCGCGCCAGTTCGCCAGCCAGGGGCAGCAGCGGAGCATCGTGCTCAGTATCAAGCTGGCCGAGCTCCACTACCTCGCCGAGGCGACCGGCGAGCAGCCGGTGCTGCTCCTCGACGACGTCATGTCAGAGCTCGACCCGATGCGGCGCGAACGCCTGCTCGCGGCCCTCGAGCCCGGTCCGCAGGCGTTGATCAGCGCCGCCGACCTTCACGATCTGCCCCAGAGCGTGCTCGACCATGCTGCGGTCCTGCGAGTCGAGCGGGGCACCGTGCATGCGTAGCCTGGGCGCGGCGCTCCCCGGCATGCTCAAGGCGCTCGGCATCGCACGGCGGACGCGTGAGGCGCAGGCGATCTGGCTCTGGGCGGAGGTGGTCGGGCCGCAGGTGGCGCGCGAGACCACCGCCCTCAAGCTCACCGGCGGGACGCTCTGGGTCGCGGCCAGCAGCACCCCGCTGGCCCATCAGCTCCACCTGGAATGCCGGCTGATCATCGAGCGTCTGAACGATCGCATCGGCGCGCCGGTCGTCCGGGAGATCCGTTTCCGCCAGGAGGGTCCGCGCGCGTGGCGGTGATCAGCGCTACCGGCACCGACCTCAATGCGGGCCAGCGTGCCGCGGTGGAGCACGGCCCCGGTCCGCTGCTCATCCTCGCCGGCGCCGGAACCGGAAAGACGCGCGTGCTCGTCGAACGGTACCGGCGTCTTCGCCAGGAGGGGGTCCCGGCCGAGCAGATCCTGCTGTTGACCTTCACCGACAAGTCCGCACGAGAGGTCCTCGAGCGGATCGAGCGCGATGACTACCTGCCGACCGCGGAGCGCTGGGTTCTGACCTACCACGCGTTCGCGCAACAGTTCATCCAGGAGCACGGGTGGCTTTGCGGCCTGCCTCGCGCGTTCCGGATCGCCTCCGCCGTCCGCCAGTGGGAGCTGATGGGGGCGGTCCTCCGCAGCCTGCAGCCGTCGACGCTCTTCCATCCCCAGCGTCCCTACGACCGCATCGCCGAGCTGCTCAAGCTGGTGGAGCGCGCCAAGCAGGAGATGATCGACCCCGCGAGCTTTCGCGCATGGGCGGCGACCCTCGCGGTAGGGGACGATCCCGTCGAGCGCGCCCAGCGTGAGGCGGCCGAGGTCTATGCCACCTACCAGGCGGCGCTGCTCGATGCCGGGCTGCTCGACTTCGACGACACCATCTTCTACAGCGTCCGGGTGCTGGAGACGTTCGCGCCGGTCAGGGAGCGCGAGGGCCGGCGATTCCAGTACGTCATGGTCGACGAGTTCCAGGACACGAACTTCGCGCAGAACCGCCTGCTCGAGCTGACCGCGCCGCATCGCAATCTGTGCGTGGTCGGTGACGACGACCAGAGCATCTACAAGTTTCGCGGCGCCTCGGTCGCGAACCTGCGCCGCTTCCAGACGGTCTTTCCGGACGCCCGGGTGGTCCGCCTCGAGGAGAACTACCGGAGCCGCGGCGCGATCCTGCGCGCGGCCCAGCGGCTGATCGCGGAGGATCCCGATCGGCTCGGGAAGGAGCTCAGCGCCACCCGTGGCGAGGGGGCACCGGTCAGCATCCTGGCTGCCGCCGGCCTGCTCGAAGAGGCGGAGGCGGTGGCGGGCTTCGTCGCCCGGGCGATCGCGGAGAACCGGCACCGGCCCCAGGACATCGCCATCCTCCTGCGGGCCAATGCGCATCTGCAGAACTTCGCCCGCGCCCTCCAGCGGGCCGGCGTGCCCTACCAGATCAGTGGGGGGCGCGGCTTCTTCCAGCAGCCCGAGATCAAAGACTGCCTGGCCATGCTGCGCGCGATCGAGTCGCCCGACGACCCGATCTGTGTGATGCGGCTGCTCAGTCTGCCGCGCTATGCCATGGACGGGGTGCGGGCGGCCCGGCTGGCGCTCATGGCGCGGGAACGGGGCGTGCGCTTCTTCGATCTCCTTGCGGACTGCGCCGAGGACGGCGCCCGGCGGCTGTGCGCGGATCTCCGGCGCTTCTGTGAGCTCAGACTGCGGGTCGGCGTCGACGAACTCTTCTACGATGTGATGGAACAGACCCGCTACCTCGACCTCGATCGGTTCATGGGTCCGATCGAACGCCTCCAGGTCAGCGCGAACGTCCAGAAGCTGAACGAGCTGATCGCGCTCTTCTGCGACGAGCATGCCGACCATCACCTGAGCGAGTTCCTGGCGCATCTGGATCGCACCGAGGCGGCCCGCGCGGATGAGGAGATCGCCCCGATCGAGGACAGCCTCAACGCCGTCCACCTGATGACGGTCCACCAGGCCAAGGGCCTCGAGTTCGGCATGGTGGTCGTGCCCCACCTCGTCGAGGGCCGGTTCCCGGCAACCCGGCGGGGAGAGGGGTTGACGCTGCCCGACGCGTTGCTGCCGGAGGAGCTGCCCGAGACCGAGCTTCATCTGGCCGAGGAACGGCGGCTCGCCTACGTGGCGGTCACCCGGGCGCGCGACGAGCTGCTCTGCACCTGGGCCGCACGATACGAGGGCACGCGCGATTGGCGGCCGTCGAGGTTTCTCACGCCCCTGCGCGGTGGCGAGTCCAAAGACCTCGCCGTCCGCGACGTGCTCGGCGCTCCGTCGCCGGCGGTGGTGGAGGTGGCCCGCCAGGTCGAGCTTCCGCTGGGAGATCTGCCGCCCCTCGGCTCCCTCTCCTACACCCAGGTCGACACCTATCAGCGGTGCCCGCAGATGTACCAGTACCGTTTCGTCATGCGGCTGCCGACCCGGCCGAGACCCCAGATGCAGTTCGGACGGATCCTGCACGACGCCCTCAAAGACGCGCTCGGCGCCATCGAGCGCGACCGTCCGCTGACCTGGGAGATGGTCGATGCCGCCTATATGGCGGCCTGGGCACGGGAGCGCTTCTGCGCTCCGGATCAAGCGCAGGCACTCCAGGACCTCGGTCGCGCCTACCTCCGCCGCGCCTTCGATCAGGGAGACCTGCGCAAACCCCTGCTGCTCGAGCAGGCCTTCAGTCTGCGGATCGACGACTTCCGGCTGACCGGCCGCATCGACCGGGTCGATCGGCATCCGGATGGGAGCTACGAGGTCATCGACTACAAGACGGGGTCGGCGCGCCGCGCGACCGAGCTCCAGCGTGACCTGCAGCTCGGTGTATACGCGCTGGCGGCGAAGGAAGTCTTCCGATTCGAGCCGCTGACGCTCGCCTACTACTACCTGGAGACGGGCGAACGGGTGCGCGTCGACAAGCCCCCCTTACGCCTCGACGAGGACCGGGACACGATCCGGCGGGTGGCCGACGGAATCCGGCGCGAGCTCTTCCCCGCGCGCCCCGACCGGATGAAGTGCCAGGGCTGCGACTTCCGGCTCCTATGTCCCAGCTCAGCCTCGTGACCCGGCGCTGGCGGCCAGGACGTCGGCCACCTCGAAGGCCCGGTTCGGGTTGCCGGCCGCGCGAACGTGGGCCTCGAGCGCAGCTCGCTCGCCGCCGGGTTTCGCATACCACGCGCTCACGGCGTCGAGCAGCTGGCGCGGCCGCGGCGTGAACCAGCCCAGGCCGCGGCGAAGGACTTCGGACACGTTCGCTTCCTCCTGACCCGGCAGCCGGCCGGTCAACAGCAGGGGACAGCCGCAGGCCAGCCCTTCCGCGATCATCCCGGGGCCGGCGCGGGTGATGAGCAGGTCGGCGGCCAGCATCAGCTCCGGCATGTTCTGGACGAAGCCATAGACGTGGACGCCGTCGTGGTTGTCGGCCCGGATGCGGCGGGCCAGCGGCTCGTTCCGTCCGCAGACGGCCAGCACCTGGAGATCCAGCGGGGAGGCGGCCAGCGCTCGGGCGTAGGCGCGCAGCGGTTCCGTCCCGTCGCCGCCGCCCACGAGCAGCACGGTGCGCGCATGGGGCCGCAGCCCGAGGGCGCGGCGAGCGAGTCCGCGCGTCGGGTAGCGGCGGATCGCGTCGGCGAAACGGGGGTGGATGGGCAGGCCGTCCCCATAGCGCAGCCGCTCTTCCGGCACGCCGCGACGCCGGCAGAGGTCATAGGCGGCCCTCGACGGGCAGATCACGAGCGCGACCCGCTGGTCGGTCCAGGCCCAGTGGAAATCGATCCAGTCGGTGATGACGGTGATCAGCGGGATGCCGGCCGGGAGGATGTCGGCGGCGACATGGTTCAGCATCGGATGAAAGGAGACAACCAGCGCGGGCGGCGGCTCGAGCGCGCGGCGCAGTTTCGGCCGCAGCCCGCGCCCCAGGGTGCCCTGGACGGCGCGCACCACCGGCTGGACGTTGGTCGCATGGTAGAGCGCGGCCCAGCCGCCGGGAAGGTAGCGGGTCAGCGGCCCGTACAGCCCGGTGACCCGACCGCTGAGGATGGCGCGCTCACGCGCCAGGGGGTCGAAGAGGTCGACCGCGAACCGGCCGGGGAACCGGATGCTGAGCGCCGCCGCGACCGCTTCCGCGCAGGCGCGGTGGCCAGCCCCGGTGTCAGAGAAAAGGAAGAGCAGGCGCGGAGTCAGAGGAGCCGTTCGGCCGCGTCGACCTGCTCGCGGGTCCCGATCGCGACCACGAGGTCGTCGCTCTCCAGCACCTGGGTGTCCGGGGGGTTGATTCTGAGCTGGCCGCTTCGCTTGCGGATGGCGAGGACGTTGGCACCCGCGCTGCGGAGCCCCGAGTCGCCCAGAGTGCGCCCCAGCATGCGGGAGGTTTGCGGGACCACGAACTCTTCGATCACGAGGTCGATGTTCTCACCGTGGAGCACGGTGTCGAGGACATCGACCGCGACCGGACGGACGGCGAGCGCGGCCATCCGGTGCGCCCCCATCAGATAGGGGGACACGACCTGGTTGGCGCCCGCGCGCCGCAGCTTCTCGACGGAGTCCCCGAAGGACGACCGGGCGACGATGAAGAGGGCGGGGTTGAGCGCCCGCGCGGTCAGCGTGATGAACACGTTGCGCTCGTCGGAGTCGACCGCCGAGACCAGCCCTTTCGCCCGCAGGATGCCGGCCTCGAGCAGGGTCTCGTCCGAGGTGGCGTCGCCCTCGACGAAGAGAAGGTTGGTGGACCGCAACCGGTCGAGCGGCGCCTGGTTGTTGTCGACGACCACGAAGGGCGTGGCCAGGTGCACGAACTCCTCCGCGACCTGGGTCCCCATCCGGCCGTAGCCGCAGACGATGAAGTGGTCGCGCAGGCCCTCGATCCGGCCCTTCATGGTGCGCATCCTAGCGTAGCGAGCCAGCTCACCCTCGACGAGCAGCTCGCCGAAGATACCGATCGTGTAGAGCATGGTGCCGACGCCGCCGACGATGACGGTCATGGTGAAGACGCGCCCGGCCGGGGAGAGGGGGTGCACCTCCTCGTAGCCGACCGTGGTCACCGTGGTCAGGGTCATGAACAAGGCGTCGACGAAGGACCAGTGCCAGAGGAGCATGTAGCCGATCACGCCGTAGCAGAAGACCAGAGTGAGGATGAGGAGGGGGAGGCGAAACCGGCGAAGGGGGTTGGTCAGCCTGGTGGTCAGTTTAGTTTCGTCTCACGACGGGAAAGGATTTTCGTAACCCTATCACAGGCTCGCCGGGCCTGCGCCTCGGGGCCGTCACCGGTAGACTGCAGGCTCTTGATCGGGCTGGTGTCGCTTCGATATTGACCATTGGCCTGCGCAGGGCGGACGATGGAGGGACCGTTTGAGCCCGATCCGGAAGGAGATGCACCCCACGACGTGAAGCCGCTCGCCATCGTCAGCCTGCATGCGTCCCCGCTCGCCCCCCTCGGGTCGGGGGAGAACGGCGGCATGAACGTGTACATCCGGTCGGTCTGCATCGAGCTCAGCCGGCGAGGCATTCCGACCGAGGTCTTCACCCGCCGGTCGGATCCGTTGACACCGCCCCGGATGAGGCTCCACGACCGCAGCTGGGTCACCCAGATCGCGGCCGGCGAGCCGAGCCCGGTCGACAAGGGGAGCCTCTTCGACCTCCTGCCTGCTTTCACCGAGGGCGTGCTCCGGGAGGTGGAACGGACCGGGGACGCCTACGGCCTGGTTCACAGCCATTACTGGCTGTCGGGCTGGACGGCCTCCCGGCTGCAGGACGAGTGGCAGGTGCCCTGGTTTCACACCGCGCACACGCTCGCCCGCGTCAAGAACGAGCGGGCCGCCACCGGCGCGGTGACCGAGCCCGACCACCGGATCGCGGTCGAGCAGGGCGTAGTCCGGGACTGCGATCGGCTGATCGCATCCAGCGTGGCCGAGGCGGATGACCTGGTCCGCCTCTACGGTGCCGAGCGCAGCCGGGTCGCCGTGGTGCCGCCCGGTGTCGACCTCAAGATCTTCAAGCCACGGCCGACGGGCGGCCTGCGCCGCCGGCTGGGAATCGGCGAGTCGACGCGGGTGATCGTCTTCGCCGGCCGCCTCGAGCGCCTCAAAGGGGCGGAAACCGTGCTGCGCGCGCTTGCCATCCTGGCCGCCCAGGCGACGGCGGGCCCGGACCTGGCGCTGGTCATAATCGGCGACGACAGCCAGAACGGACGGATGGAGAGCGTCACCGCCGGGGGCGAACGCGTCCGCCTGGAGTCGCTGGCCGAGGAGCTTGGCATCCGCTCCCGGGTGCGATTCCTGGGCGCCATCGACCAGAAGATGCTGGCGGCCTACCTGAGCCTGGCCGAGGTGTGTGTCGTGCCCTCCTACTCGGAGTCCTTCGGGCTGGTCGCCCTGGAAGCCCAGGCGTGCGGCACGCCGGTGGTCGCCGCCCGGGTTGGAGGGCTGCCCGTCATCGTCAAAGACGGCCTGACCGGGTTCACGCTCTCCTCGCACGATCCGGCGCAGTATGCGGAACGGATCGGCCGGCTCCTGCAGGACCCGGAGCTGCGCCGCTGCTTCAGCCGTCGGAGCCGGCTCGTCGCCACCCAGTTCACCTGGGAGGCGACGGTCGATCGGCTGCTCAGCGAGTACGCCCAGCCGGCCCGCGAGCTCCAGCCCGCCGTCGCCGGCTGACCGGGAGGGGGACCCCGCTGACGCCGGCCGTCGCCCCCGGGCTTGACCCCGCTGCGCGGTCATGGTTGAATGTTCAATCAGTGTTGATCGCTCATTCAACCGCCGGGGCGGCACGGGGCTGAGGTGGCCGATTCGAGTCGGGACCGGATCGTCGAGGCCGCCTACCGCACCCTGGTCCGCAACGGCTACCACGACACCTCCATGAAGGACATCGCCGAGGAGGCTCAGGTCGCGCTGGGGCTCGCGCACTATTACTTCCAGACCAAGGAAGACCTGCTGGTCGAGGCGATCCGGTACGGCTGCGCGCCGGTGATCAGGGAGTGGCACGAAACGGCGAAGTCCCCGCGGAGCCTCGAAGCGGCGGTCGAGGTCTCACGCACGGGCCTGGAGCTCCAGAAGCAGGAGCTGCGGCGCAACCTCGAGCTGTTCACGCTCGTCTTCGAGATGTTCGGCGTGGGATTGCACAATCCACGCATCCGTGCCGCGGTCAACGAGTTCGTTCAGGAGGACCGCGAGCGCATCGCGGCCATCGCGCGCCCCGTCTTCGCCGGCTTGCAGGCAGCGCCCGAATCCGAACCGGACGCGGTCGCGGCCGCCATCTGGGCCTGCCTGAACGGCATCACGCTCCAGAAGCTGATCGACCCGGCGTTCGACGCCGACCGGGCGATCGACGCGCTGTGGGAGATGATCACTGCCTTCGTCCGCGTCAACGCCGGAGCCCCGGCCAGCCGGGGAGACTGACATGTTCGCGGCATGGGGACGCCTCGTCTACCGATTCCGGTGGGTGTGCCTTTCGATCAGCGGCCTGCTGCTGGTGGGCTCGCTCCTGGCCTTGCGGGCGGGCGGGACGTTCTCGAACTTCAGCCCGCCCAGCCTCGAGTACGCGCGCGCGATCAAGCTCATGCAGAACGAGCTGCCCCATCAGGGGGGCTCCTCTTTCGAGTTGATCTTCCGCAGCGATTCGATGACGGTTCAGGACCCGGCCTTCAAAGAGGCGATGCTGGCGGCGCTGACACCGCTGCGCGCCGATCCGAGGGTGAGCGGCGTGGTCACCCCCTACGACCCGGCTGCGACCACGGGCGCGCTCGCCTCACGGGATGGCCACGCGGCGCTCGCGATCGTCTCCGTCAGAGATGACTTTGCCACGGCGCGCGCCTACTTCCCCCAGCTCCGGGCGCTGGTCCGTCCGGAGCACCTCCAGGTGCTCGCGACCAGTGGGCTCGCCCTGGCCAGTGACTTCGACCGCTACCTGCAGGCGGATCTGCACCGCGCGGAAACCGTCTCCCTCCCGCTCGCCTTGCTGCTCCTCCTGCTCGTCTTCGCGACCGTGGTCGCGGCCCTGCTGCCGCTCGGGGTCGGTGGCCTGGCGGTGGTCGGCGGCCTGGCCGGCGTCGGCCTGCTGGCGCGGATCACCGATGTCTCTACCTACGCCACGAACATCGTGACGCTGATCGGGCTGGGCGTGGCGATCGACTATTCCCTGTTCATCGTGAACCGGTTTCGCGAGGAGCTGGGCCGCGGACGCGGCGTCGAGGAAAGCCTGTCGATCGCGATGGCCACCTCCGGCCGGGCGGTCACGTTTTCGGGCTTGACCGTCGCCATCGGGCTGAGCGGCATGCTCTTCTTCCAGGGCTCCTTCCTCGCGTCCATGGGCCTGGCCGGCGCGGTCGTGGTCGGGATCGCGGTCGTCTACGCGCTCACCTTCCTCGCCTCGCTGCTCGCGATCCTGGGGCCGAGGGTGAACCGCTTCGCGGTGCCGCTGCCGCGCCGGCGGACGGAGCGCGGGCTGTGGCATGCGATCGCGATCCGGGTGATGCGCCACCCGATCATCGTCCTGCTCCCGGTGCTCGCGATCATGGCGCTGCTGGCCTCACCATTCACCCAGCTCCGGCTGGCCAACGGGGACGTCAACCTCCTGCCGCCCAGCGCCGAGTCGCATCGCGGATCGGACCTGCTGAGCCAGCAGTTCCCGGGTCAGAACCTGAATTACCTGTCGGTCGTCGTCCGGTACGCGACCGGGAGTCCGCTCACCCCCTCCCGCGTCGGCGATCTCTACGACTATGCCAGCCGCCTTCAGTCGCTAACCGACGTCACCCGGGTGGAAAGCGTGGTGACACCGAACGGGCTCAACCGGTCGCAGACCGTGGCGCTGGTGAGCGGGCCGGCTTCGGCGCAGCCCGCCACGATGCGAGATCTCATCCATCAATCGGTTGGCCCGAGCATCGTCGTGCTCTCGGTCGTCACCGCCCAGCCCGCCGAGAGCGACCGGGCGCGGGCGATCGTGAACGCGATCCGGCAGCTGCCCCCTCCGGCGGGCGGCGAGGCGCTCGTGACCGGGCAGACGGCCTACGACATCGACCTGATCGCCTACATCGTCCAACGGATCCCGTGGGCCGTGGCCTGGGTGATGCTGATGACCTACGTGGTGCTCTTCCTGCTGGTCGGTTCGGTCGTCCTGCCACTCAAGGCGGTCATCATGAACGTGGTGTCGATCTCGGCGTCGTTTGGCGCGCTGGTCTGGATCTTCCAGCAGGGACACCTGAGCCACCTGCTGAACTTCAGCCCGTCCTCGATCGATCCGAGCGTGCCGGTCCTGCTCTTCTGCATCATCTTCGGTCTCTCCATGGACTACGAGGTGCTCCTGCTCAGCCGGATCCAGGAGGAGTACCGGCGGGGAGCGACGACTCGCGAAGCGGTCGCCGAGGGCCTGGAACGCAGCGGTCGCCTGATCACCGGGGCGGCCGCGATCATGGTGGCGGTCTTCGCGGCGTTCGGGCTCGCCGACGTGGTCCTGATCAAGTCGATCGGGTTGGGGCTCGCCATCGCGGTCGTCCTCGATGCGACGCGCGTCCGGGCGCTGGTCGTTCCCGCTGTGATGCGCCTGCTGGGCGAGGCGAACTGGTGGTCACCGCGCATCCTCGCGCGCCTGCACGGACGGCTGGGCCTCGGCGAGGGCGCGACCCGCCCACTGCGTCCGACTCCGCTGACGCGCTCCTAGCGCGACCCGGGTGGGCGTCACCCGATCGTCGCATCGGCGCTCGCTGGTTCCCCGGCGAGCGGGCGATACATTGCTGTGCTCGCCGTCCCGCTGTTCCGCCCGGCTGCCTCCCGTGCCCGCCCGGTCCGGCCGCTGCTGGGGATCGACCGCGGCGGCTGGCTGCTCTTCTGGGCCCAGGGGCTCAGCGGGCTGGGCACCGGCCCGTTCACGGTGTTCGCCGCCATCTACCAGAAGCAGCTCGGCGCCAGCGCCATCGAGATCGGGCTGATCGCCGCCGTCGGCACCCTCCTGGGCACCCTCGCCATGATCCCGGGCACCCGGCTGGCGGAGGCGTACCATCTTAGGCCCGTGCTGCTGGCGGGCTGGCTGCTCGCGGTGCCCGCCCCCCTCTGCTATGCGCTGGCTCCCCAGTGGGCCATGCTGGCCGTCGGCAGCGCGTTCATGGGCCTCTCCGTGTGCAACACCCCCGCCATGAACGTGTACCTGACGCTGGGGGTTCCCCGGGACCGCCTCGCCATGGTGATGACCTTCGTGAACTCCTCGTTCTCGATCGGCCTGATCGTCTCCACGATCGCGGCCGGGGCGCTGGCCCAGTGGATGGGCATTCGGTGGCTGTTCGCGATCTCCCTGGTGCTGTTCGCGCTCGCCACCGTCTGCGTCGG
This sequence comes from Candidatus Limnocylindrales bacterium, assembly GCA_035632635.1. Taxonomy (GTDB): domain Bacteria; phylum Chloroflexota; class Dormibacteria; order CF-121; family CF-121; genus CF-120. The sequence continues at coordinate 44,636 of DASQGL010000128.1, forward strand.
TTTCCTGCCCCGCAAGACGCTGCCCGCCGAGGTCCACGTCCGCCTGCCCTACCGGCAGCTCTTCGAGCGGCGCGCGTTCGTGATGCTCATGGCGCTCTTCTCCTTCATGACGGTCGTGATCTTCATCCCCTGGACGTTCCTTCCGCTCTACGCGAAGGAGGTCGGGCACATGGATGATCTCGGGGTGGGCACGCTGATCGCCGTCCTCTTCTCCGGCTCCGTCCTGGCCGGCATCGTCCTCTCCGGCTTGCGCCGGCGCATCGGGAGTTTCGCGGTCATCCTCGCGTTCGAGGTGCTCTTCGTGGTGTCGGGCCTGGCGCTCCTGGGCGCACGGACCTTCCCGCTGCTGGTCGTCGCGTGCTTCCTCCGGGGCGGCTTCTGGTCGTTTCGCCAGGTCATGACCGCGGTCATCGGCGAGGTGCTGCCGGCCAACGCGCTGGCCAAGGGGTACGGCGTCTTCGCGCTGATCACCGGCACCGCCGCGGCGATCGCCTACCCGATCGGCGGCTGGATGTACAGCCACGGCCCGTTGACGCCGTTCTGGGCGTCCGCGGCGCTGATGGGGGGCGGGCTGCTCCTCACCGGCCTCCTGCGGGCGCACTTTCGGGCCGGGGAGGCGCCGGCGGGACGGCAAGCGTCGCCGCCGGAACGCGTCCTGCCCGAGGCGGCCTGAGCCCGGCTTACCCCAGCGGGCTCCAGTTCGCGGCTTCCGCGCTGTAGGGGAAGTCGGGCGTGTCCCAGGTGAGCTGGTCCGGCGCCGAGCCGTCGCCGTTCATCACGAACAGCTGGGGCAGGCCGTCGATGATGGCGGTGAACGCGATCCGCCGGTCGTAGGTGGGGGTGCTCGGCCCCATGCCGTCCGGCGGTCCCGACGCGCCGGTCAGCTTGACGATGCCGCCCGCCTCGGTGGGCGCGAAGACGTTGATGCGGTAGAGGGTGCTCTCGGCGCCCGAGCCGGTGGCGACCAGCAGGGTGCTGTTGTCGTTCAGCCAGGCGGCGCCCTGGAGGTCGAGGCTGGCCTCCTGCCGGTAGGTCGTGCCGCCGCCCGACACGTCGTACACCCAGACCTGGGCCCCACGGCTGGTGAGGCGTCGAAAGGCGAGCCGGGTCCCGTCGAACGACCAGACCGGATGGTCGGCCGGATCCTGGAGCCCGATCGGCCGGTAGCTGCTGCGGAGCTCGAGGTTCATGATCAGGAGCCGCGGGTTGCCCTGGGCGTCCAGCGCCGCGTACGCGATCGACTTGCCGTCGGGCGCGAAAGCGGGCGAAGGCAGGACGACCTGGTCCCGCGTGAGCGTCTCGTCCTGACCGGTGAACGGCCGGAATACGTGGAGCGACTCATGGCTCAGGTAGGCGATCATCGATCCGTCGGGTGACCAGGAGACCGACGCCCCGATCACCGGGAGGTCCTGGACCGCCGACGTCTTCAAGGTCACGATGCGCAACGCCCCCTCGAGCGAGCCCCTGGCGCCGATCGCCATCACGATCCTCGATCCGTCGGGCGCCCAGTCGAAGGCGAGGATCGCGCTCGTCCCGCGCTGGCTGTCGGGCAACTGATAGAGGATCTTCGGCGTCGAGCGGGTGAGGAACGGATCGGGGTGCGGGTCGACGATTCCGATGGCGAAGGCGCCCGCTCCCTGCTCGCCGATGAGGAAGGCGATCCGGCGGGCGAAGCTCGGGTTGCCGGCGGTGAACGATCGGGCCACGCGCCCGGGCAGGGTGTTGCCGTGCGCGTCCAGGGCGCCTTCCACCGTGACGGTGTAGGCGGTGTCCGGGTGGAGCAGCTCGGTCGGGATCACCTCCACCTGGCTCCCATCGCCGCCGGGTCGGGCGCGAACCAGGAATGGCGTTTGCGGGGAGATGCCGATCGCGGTGCGCAGGCTGCCCAGGTCCATCGCCCGGCTGAAGGTCAGGACGATGTTCCGGTCGGGCGCCACCCCGAGCGCGCCGTCTGCCGGATCGATCGTCGACAGCGCCGGAAGTCCCTCCGTGACGAAGGCCCAGGAGTGTTCCAGGCTGTTCTCCTTCCCGTTCGCGTCACGGTAGCCGCCGTGCAGGACGACGTCGTAGCGCGTGTCGGGTCGAAGGTTGACCGCGTGCCGATACACCAGCGTGTTCCCCTGCCAGGTCAGGCCGCAGGCCGCGGCGCCGGCGCATCCGTCGGGCGGCGGCCGGAGCTCGAAGCGGGACTCGACGGACCGATGGTCCATGGGCCGGTCGAACGCGATCCGGATCTCCTGGTTGGTGGGCACGTCGCGGGCGTCGCGCCCCGGCGCGATGGACACGATGTTCGGGGCGTCCACCGAGCACGCGCTCAGCACCGAGGCCAGCGCTGCAGCCAGGACCATCGGCAGGCCCGCCCGAAGCCACAACCGCTGAGGTCGCCAACACCTCAGCCTGGCAGGTGCCATGGCGTGGGGGAGGGACGGAACGGACTAGCGCTCGGACTCGACGACCTGGCGCATGTCGTTGGCCAGGTTCGTCAGCTTGACCGGGTCGACGAACATGATCGACGTCTGGGAGATGCGGTCGATCGTCCGGTCCAGGGCATCGAGGTTCCGTTCGGTGGAGGCCAGCAGCTCCTTGATCTTCTTGGCCCGGTTCTGCAGCGTGTTGTCCGCCATCTGCATCAGCTGGCTCATCAGGCCGTCCCAGTCGATGTCCCCGTCCTGTGAATTGGGAGCGACGGCGGCGGCGGGCGCGGGCTCGTAGGCGCGGGCCGGCGCGCTCGGGGACGGGACGGGCGTGGGCGGTGCCATCCGGGGGCTCGGCGACGGCGCGGGGCTGCTCGTGCTGCTCAGCATGTCTTCGAGGCTGACCGAGGCCGGTTCCTCGAGGTCGGCCACCGCCTTGACCTCGATCCGGGTCTTGGGATCCTCGCAGAGCCGGGTGACGATATCGGCGTTCTGGACGAGCTGAGGCTGCCCGCGGGTGAAGGCGCCGAGCAGCACCCCGCCGCGCAGGAGCACGATGCCCATCTCGTCAGGCGAACGGACCAGCAGGCTGCCGTGGATCTGCTCGTCCTGGAGGTACTCGAGCAGGGCCCGGACGTCGACGAAGCGCGCCAGCAATCCCTGCAGGATGGTGGGCGCGGTGAGCAGCTGATAGATGGCGGTCACGACCTCCGGGGAGAGCTCGATCACGTCCATGCTGCCCTCGCCGCGATCGACGTCACTCTTGAACAGGGAGAACGCGGTCCGCCCGGTGGAAACCACTGCGCCGCCGTCGTAGAAGCTCTCGATCAGGCTCCCCTGGTAGAAGAGGATCATGCCTCGGGACGCCTGACCCGACAGGCGGAGGTAGCCCGTGAGCCGGTCGGCACTGAGCGAGCGCAGCAGTTTCGGGAAGTCGACGAAGGCGGTCTTCAGGGATTCGTAGACGAGCTTGCCGACCGGCAGCGGATACAGCTCCGTGGCGGGCGCCTCCTGCGGCTGGGCCGCCTGGCCCGGTGCCGGGGCCGGGGACGCCGGCGGGTGCGGAGCGGCGCCGAGCGTCTGGCTGATCACCTGCCGCTCGGCGACGGCAGCCGGCGCCGCCGGCGTGACCAGCGAGGGCTGTGGGTTCTGGTCCGAGCCTGGGAAACCGCGGCGGCGGGCCTCGGCCAGGATGTCGGCGGTGGGCGCGGTGATCGTCTCCTCGGTGGGCAGCTTGGACTTGGGATCGAAGGAGTAATCCCCCTCGCGCCACCCGAGCGGGGTGAACACCGCGTCTTCACCCTGCGTCCCGTCGCCGTAGGCGTGAAACAGGTGTCCGAACAGGAAGAACAGCGAGAAGGCCTCGCCGCCGTTTCGAACCTGGAGCGTTCCGGTCGCACGCTGGGCTTGCATCGACTGCAGGATCGCCAGCAACGGCGTCTGATTCAAGGTACCCCTGCTGTCGAGAAGCCTCGGCGCCTGCTCGATAGAGCTCTTGTCCTGCAAAAGCCTCCCACCTGCCGAGAATTCAGGAATCATGCTAACACACGCCTGTACGCACGCCGGCAGCGAGCGGGTGACCCACAGTCACGCGGAGCGGCCGCTGCCGATGCCCATCCAGGCCGGCGCGAAGGGGCTGGGATCTGAAGGGAGCGGGCCGTTAAGCTGTCTTGTGATGCCGGATCTCGAGGTGTGCGAGGACGCGTCCACCTGGGACGCCTTCGTCTCGCAGGCCTCGGATGGAGCGCTGCTGCAGTCCTGGTCCTGGGGGGCGTTGAAGAGCCGCTACGGCTGGAGCGTGCGGCGCTATCTGCTCCGGGAAGGCGGCCGGCCGGTGAGCGGCGTCAGCGTCCTGCGTCGTCCGCTCCCCGGAGGACTCGCGCTGCACTACGCGCCCCGCGGGCCGGTCCTCGACGGGCGGCTCGACCGGCTGGCCCCGCTCTGGGAGGGACTGCGCGAGCGGCTGGCGGCGGACGGTGGCATCATGCTCAAGATCGATCCCGAATGGTCCACGCCGGAGGCCGCCGCCGCCGTCGAGGCGATCGGCGGGCGGCCCAGCCATCACCCGATTCAGCACCAGGCGACCATGGTGGTCGACATCAGCGGCGGCGACGATGCGCTCGCCCGGCTCAAGGAGTCGACCCGCCGCAATATTCGATCCGGGGAGCGGCGGGGCATCACCGTCGAGGCCTCGGACGCCTCCGCGGCCATGGATCACTTTTACGACCTGCTTCAGCAGACGGCCGCCCGGCAGTCGTTTCCGGTCCGGCCGCGCCGCTACTACCAGGATCTCCTGAGCCTCTTTCGCGAGCGCGGCCAGATCGCCGTCTACCTGGCGAGACTCGAGGGTCGGTTGCTGGCGGGGGCCGTGATGCTCTTCTTCGGCCGGACGCTCGTCTACCTCTTTGGGGGCACCGCCGATGACGCCCAGGAGACCAAGCCCGGGTACCTGCTGCACTGGCGGGCGATGGTGGACGGGCAGCGGCGCGGCTGCACGCGCTATGACATGTGGGGGGTGCCGCTCAACCCGGAGCCCTCGCATCCCGGATACGGGTACTTCACCTTCAAGAGCCGGTTCAACGGCGAGCACGTGCGCTTCATCGGCCTGTACGACCTGCCCGTCAACCGGGTGGCCGCCTTCACGCTCCGGGTCGCCGAGCGTTTCGCGCGCGCCGGACAGCCCGAGTTCGTGTGAAGACCTCGGCGGGGGAGGCGCTCGGGCCCCAGGACTGGGACCGCGCACTGCTGCGCCAGCCCGCGCCGAGCCTGCTGCAGAGCTGGCGATGGGGTGAGCTCCAGGCGCGCTTCGGATGGCGGGTGGATCGCATCGCGTTCGACGGTGGCGGGTCGGGCGTGTGCTCCCTGCAGCGGGCTGACGGGCTCTGGCCGCGGTCGACGATCGCCTACGTGCCGCGGGGCCCAGCCATCGCGCCCTCCGCCGCCGCCGAGGTGCTCGCGGAGCTCGAGGCGCGCGCCCGCCGCGCGAGGGACATGGTCTTGCGGATCGAGCCACAGGTGCCCGCCGGCGATCCGATGACCCAGGCGCTGACGAGGCGCCGCTTCCAGCCGGGCGAACCGGTCCAGCCGCACGCGACCCGGCTGCTGGACCTGACGCCCGAGCCCGAGGCGCTGCGGGCCGCCTTCAAGTCCAAGACCCGGTACAACCTGTCCCTGGCCGAGCGTAAAGGTGTCGTCGTCCGGGCGACCCGGGACGTCGACACCTTCGCCCGCCTGGCGGAGGCGACCGCTCGGCGACAGGGGATCGCGCTGCCGGCCGCGCCCTACTACCGCGCCGCACTCGACATCTTCGAGCCGGACGACGGCGTGCGCCTCTACCTAGCCTCGCACGACGGCCGGACCCTGGCGGGGATCATGGTGTTCCGGTTCGGAGACACCGCCTATTACCTGTTCGGCGGATCGACGGACGAAGGCCGCGAGGTGATGCCCAATTACCTGCTGCACTGGACCGCCATGCTCGACTACCGGGCCCTCGGCTGCCGGGTCTATGACTGGTGGGGCATTCCCGAGGAACCGGCGCCCGATCACCCCTGGTTCGGCCTCTACCGGTTCAAGACCGGCTTCGGCGGCACAACCGTCCGTTACGCCGGGCTCTACGAGCGCGTGCTCCGCCCCGGGCGATGGGGCTGGGACCGGCGGTTAAGAAAATTGAAGCAACGCGTGCGCGGGCCTATACTCCGATGAGTGGCTCGGGATCGAGCGCTCTGGGAACAGGCGTTTGAGCAATTCCCGCAGGCGATCATCGTCGTCGACCGGGAGGCCACCGTCCTCGCGATCAATCCCCAGGCTGAACGGATCACCGGCTGGTCCCGCACGTCCGCGCTCGGCCGCCCGGCTGCCGACATCCTCGAAGTCCGCACCGAGACCGGCGTCAACCTGTGCGCGCCCAACGGCGCGCTCCGACGCGCGCTCAGGGTCGGCGCGTCGGTCAACACGCACTTCGCCTACCTGTTCCGCCTGCGCACGAGCGACGATCCCGTGCGCGTCTCCTACTCGGTCTCGCCCCTGGGCCGGCGCAACCGGCCGACCGGCGCCGTGATCACCATTCACGACGTGACCCCGGAGCTCGAGACGATCGAAGCCCGCGACGCCCTGATGCTCGCTGCGTCGCACGAGCTGAAGACGCCGCTCACGACCTTGCGCGGGCTCTCCGAGCTGCTTCTCGACTTCGATCTCAGCGAGAGCCAGCGCCGAGAACTCCTCCAGGACCTGCACGGCCAGGCCGACCGGATGGAGCGGTTGATCGGGGACATCCTCGATGTCAGCCGAATCGACTCCGGGCGGGTCTCGGTGGAACTGACCCGGATCGACGTCGTGCCGATCGTCGAGCACGTGGCCGATGAGGTCCGCAGCATGCTGCAGGGGCGGACCCTGCGAACCCGGATCGACCCGGAGGTCCCCCAGGTCTGGGGCGACGCCCGAAAGCTCCACCAGATCCTGATCAATCTCGTGACCAATGCCATAAAATATTCGGCACCGCGAACCCGGGTCACGGTCGGCGTGCGGGGCGACGGCGGATCCGTCCGGTTCGATATCGCGGATCAGGGCGTCGGGATCAAGAAGGAGCACCTGCCCCGGCTCTTCGAAAAGTTCTATCGGGCGGATGACCCGGCCGTGAGGCGAACGGCTGGAACCGGACTGGGACTCTACATCGTGCGCCACCTGGTAACCATGCTCGGAGGACAGATTCAGGTGCGAAGCCGGGTCGGCAAGGGAAGCGTCTTCACCGTCAGCCTGCCGCGGGCGGAGGCCCCCCAGCGGGTCGCCGCGGGGTCGCGCTGATGCCGCCGGCCAAGAAGATCCTGATCGTCGATGACGAGGCCATGATCCGCAAGGCGATCCGGCTCGCCTGCGAGAAGGAAGGCTACGAGGTCATCGAGGCCGAGACCGGCCAGGAAGCCCTGCGGCGCATCGACGTCAGCAAGCCGGACCTCATCTTGCTGGACATCATGCTGCCCGACGTCTCGGGGTTCGACGTCTGCCGCGACATCCGCAAGGCGGGCATGCGCATCCCGATCATCATCCTCAGCGCGAAGACGGAGGAGATCGACGTCGTGGTCGGTCTCGAGATCGGCGCCGACGACTACATCACGAAGCCGTTTCGCACCCGCGAGCTGCTCGCCCGCATCGCCGCCCACCTGCGCAAGGCGCGCCAGGAGGAGGAGGCGGTCAACCACGGCCGCCTCGAGTTCAAAGACCTGATCATCGACCTCAACGAGCGGCGCGTGTTCCACGACTCGACCGAAGTCATGCTCACCCACACCGAGTTCGACCTGCTCGCTTTCCTGGCGTCGAATGCCGGCAAGGTCCTGTCGCGGGAGAAGATCCTGAACCACGTCTGGGGATACGAGTATCCGATCGAGACTCGCGTCATCGACGTCCACATCCGGAACCTGCGGCGCAAGATCGAGCAGGACCCCTCCCATCCATTCTTCATCCTCGCGGTGCCCGGCATCGGCTACCGGTTCACGAGCGCGGGCCGGGTGGTGTAGGCCCGGCCCAGCTCCTCGTAGATCGAGAGGAGCCGGTCGAGGTTCCGGTCGAGGCTGTAGCGGAGGGCGGCCCGCTCGCGCGCGCGCCGGCCCAACTCGTGGCGAAAGTCCGGGAAGTCGAGCAGCGTGCGCAGCGCCAGCCGCAGCTGCCCGTCCAGCTCGCGTGGATCCAGCACCAACCCCGCGCCCTCGAGCGCCTCGCCGTCGCTGCCGACGTCCGTCGCGATCGTGGCCACGCCGCAGGCCATCGCTTCCAGGAGCGACAGGGAGAGACCTTCGACGGTGGAAGGCAGGACGAAAACGTCCAGGCCACGCAGCATCGCGATGCGCTGCTCCTCGTCCGAGACCTGCCCGGTGAAGTGGACCTGGGGACCAGCGTACCGGCGTTCCAGCCGGCGCCGGTCGCTTCCGCCCCCGACGATGACGAGGTGCGACCCCTCGTAAGGTCCCAAATCGAGAAAGGCGCGCGCCAGCGCATCCACGTTCTTCTCCGGGTCGATCCGCCCGAGGTATCCGATCAGCGTGGTCGCCTTGAGCGATGCCTTGAACGACGAGTGACCGGGCGCGTACTTCGCGATGTCCACCCCGTTGGGCAGCACGGCCACCGACGGATCCGGTACCCCGTACTGGGTGAGCAGGCTGCGCTGGGCCTCGGAAAAGATGATGACGCGGTCGTAGGCGGCGAGCGATTGGGAGTACACGCGATAGATCGCGCTGCTGGTCGCGCTCCAGACCGAGGGACGCGAGTCGAAGGGCACGTGGAAGGTGGCGACCACCGGCACCCCCAGCTCGTGGCAGAGATCCGGCAGCCCGAAATCGATCGAGGGGCTGAAGCTGAGCGACGCATGGACCACGTCGATGTGCTCGCGCTTGATCAGGTCCGCGATCCGCCGCTTGGTCCTGGGCGAGGAAATGATGTAGCGATGGCCGCTCCGCAAAGACTTCAGGGCGATCCGATCGTCCGCTTCGGGCGCCGCCGGGCCGTGGTGTACGAAGAACACCCTGGCCCCGCGGGCTCGCAGCCCCTGGACCATCTCCCGCGAGTAGGTCAGGAGGCCGTCCCCGCCGACCGCGCTGTGGTGACCGAGCCAGGCGACGCGAAGCGGCGTGCTCATCTTTCGCCGATTTCCCGCAGGAGCGCCTGCAGGAAGGGCCGGTTGGGAAGTTCCGGATGGGGGATGCGTAGGCCGGGCTCGTCGATCGCGCGATCGTCGTAGCGAAGGATGTCGATGTCGATCTCTCGCGGTCCCCAGCGCGGGCCCGGCGTGCGGCCGAGCTCCCGTTCCAGGCGCTTCAGGGTCTCCAGCAGCGGCCGCGGCTCCAGGCTGGTCTCGACCGCGAGGACCTGGTTCAGAAAGCGTGGCTGGTCGAGGACGCCCACGGGCTCGGTCTCCTGCACCGTCGACTGGCGCACGATGGCCACCCCCGACTGCCTCAGGGCCCGCCGGGCATCGGCCAGCTGCCGGTCGCGGTCGCCGAGGTTGGTGCCGAGCGCGAGCAGCGCCCGGCTCATGACGCCCGGACGATCGCGTCCGCCATGCGGGCGACCCGGGTCATGACCTCCACGTCGTGCACCCGGACGATGTCGGCGCCGGCCTGGATGGCGAGCGCGACCGCCGCGGCGGTCCCCTCGACCCGCTGATCGACGTCGAGTCCGAGGGTTGCGCCGATGAACGATTTGCGCGACGGGCCGACCAGCACGGGGTAGCCAAGCCGCCGTCGCAGCTCGCCGAGCCGGCGGATCAGTTCGAGGTTCTGCTCGCGCGTCTTCCCGAAGCCGATTCCGGGATCGATGATGATCCGGTCGCGTGCTATGCCGGCGGCCTGCGCGATCGCGATCGACTGGGTGAGGTCTCGCTCGACATCGGGCACGATCGCCTGGCTCGGCTTCGAGACGTTGTTGTGCATCAGGACCACCGGGACTCCGGCGCGCGCGACGACCTCCGCCATCTGCGAATCTCGTTGCAAGGCGAAGACGTCGTTGACGATCGCCGCGCCCCGCTGGATCGCCGCCTCGG
>DASQGL010000129.1:0-37064 GCA_035632635.1 Candidatus Limnocylindrales bacterium
CCCCGCCACCTACACGAATCCGCAGAGCACCAGTCCGGGGGCGATTCGCGCGCTGTTCGTGAACCTCAAGGATGCCGGCTTCACGACCGTCCTGTTGTGGGGGAGCGAATACTGGCTCTGGCGGGCCGACCAGGGCGACCCGCAGTGGATCGACACCGTCACCGGCATCCTTCGCGATGAGAGTCGGGCGCCTGTCGTGCCGCTGCAGGCCGCGTGACCAGCCGCTAGAAGATTGCCCAGTTGACGGTGGACAGCTCGTCGTCCGAGAAGGTCCGCCCCGGTTCCTGCAGGTAGAGGTAGCCGATCAGGGGCGTGACCTGCGGTTCCTGAAAGTAGTACTGGCGATGCTGCTCGTAGGCGGTGGAGTGGATCTTCTGGGCGGATTGTCCCTGGGCGGCACTTTCTTCGGCCACCAGGATGAGGTCGTAGTTCTCCAGGAATCGCTTCAGTCGTGAGTCCCGATAGAGGATCAGTCGTGGAGGCGTGCCGGTGGCCAGGTCCGCGGTGATCCGGTCGAAGTCTCGGCGCATGGCGCTGAGCGCCCCGGCCGGCGCGTGGCTCTGCTGCTCGCGGTCCAGGTCGGCATTGAGGCGGGTGGTCCCGGCCACGACCCGGTCGAGGTACGCGGTTTCGGCCGGCTGGAGATCCGCCGGGCGCACGTAGGGAAGCGCCTCGCCACCGTGGCGGAAATCGATCACCTCGTAGCCGCGCTGCCCGCCGGGTGCGGAATCCTGAAGGAAGAAGGCGTCCACCGGCGGGGCCTGCTGCAGGCTGTACCGGTAGAAGCCGATCCGATGGGAGATGACCTCGCGGGCGTGGCTCTGGCGGTCGCTGAGGCAGAGGTCGCCGAAGGCCGTCAGGTCGGGACGCTGGAGCAGGAAGAGGCGCGCATTCGAATAGCCGACCACGGCCTCGTCCTGCGTGTCGTAGACGAACGCCTCGTCGAGCACGGCGTCCTGTTTGTGCGCCGCCAGCGTCTGGGCCATGGCCTGGAGTGCGCTCGCGTCCTGGGGCCGCCGGCCGACGGCATTGACCTCGATCGTGGTGCCGCTGCGCCAGCAATGCACGGCCTGGAGCGATCCACCCAGCGCCGGGCAGGCGATCGCGGTTTCGTTGCGGGGCACGGTCAGCCCGGCGAACACCAGATAGGCGACCGCCAGAACCGCCCCGCTGACGCCGAGCGCAAAGGCGAGCAGTCGACGCCCGCGCGTCAGCGCCCGGCGGATCCACCGCGCGACCAGCAGGAGCGCGATCGCGACCGGCACGAACAGCACCGTGTAGGACGCCCACATGAAGGCGGTCGATACGCCGCTCGTGCAGGACATGCCCGGGTAGTCGGCCCGGGCGCGCAGCGGCGCCCACAGCCAGGCGGCGGCGAGCAGAAGGAGCGGCCATCCCCAGCGCACGACCCGGCGGCCGGCGCCCGTCCTGGAAGTAGACACGCTCACTGGGCGAGGGAGACGATCGTGTCGCCGCGCGAGGGCAGCAGGTAGTGGATCCCGAGTTCGACGCGACCGTCCGGACGCAGGCCGCCTCCGTCGCGAAGGAAGACGCGCGTCCGCACGTACGCCTCGTCGATCAGGCGGTGCGAGTGGGTGAAGTCGGTGCCGACGGTGGCGAACTCGACGTTCGGAACCAGCAGCGAGATCTCCACCTGATCCGCCCACCGCTGGTACTCCTCGAGCGTCCGCTGGGCCAGCATGATCTGCACGCTCTGGGCCAGCACCCCGGGGAGGTTGCTGCTCGGCGGTCGCCGGAGCGGGTTCGCCGTGCTGTTGTCGACGGCCACGATGCGGGTGGCGCCCATCGCGACCGCCTCGGCGATGCCGACGTTCTCGGAGACGGCGCCGTCGACGTATTCCTGGTCGCCGATCCGGTACGGATTGAAGACGCCCGGGATGGCCGACGAGGCCGCCACGGCATCCGGAATACTGCCGGAGGCGAAGACCTCCTTGCGGGCGAGCGTCAGGTTCGTCGCGATGATGGCGCAGGGCAGCGTGAGGTCATCGAAGGTCGGGGGAAGGTGGCGGGCGGCCAGGGCCCGCAGATAGCGGCTGTCGAAGAAGCTGTTGCGGCTGCGCGCGTACCGATAGGCCATGCGCAGCGGGTTGCGATTGAACAGGTCCCGGTTGCGGATCGACTCCCAGACCTCAGCGAGGCGATCGATGGTCTGCAGGTCGGGCCGCATGGCCAGGGCCGCTGCGTTGAAGGCGCCTGAGCTGCACCCGACCACCCCATCTGGCAGGATCCCGGCTTCGAGCAGGGCGCGGAGCACGCCAACCGTGCAGGCCCCGCGACTGCCACCGCCTCCGAGCACGAAGACGAGACGGTCCGGCCGGGGTCGCGACCGCGTCGCGTCGAGCCGTCGACGCCAGAAGGCGCGCATGCGAATCCAGACCGAGGCCTCCCCGTGCTCAGTCTGAGGAATCATCGTTACGGTTTCGATTGCAGCGGATGAGTTCGCGGCGGGCGGGCGAACATCCGAGCGCCACCCATGCCACCCGAGTGTAACGGGTCGGTGGCACGAGACTGGATCGCCGCCACCTCCGCGTTGATCTGCCATGACGCGCCTGTGGAATTGCGTGCGGGCGCGCGGTTCGCGACTCGTGTTAGTTTATTGGTATCAAGTTTTGTAGCTATGCGTTGTCCCTATTTAGAGCAGATTCTGCGCAAGCGCCAGCTGGTCCTCAAAGTCTTCCAGGCCGATTGCCACGTGGACGGCAAGACCCACCGGTTCAGCGGCGTCTTGCGCTGGCCCGCGCCGCCCTGCCTCGGGAAGATGGCCACCTGCGCCCTGTACCAGGAAGCGCGTTTCTCCGAAGACCTGATCCTGCGCCGGCTGGCTGACTAAGATCTGGGCGTGAGCCCCGACGTGATCGTCGTCGGCGGCGGCGTGATCGGGAGCGCCGTCGCCTTCCAGCTGAGCCGGAGCGGGCTGCGCGTCACCGTGTTCGATGCCGGACTGCCGGGGCAGGCCTCGGCCGCCGCGGCCGGCGTCATCAGCGCCCCGGTCGATGCGCCGACCGGCCCGCTGGCGGAGCTCGCCCAGGAGAGCGCCCGACTCCACGGCCCGCTTGCCGAGGAGTTGCGCGATCGCACCGGGATCGACCCGGGATACCGCGACAGCGACGTCCTCTATCTGGCCGCATCCGACGCGGATGAGCTTGTGCTGCGCCGCCGGCGTGATCTCCTCGATCAGGCAGGCGTGCACGTGGGATGGCTGGACGCGGCCCGGGTGCATGATGTCGAGCCCGCGATCGCCGCCGACACGCGGGCCGGGCTGCACCTGCCGAAGCAGCATCAGATCAGCCCGCCGGCGTTGGTCCAGGCGCTGCGACGCGCCGCCGCCGACCTGGGGGCGGAGCTTCGACCCCGGGCCGTCGACGCGCTCCTGCACACCGGCGAGCGGGTGTCGGGGGTGATGGCCGGCGGTGAACCGGTGACCGCCGCCGAGGTAGTGATCGCGAATGGCGCCTGGGCGGGTGGCTTCGCATCGGTCCTCGATCTGTCGATCCCGGTTCGACCGGTTCGCGGTCAGATGGTAGGCGTGCGATCGCCCCGATCCGTGTTGCGCAACGTCCTCTTCGCGCCCGACGTCTATCTCCTCCGCAAGGCAGACGGGTGGATCTACGTCGGAGCCACGGCGGAGGAAGCCGGCTACGATGCGCGACTCACGGCTCGGGCCGTCCGGGACCTGCTGGCGCAGGCCGTTGCGCTCGTGCCCGCGCTCGGCGACGCAAGCTTCTCGCACGGCGCCGCCGGGCTGCGGCCGGCCACGCCGGATGGGCTCCCGCTGATCGGGCGGCTTGGGCCGCTGCGCGGGCTCACGATTGCCGGGGGCCACTTTCGCGAGGGCGTGCTGCTCGCACCGATCACCGCGGAGGTCATTGCGGATCTGATCGAGGGCCGCGCGCCCCGCGTGCGCCTCGATGCCTTCGATCCGACGCGTTTCCGCGTTCGTGCCGCCTGACGCCCAGGACCAGACCCCACGCCGGTTCGCCTCACGGGCCGAGGGCTTTCGCCACGCCGTGCAGGGTGGGCTGTGGCTGGCGCCTCTCGTCTACCTGGAGAGCGCGCGGTTCGGACCGGGGTGGTACGGGAAGGTCGTGAGCGCCGACCCCGAGCGCTTGCTCGCCTGGGCGCGCGCCAAGCACATTCCGGTCCGGGCGCTCGAGCACAAGTCCCTGCCGGATGTCGACTCCGGGCCGCGGCACGGCCGGCGACGGGTGCCCGGCTATCACATCGATCTGTGGGGAGCGCGCCTCGCGCTCGCCTACGACCCCGACGAGCTGGCAGGTCTGCGCCGCCGCACTCGCTGATCGACGGGGCTCAGTAGCGGTCCACCGCCTTGAGCCCGGACCCGGTGATGATCACGACGGCGCCCTCGGGCAGGCTCAGCTTTCGCGCGGCGGCGAGCGCGACGGCCGAGGTCGGTTCCATGAGCAGACCATCCCGGGCGGCGCCGCGCCAGGTGCTCTCGATCGCGTCTTCGGAGACCGCGATCCAGCGACCGCCGCTGTAGCGAACCGCGGCATAGCTGCGCTCGGTGCGGGTTGGCTCCGGGATCCGCACCCCGTCCGCGATCGACGGCTGCGGCTTCACCGGCGCCGGGCGGCCGAGGTTAGCCCCTCGGGCCAGAGGCGCGCACGCTTCCGACTGGGCCCCGTGCAGGCGGGGCGGCCTGGCCATCAAGCCAGCGGCCACCAGGTCGGCGAACCCTGCTGCCATGCCGATCAGCACGGTTCCCTGGCCGACCGGCATGACGACGTCGTGCAGCCGCTCCCCGAGTTCTTCGAAGAGCTCGAACGCGATCGTCTTCGTTCCCTCGAGGAAGCTATCGTCGCGCGCGTGGCCCGCGTCGTAGGCGTCGCGGGCGGCCTCGACCGCGGCGGCGGTCACCGCCGAACGCGGTCCCGATATCCGGATCAACTCCCCGCCCAGGGCCTCGATGGCGCGAGCCTTGGCGGGGACGATGTCGGCCGGCGTGAAGATCCGCGCCTTGATCCCGGCGGCCGCCGCGTAGGCCGCGATCGCGGCCCCGGCATTGCCCGACGAATCCTCGATCACGGTGCGGGCGCCGAGCGCTCGGGCGGTCGTGATCGCGGTGGCGGCGCCCCGATCTTTGAACGAGCCGGTCGGAGAGAACCCCTCGAGCTTGAGCAGGAAGCGCTCGTAGCGGACGAGCGGTGTCCCTCCCTCGCCCAGGGTGACCGGCTCACCCTGCACGGCCAGGTCGGCGCGGTAGCGCCAGACGCCACGCCCGGACCAGGCTCCGGGATCCGCGGCAGTGGACACCAGATGAAGGATAGCGGCCGGCGCTAGAGCACTTTCTTGAGCGCCGCGTCGAGCGTGTCCGGAGTCAGCGGGTAGGGCTCGTACGTGCTCACCTTGCCGTCGCGGGCGATCATGACGCTGACCGGCAGGCCGGTCTCCTTCAAGCCGATCCCATAGGCATCGGCCGCCTTGCCGTCCGGGTCCAGCACGGGCGCCGGGGCGAGTCCCATCTGGGTCCAGAAGGTTCGCACGGTGTCCGCCGATTCGTCACCGTAATCGACCGCCACCACCACGAGGCCATCTTGCTGATGAGCCTGGTAGGCCTGCGCGATCAGCGGCAGCTCCTGCCGGCAGGGCTGGCACCAGGTTGCCCAGAAGCTGAGCAGCACCGGGTGGCCGTGGAGCTGCGCGAGACTGATCGATGCCCCGTTGACGTCGCGCAGAGTGAAGGCCGGCGCCTGCTGTCCGGGCTTGAGGGGCCCGGCCACCGTCGCGATCGGCGCAACAGAGGTATCGAAGTGATTGTCGAAGGGCGTGGTCCCGCCCAAGAAGGGCAGGTAGCTGTTGAAGGTGGTCAGCCGGTTGGAGAAGATCAGCACGCCCATCCCGATCAAGAAGACGGCGGCGACCGCATTCAGCGCCCGGTAGGCGCCCCGGACGCGCGCCAGGAGCCGGGTCAGCATTCCCGACAGCCCCGCCGCGATCAGGAAGGGGACGCCCAAGCCGAGCGAGTAGGCCGTCAGAAGGACAGCCCCTTGCGCGGCGGTGCCGGCCTGTCCGGCGCGCAGGAGGATGGCGGCGAGGATCGGGCCGACGCAGGGCGTCCAGCCGATGGCAAAGGCCAGCCCGATCAGGTAGGACGCCCAGGGCGTGCGCGGCAGCCGATGCGCGAGATCGAGGCGCCGCTCTCGCATGAGTCCCGGAATCCGTCCGAGGAGGAGGAGGGAAATTCCGATCAGGACCAGGGCGATGCCGGCGACCTGCAGGAGCGCCGGACGGACCTGCCGGAGATCGAGACGCTCGCCGAGCAGGCCGGCGGAAGCGCCGAGGGCGACGAACGCCGTGCTGAATCCGAGGACGAAGAGGACGGCATTGGTGATCAGCCGGCGCTGCCGCCCGGACGCCGGCGTCTGGGGGTTCAGCGCCGCCTGGCCGCCCATGTAGGCGACGTAAGCCGGGACGAGCGGCAGCACACAGGTCGAAGCGAAGGAGAGCAAGCCGGCGGCGAACGCCACCGCCAGGTCGAGGACCATCAGGGTTGGATGGGGTCCTGAGCGGCCAGCTTCCGGACCCACTCGCGCAGCCGCGTCGGAGCGTCGTCCGTGCAGCATTCCTTGCGGACCAGCCGCTTCAGCTCGGCCTGGAAGTCGAAGATCTTCCCGCAGGGCGGGCAGTCGTCGAGGTGCACGCGCACCTGGCGCATCTCGGGTTCGCTGAGCTCACGATCCAGATACAGCGAGAGGCGATCCATGGTGGAATCGCAGTCCTTGCTCATGAGCTCCCCACCGCCACCCGGCTTGATCGCGGCCGCTCCGCGTAGTCCCACAGCCGCTTCTGGAGAGCCCGTCGTCCGCGATGCAACCGTGACATCACGGTCCCGATCTTGATGCCGAGGATGGCCGCCACCTCTTTGTACGAGAACTCCTCGACATCGACGAGCACGACCACCATGCGCATCGGAAGGGGCAGGTCCTCGAGCGCCCGCTTGACCTCGTCGCCGAAGCCTCGATCGACGATCACCTGTTCGGGCGACATCAGATGGAGCGGCAGCCCCTCGCGGCGCAGCTGGTCGTAGATGTAGTGGTCGTTGGCCGGCTCGTCGATGGGCTCTTCGATGACGCGATGCTGCCGCCCGCGATTGCGGAACGCGTTGGTCATGATGGTGAACAGCCACGCCTTTTCATTGGTGCCGGGCGTGAACCGGTTGCGGTAGCGGAAGGCTCTCAAGTAGGTCTCTTGCACGAGGTCCTGCGCGTCCTCCGGTTTCCGCGTCAGCCGCAACGCGCTGCGATACAGCGCGTCGACGTGCTGTTCGAACCCCGAGAAATCGCCACTCATGGGAACGCCACCCCCGTTCATTCTATTCCCGTGTGAACGGGGCCCCGATCGGCGCCCCTTCAGGCGGGAGGCGGGGCGGGAGGCGGATTCCCGGGGCCCGGTCCCCGACCCCGGCCCCGGCCGCGCCCACGACGACGCCGACGCCGGCCGGGATCGTCGGGAGATTCGCCTGGCGGTTGAGACCGTGGCGGTTGAGGCCGTGGCGGTTGAGCCGACGATGGGCGCGGCGGCCGCCCTGCTCGCGGCGCACGTGGGCGGCGCCGTTCGCCGGGTCCTGTGGGGCCCTGTCCGGGCTGCGCCGGCGGGGAGCCCTGCTGCCGGCCCTGATTCCCGGATGGTCCTGCCTGTGGCCGGGTCTGTGACTCAGGCCGCGGGCCCCCGCGCCCGCGGCGTCGTCGCCCTCGCTGCTCGGAGCCGCGCTCCCGCTCGCGCTCGGGACGCCCGCGGGACGGCGCCGGCATCTGCACCGGGGTGGGCACGAGGCGGGCCAGCCCGCGTGGCCGGCGTCGGCGAGCCGGCTGCTCGCGGATCCCGCGTGCGTCGTAGTCCTGGATGCGCTCGGAGAACTCGTTGAGCCATGCCTCCATGGGGCGTTTGACCTGGGTCTTGAGGGGGCGAGGCGTCTCGGGCCACACGCGGGGGCGGTCGCCCGGGGTCTCCGCCGTCTCGCCGCCGTCAGGCGCTGGCGCCAACTCCGGCGGGCGCGGCTCGTCCGGCATCACCCGCCATCTTACTCAGGAGGCCGTGGCTGTCCGCTCGCCGCGACGGTGGTCATCGGAGGCCGGCGCCGACCACGAGGACGATCAGCTCAGCGCCCTCGGACGCCGCGCCCAGCGTGTCGCCGGTGACGCCGCCCAGCCGGCGCAGGCAGTGCCAGCCCCACAGGACGGCGCCCCCCGCGACCAGAACGGTCGCGACCGCGCCCGCCCCGCCGACCGAAAGCGCGGCGATCGCAGCGCCGACCACGATCGTGACTGCCGCCCGCCCACCTCCGGTCCGGTCGAGCACTCCGGCGAACCCGCCGTCGGCGCGGGCGTGGGGGAGCAGCGCACCGAGGCCGAGGCTCACCGAACGGGAGAGGGCGCCGGCCGCCACGAGGTAGAGGAGGCTGCGCGGCCGTACCAGCAGCGTGCTGATCGCGGCGGTCCGCAGGCCGACGTCGAGGATGAGGGCGACCACGCCGTAGGCGCCGACCGAGTGCTCCTGCATGATGGCGAGTGCGCGCGCCCGCGTGCGCGCGCCGTAGCCGTCGGCGGTGTCGGCCAGGCCGTCCAGGTGGAGCGCTCCGGTGAGCAGCGCGCTCGTCGCGACCGAGGCAAGCGCGGCGATCGTGACCGGCAGCGCGAGCGAGACCGCCCATGCCACCAGTGCTGCCGCGCCGCCCAGCAGCGCGCCGACTACCGGAAAGAAGATCGCGCCGCGCCCGATGTCGCTCGCCCCCAGGTCGCTGTGGCCACCGACCGGCACGGTCGTCAGGAAGGACACAGCGCTGCGGACGCTCAACCCGATCGGTCGCCGGTCAGGCGCCGGCATCGGTGACGCCCGCGCCCTCGAAGGTCGACATGTCGCGGAAGAGGAGCAGGGCGTCCTGGATCAACTGCAATCCGAGCGCGGCGCCGCTGCCCTCGCCCAGCCGCATGCGCAGGTCCAGGAGCGGATCAAGGCCGAGGGCCTCGAGCACGACGGCATGGCCGGGTTCGGTGGAGCGATGCGATGCGATCATCGCCGCCGAGGCGAGCGGGGCGATGCGGGCCGCGATCAGCGCGGCGGCGCCCACGACGAACCCATCCAGGACCACCGGGACGTGGGCGGCGGCCGCGCCCAGCGCCACGCCGGCGAGGACCGCGTGCTCGAAGCCTCCGACCGCGGCGAGGACACCCACCGGATCGGAGGGATCCGGCGCGTTGGCCTCGAGTGCGCGGCGGACGGTTGCGACCTTGCGGCGGAAACCCTCGTCGTCGATCCCGGTACCGCGACCCAGCACCTCACCTGGATTGCGGCCGAGCAGCGCGGCCGCGATCGTCCCCGAGATGGCGGTGTTGCCGATCCCCATGTCGCCGAGCGCGATCACGCCGATCCCCTGGGCGGCCAGTTCCTCGGCCAGCCCGATGCCGTGCTCGAGGCCGCGGAGCGCCTGCGCCCGCGTCATCGCCGGTCCAAGGCTGGCGTTCGCCGTGCCCGGCCCCAGGCGCCGATCCAGGACAGCCGTGTGCGTGAACGGCTGGCCGACGCCGGCGTCGACGACGACCAGGCGGGCCCCGGCCGCGCGCGCCAGCACGCAGATCGCGGCCCCGCCGCCGGCGAAGTTGGCCAGCATCTGCGAGGTCACCTCCTGCGGGTAGGCGCTGACCCCTTCGATCGCAATCCCGTGATCCGCGGCCACGACCACGATCGCGGCCGGCTCCGGCGCCGGCCGCGGCTGCCGCCGGATTGCCGCGACCCGGCAGACCAGCTCCTCCAGCCGGCCGAGGCTGCCCCGCGGCTTGGTCTTGAAGTCGAAGATCCGCTGGGCGGCCTCGGCGCAGGCCTGGTCCGGCGCGGCGATTTGCGACAGCGTGGTCTCGAGCGTCGTCAGCGTGCGTGCCACGTGATGCCCTCCATGAATTCGGTGGCGGACGTGAGCTCGTGGAGGCGACCCGCCACCACGAGAGCCGTGCGATCGGCCAGCGCCGCGAAGGCAGCGTTGACGCGGCCGAGGGTGTCGCGATAGCCGCGTGCGACCGGGTTCACCGGGATGATGCCGAGGCCGACCTCGTTGCTGACCACGATCGCGCCGCCCGGCCGAGCGGCGAGGGTGGTGGCCGCGCGCCCGGCTGCCGCGACGATGGCCGGATCGTGCTGGCCCTGTCCGACGAGGTTGGATACCCACAGCGTCAGGCAGTCGATGATGAGGAGACTGCGTGCCGGCGCCGCCTGCACCGCCTCGAGCAACGCGACCGGCTCCTCGATCGTGGTCCACCCACTGGGCCGTTGCGCGCGGTGGTGCGCGATGCGCTCGGCCATCTCGGGGTCCAGGGGCTCCGCGGTCGCGATCATCGTGACCGGCGCGCCCGAGCGCGCCGCGATCTCGAGCGCGAGCGTCGACTTCCCGCTCCGCGCCCCGCCGAGCAGAAGGATATGGGGCATCAGAAGTCGATGCCCCGGATCGCACGCACGCCCCGGTCGAAGGCATGCTTGCGGCTGCGCATCTCGGTGACGGTGTCCGCGGCTCTAACCAGCTCCTCGGGTGCGTCCCGGCCGGTGACGATCACGTTCACCGGGCTGGGCCGCGCCGCGATCGCCTCGACGACCTCGGCGACGGGAATCCAGCCGAAGTTGATCGGATAGGTGAGCTCGTCGAGGACGACGAGCCCGTAGGCGGAGGAGGCCAGCTTCTCGCGGGCCACCCGCCAGGCTTCCCGGGCGACCGCCTGGGTCCGGTCCATGTCCTTGGAGTCCCAGGTGAAGCCGTCACCAATCGTCCACCACTCGACGCCCAGCCGCCGGGCTGACTGCTCTTCGCCGACCTTCCACTTGCCCGACTTCATGAACTGGATGACGCAGACGGGCCAGCCGCGGGCGACCGCCCGCAGCACGGTGCCGAAGGCGGCGGTGGACTTGCCTTTGCCGTCGCCGGTGTTGAGGATGACGACCGAGGGGGCGCGCACCACCGCCACCGGGGGAGCGTCGCGCGGCACGGCGTGCGGCGATCGCGGCGGCAGCGTGCGGTCCGGGACGACGGCGCGCACCATCGTCCCGATGGGACGCACGCGCACCCGCGCGCGATAGGTGCCGGCGATGGTCGTCTCGGTCAGCACCGTCGCCGGCCTTCCGATCTCGACCAGGTGCCCGCCCTCGAGCAGGGCGAGCCGGTCCGCATACTGGCCGGCGAGCGTCAGGTCGTGCATGGCGGCCACGACGGTGAGGTCGCGATCCTTGCGGGCGCCGTCGATCAAATCGAGGACCTCCTGCTGACGTCCGACGTCGAGCGCGCTGGTCGGCTCGTCGACGAGCAGGATTCGGGCGTCCTGCACGAGTGCGCGCCCGATGGCGGCCCGCTGCTGCTCACCGCCGCTGAGCGTCTCCAGCGGACGCGTGGCAAGCTCGAGGAGGTTCAGCCGCTCGAGCGTATGCGTCACCACCGCGCGATCGCGGCTGCTCTCCCGTCCGAAGTACGAGAAGTACGGGCTCCGGCCCAACAGCACGTACTGCGCGACCGTCATTCCGACCGGCATGGCCGGGTGCTGCGGCACCATCGCGATCCGGCGCGCCAGCTCGCGGGCGCTCAGCGAGCCAAGCGAATCGCCGCCGATGCCGATCCGGCCCCGATGGGGGACGTGCCCGGCGATCGCGCGCAGGATGGTAGTCTTGCCGGCCCCGTTGGGGCCGATGAGTCCGAGCCAGGAGCCCGCCTCCACCTCGAGGTCGAGGCCGAGGACGACGGGGTGGCCCTCATAGGCGACCGAAACCTGACGCAGCTCGATGGCGCGCGACCTCTCCTGCGTCACCCGGACGGCGCTCATACCTCGCGCAACCTCCGCGAGCGCATGACGAAGAGGAAGAACGGGGCGCCGACCATCGCCGTGACCACCCCGATCGGCATCTCGGCGGGGGCGGTCAGGGTCCGCGCGACGGTATCCGCCAGTACCAGGAATGCCGCGCCCAGCAGCAGCGACATCGGGAGGACGACCCGGTAGCTCGTGCCGAGCAGGAGCCGGACGGTGTGCGGGACGATGATGCCGACGAACCCGATCGCGCCCGCGGCCGAGACGGCGGCGGCCGTGCACAGGGTCGCGGCCGCGACGACGATCAGCCGGACCCGCCGGGGCGAGACCCCGAGGCTGGAGACCTCCTCGTCGCCGACGGCCAGCGCGTCGAGCAGGCGGCGGTGGGCCAGGATCACGCCGACCCCGAGCACGGCGTAGGGGACCAGCGCGGCGATGCCGTCCCATCCCGCGGTCACGAGCCGGCCGAGGATCCAGGCGTAGACCTGACGGAGTGAATCCGAGCGCACCTGCTGGACGTAGGTCTGGACCGCCGTGAAGAAGGCGGCGATCGCCACGCCGGCGAGAACGAGCGTGCTCGGGTTTCGGTATCCGCCCAGCGAGCTGCCCAGCGTATAGGTCGCCGAGACGGCGAGCGCGGCCCCCACGAATGCCGCGACCGGGACGAGGCTGATCCCGAGCACCGTGGCACCCTGGGTCAGGACGATCGCGATGGTCGCCCCGAGCACGGCCCCGGCTCCGGCGCCCAGCAGATACGGATCGGCGAGCGGATTCCGGAAGACGCCCTGATAGGCCGCTCCGGCGACCGCCAGCAGGGCGCCGACCAGCGCCGCGAGCACGACCCGCGGGAAGCGGAGCGACCACAGGATCGCCAGCGGGCCGGATGAGGCCCCGCCGCTGCCGAGGAATGGGGGAGACGCGACCGCCTGGAGGACCACACGCATCGGCACGTGTACCGGTCCCACCACCGCGCCCACCGCGGCCGCCGCGATCAGGAGCGCCACCCCGGCGGCCGCCCAGAGCCAGGGCAGACGGGGCAGTCCGGCCAGAGGGACCCGGTGCTCAGCCACGCTGCTCGATCTCCCGAACGCGCGCCGCGATCACGCGCAAGAAGTCCGTGACGCGAGGGCCCCATCGCGAGGCCACGTCGTCGTCCACCTGGACGACCTCGCCGGTCCGCACCGCGGCGATCGATGCCCACCCGGGGCGGCTGGCCACCGTCTGCAGACTCTGCTTGCAGCATTTCGTGTCGGCAAGCACGACCAGGTCGGGGCTCGCGGCGACGATGAACTCCGAGGAGAGCTGCGGGTAATCGGGCGCCGTTCCTGCGGCGCGGTCGGCGATGTTGTTCAGCCCGAGCAGGACGTAGAGCTGGCCGATGAAGGTCTTCGACGTCGCGGAATAGTAGGTGTCGTCGAGCTCGTGATAGACGGAGAGCGGACGGCGTGGCTTGCCCACCGAGGCCACGATCGCAGCGACGTCCCGCTGGAGCTTCGTGACCAGCGCCAACGCCTCCGTCGGATGGCCGGTGGCGCGGCCGAGTTGGAGGATCTGCGTGTAGCTGTCGTCGAGCGTCTTCGCCGCCGGCTCGAGCAGGGTCGCCGTGCTCACCGACTGCAGGCCGCGGACCAGGCCGCCGGTATCGTCGGACGCCACCACGAGGTCCGGGGCATATCCGGCGATCGCCTCGATATTCGGTTGGAAGCCCGACAGCTTCGTGACCGGCGCCGTGCGGGGATAGTTCGATTGCTCGTCGACGGCGACGACCTGCTTTCCCGCACCGATCGCGAACAGCATCTCGGTCGCGCTCGGCGACAGCGACACGATCCGCCGAGGCTGATGGTCGATGGTCAGGGTGGAGCCGTCACCCGAGTGAATGACGACCGGGAAGGCGGCGCTCGCCGGCGTGGCTGAGCTGACGGGGGCGGACTGACACGCGGCGGCCGAAAGCACCACGGCGGACATGAACGGGATGAGTTTCGCGGCCAGTTTCGCGCTGGCCGCTTTGAGATGCCTGCGCATCCTGCGTACCTCCGGCGGCAAGGACACCCCACTCGCCGGGAGAGCCTCGCCGCAGGAGGCACCCCCACTGATCCGCGCTCGTGGGACGGCACGTACCCGTTGAGCCGGTCTCCTGGCTTGCGGATCGCGACCGTTGACCGCCTTCCCGAGGCAGGGCCTCAGTGGCTCGATGGTCAACGGCTCCCCGCTTACAGTTGCGCGACAGCGCCGGATTCGCACCGGCTTCCCGTGCACCCAAGGGGCTATTCGGTTGTGCCAGCCATTATGAGCGGGCGGCTCCGCCCCCTGCAAGCGCGGGCAAAAAAGAAAACCGCCCGTCGCGGGACGGGCGGTTTGCTCAGACCTGGCTTCAGGCGACGCGCGACTCCTCGAAGTACGCTTCCAGCTCCTCGAGCGTGGGCACCCGATTGAGCTCCTCCGGCTCGACGTTCATGTAACGTTCCTGAGCCGTGAAGACCAGCTCGATCAGATCGGGGATGCCGATCTGCGGCTGGTACGGGATGCGGAACGCACGCAGCTGCTCGACCACGTCCCGCGGCACGGTGGTTCTTTCGTTCAGGTTCAGGTCCTCGAGCGACCACAGAATGTTGTCGAGGGCGTAGAGATTGAGCTTGCGTTCCGCGCTCCTGGCCTTGCTGACGAGGTCGGTCAGGTGCAGCCGCTGAGTCTCAGCTTGGATCGTTTCGTACATCCTCAGGTAATTCCTCCGCCTCGGTGAAAAGGGTTCTCAGGTCAGGCTCACGGTAGTCCGAGCCTTTCGAAAGCAGCAATCAACTTTCGTAAAAACTTGTAAACAGCCGGCTATCGGCGACTGAGGGTGACCTGCCGCAGGCTTCGCCGAGCCCGCCGGATAATACCCGCAAATGCCTTTCGGTGCGAGTGAGGACGAGCGGGGCGAGCGTCGCCGTCCTGGCAAAGAGGACGTCGAGCTCTACATCCGGACCTATGCGGCCCTTTTGCGGAGCTCGGGGGAGGTTCGGCTCCAGGTGCTCGAGCAGTCGCACATCGGCATGGCATCGAGCCTGCATCCCAAGGCCGGGTCGCCGGAGCCGGACACGGGGGCGCTGATCTATGCGCTGCGCCGCCTCCCGCCCGCCATCACCGCGGTGCGCCGGGTCCTGCTGGGTCAGTCGGCGGAAGTCTTCATGCGTGCGCTCCACATCAACGTCGAGCAATGGACCATGCAGAGCTCGCCCGGCCGGCGGCGCCGCTACTACTTCGACGGCCACGACACGCTCGCCGTCTACATCGCCAGCTTCTCGGACATCCACGACATCATTCCGCAGCTCGTCGCCTTGCAGATCG
The DNA here is from genome assembly GCA_035632635.1 of Candidatus Limnocylindrales bacterium. Taxonomy (GTDB): domain Bacteria; phylum Chloroflexota; class Dormibacteria; order CF-121; family CF-121; genus CF-120. The sequence goes on from DASQGL010000129.1 coordinate 15,144, forward strand.
AGTGGAACAAGCTCCACGCCCTCCTCGCGGTCGAGGACCTGACCCAGCTCGACTCCATCGAGCCGCAGCTGGCCCTCGCCCACCGGCTGGGGATCAGCGAGGCGGACTGGATGCGACTCCTCGAGATCTGGGGCGACGAGTTGATCGAGCACCTGGCCAGGATCAAGGCCGAGGAGAAGAACTTCACCGTGCGCATGCTGGGGGGAACCGAGGTCGGCTACGTGAAGGCGACCCGGCGGTGGTGGCAGCCGATCGAAGCCGTCCTGGAGCGCGAGCACGTGACGGACCGGCCGGTCTACTTCGTGTCGAGCAACACGCACAGCTTCGTCAACCTGTTGAGCGGGTCAGCCCGGCGTCACCAGAAGGAGATCATCGCGTTCATCGAGGAAACCAACAACCTCGAGCTGCTCCCCGAGCTGCGCAAGCTGCGCCAGGGGCAATCGCGCGGCAACTGGGACAACTTCCTCTATTACGCCGCGCGAGTCTTCTACTCGCAGCATCCGGATGCCCAACGACTTCGGGCCGAGCGATCCGAGGAGGAGGCGAAGCGTGGGATCCACTACATCGCCAGCGAGGCCGGTCTCGACCTGGCGGCGCAGATCATCGTGCTGGACCGGCTCGAGGCGTCGTCGCTGGACCCCCGCCTGGGCAGCCCGGACACCGACCTGCTGCGAAAGAGTTCCGCGATCGTCATCAATATCAACTACCCGCTGGGGCTGGCGGCCTACAACGTGCTGCGCCAGGTCGCCGAAAGCGTGGAGACACTGCGCGGCGTCTACGTGCTCGGCAAGGCGGCAACCCTCAACGGCTCGATCGGCGACGTCATGATCGCGAATGTCCTCTACGACGAGCACTCCGAGAACACCTACTGGCTCGACAACTGTTTCAGCTACAGCGACGTCGCGCCCTTCCTCGTCTATGGCTCGGCGCTCGACAACCAGCGCGGGGTCACGGTCAAGGGCACGTTTCTGCAGAACCGCGGCTACCTGGACTTCTACCACCGCGAGAGCTTCACGGTTGTCGAGATGGAGGCCGGTCCCTATCTGAATGCCGCGTACGAGATGGTCCAGTCGTCCAGGTACCCGGTGCGCGAGAACATCAACTTCACGAAGCTGCCCTTCGACTGCGGGGTCCTCCACTACGCCTCGGACACGCCCTACACGCAGGCGCGCACCCTGGGCGCGCGGGGCCTCTCCTACTACGGCATGGACTCGAGCTACGCCTCTTCGGTCGCGATCCTCCGGCGCATCTTCGGGCAGGAGCACGTCCTGAAGCAGGACGCCCCGGCGACCTGGCGCGAGGCGACTGCCACCGAAGGCGCCTGAACCGCGCGCGATCCCGGGCCGAAGGGGGGCAGGGGGTGGACAGTGCAAAAGGCCGCTGGTTCAAGGCGGCCTCTTGTGGGGAGGAGGGGGAATCGGTTGGGGGTGGCGCTTCCAGGGTTGACCCTATCAGGCGGGAGTTACGGGGCAGCTAACACCGGTCCGACTGGTCAGGCGGCCTTCCGGCGGCGGCCCTGCCGGCGACGGGCGGCGAGGTCCTGGAGCGCCGCGTCGATGCGCCGGTCGCCCGGGTCCAGGTGCTTGGCGTCGGTCAGGACGTCCTGGGCGGTCACGAACTCGGCTCGGTCGCTGAGCGCCAGCGCCAGCTGGAGCAGGAGGCCGGCGTCCGCGGGGCACGCCCGGGCTGCCCGCTCGAGGTAGGGGAACGCCTCTTCGCGCTTGCCCATCTCCCAGAGCAGGGATCCGAGCTCGGCCAGGACCTCGGCCTGATCGGGTGCCTCCCCCAGCGCCCGCCGGTAGGCCACCCGAGCGACGTCGGTGTGGCCGAGCTGGCGGTGCTCCCGCCCGATCAGGAACCAGGTCTGCCAGCCGGCCGGCGCCAGGGTCATGGTCCGGCGGTACGCCATCCGGGCGCCCTTCCGATCACCGATCGCATCGCACGCCATCCCCTCCCAGAACGCGATCTCCGGATCCTCCGGCGCGAGGCCGGCCGCCCGCTCGAGGGCCTTTCTAGCCCGGGGGTAGTCGCGCACTCGGTGGCAGAGGATCCCCAACCGCAGATGGGTGACCGCGTCGCCGGGCGCGACCTTGGTTGCCGCCTCGTAGCGGACGAGAGCCTCGCGGACGTTGCCGGTCGACTCGGCCTGCGCCGCGCTTGCCAGCAAGCCCGTGACCTCGGCCGGCAGACTCATCGCGCAGGGATAACGTGCCCAGTTCGGCGCGCTTGCCAGCTCCCCGACGCAGCCCGTCGCCAATGCCGTGACAATCCGTCACGGCCCCGCGGTCAGCCGGCGGGCCGCTCCGCGAGGAAGCGAAGCAGGTCGCCCTCCGCCATCTCCTGGGCGGGGAGGACCGGCGTGTACTTCAGCTTCGCGGCGAGCTTCATGGCCAGCTCCAGCTTGAAGTCGACCGGCGTGAAGCCTTTGTCGGTGAAGATCCCGAGCGTACGATCGCGGATCACGAGTGCCGCGCCGCTCTTGCGCGCGAGCACCGTCAGCATGCCGGCGCCGGAGCAACGAGCTGAGCCACGATGCGGGCGAGCACCGTTGGCTTGAACGGCTTCTCGATCGTGGCCAGGGCACCGGCCGCCTTCGCCCGCGCCGGCGTGTCCTGGTCCCGGAACTCGGTCAGCATGATGACGCTGCTGGACTCGCGGAGGCTGGCCAGCAGGGCGAAGGAATCACCGTCCGGGAGGGAGGAGTCGACCAGCACGAGATCCGGGCGGAAGGCTGAGGCCGCCGCCGGCACCGTGCCGGCCTGCTGCTCCCACCGCACCTCATGACCCTCGCGGGTCAGCTTGAAGACGATGATGCTGCCGATGTTTGGCTCGTCTTCGACCACGAGGACGCGTGCCATTTGCCTACCGGTAATGTTAGCGGGCTGATGGCAGCTTCCCCGCCGCGCGTGTACCTGGGCCACGGTGCGTCAGGGACCGCCGTCTCGATGCGGCCGTATGTCGAAGCGCTGCGCCGCAGGAAGGTGGAGGCGACGGCGATCGACCTTCCCCGCCGGGGGCGGAGCGTGGTCAGGGCCGAAGCCGCAGTCCCGGCCTTTCTCGCGGCGATCGGCGATCCGGCGACGGCGGTCATCGGCGGCCACTCGTACGGCGGCCGGGTGGCGAGCATGCTGGCCGCCGACGTCGCCGTGCACGGACTCGTGCTGCTCAGCTACCCGCTGCACCGCCCAGGACACCCGGAGGACCTGCGCACCGAACACTGGCCGCGCATTCACTGTCCGGTGCTCCTGCTCTCGGGGGACGCGGACCCGTTCGCGCGGATCGACCTGCTGCGCACCGCGGTCGGCCTGCTGCCGAGCGGTACGCTGCAGATCTACCCCGGCCTCCATCATGGGTTGACGGCCGTCGCCGACGATGCGGCCGAACGGATCGCTGCGTTCGTCCGCAGCCTTCCGCACGCATCATGAGCCGGGCTGGGATGCCAGGTGAGGAGTAGCCCGTAGCGGATTCGAACCGCTGATTTCCGCCTTGAGAGGGCGGCGTCCTGGGCCAACTAGACGAACGGGCCACGTAGTCCGGTGAGGCTCAGACCGCGACTCCCTATTATAAGGAGGCATCTTCCGATCACCCGCGGAGGTCCCGTGATCTACGATCCCACCGGCGTCAACTTCGTGATGAACACGCTCCAGGCGGCCACCTATCTGGGCGTCCCCCCATCCGTCGTCGAGGACCTCGTCACCACGCACATGATTCCGTTCACGCGGGTGGGGGACCGGACCGTGTTCTCCAAGTACGCGCTCGACCAGTGGGTGTTCGCGAAGTCGATGGAGAACCTGCACGAGGACCTGCCAGCCGTCGGATTCGGCGGCAGGCCGAGGCCCTGATGCTCAGGCGCCTCGTCCGCGCGACCGTCCTGGTGCTCACGGCCGCCGCCGTAGCCCAGGAATTGAGCAAGCCCGAGGGTGAGCGGACCTGGCACGGGCGGGTGGCCGGTGTGCCGTACGACTTTCGCTGGCCCACCCTCCAACGCGTTCGCGACGCGTACTGGAACCCAAATGACGACCGTATCTTCACCGATCGGGTTGTCGGCATCGGGTGGGCCGTGAACTTCGCTCAGCTGATTCCGCGGGCGCGCGAGGCCTACATCCGCCTGTCGGGCCGCTAAAACGCTTCGGGCGGGCGATGCGTCCGCCCGGCGGCCGGTGACGGTCCGGTAACGCTCGCATCCAGACCCCGCAGCCTTTGTGTTCGATGACGTTCTACTTAACGTGCTTGCGCGCCGCCATCCCACCCGGGTCGGGTCATCGCCCGCCCTCGAGGGGACCGCATGACCCTGCCCAGCGCGTTCGCTCCCTACAGCGTCTGGGTGCTGACCCATCGCAACACCCTGATCGTGGTGCTGGGCATCGCGCTCTTCCTCATCACCTGCTACGCGTTGATCTCGCACTGGCGGGTCGAGAGCCTGGAGCGCGACCTGGCCCGGGCCCCCGAACGGGCCGACCGGGCTGTCTACTCGCCGGCGCCGAGCCGCTCGACCGCGCCGCAGCCTGAGCCCGAGCCGGCGCAACCCGCCGGTCTGCCGCCCGTCCGCGGCGGGCGGAGTTACGCACGCAATCTCGGGTCCGCGCTCCAGAAGTCTGGGGTTCCGACTCCTCCCGTGTATTCGCCGCCGACGCCTGCCGGCTGGAGCCCGACCCCCCCGACGCCCCCGTCCGGGCGCCCGGCAATGCCTCCGCAGTTTCCCGCCGGTCCGCCTCCCTGGGGAGCGCCGGCGCCAGGTCCCCCGATGACCTGGCCTCCCGCGGCTCCCGGACCGACGAACCAGCCGCAGCCGCCCGTTCCGGGGCAGCCATTTCAGCCGGGCGGTCCGCCAGCCCCGCCGGCCTGGCCGGGATTCGGCCAGCCGCAGCCCGCTCCCCCCTTCGCCGGGCAGCCCGCTCCGTGGTCGGCCGGACCGGTCGTGCCGGCCGGTGCTCCGCCGGTCCAGGGCAACCCGTTCGGTGCCCAGCCGACCCCTGGCATGCCCGCGTTCGGGCAGGGCTCGAGCGGTCCGGTCGGACCCTCCGCGCCCGGCCCCTCAACCGGCCCCGGACCCTATCCGACGTTCCAGCCGCCGGCCCCCATGCCGGCCCCCGCCCAGGAACCGGGGAAACCGGGAAAAGCAAAGCGGCGGCGCTTCAGCTTGTCTGTCCTCGAGGGGATCGAAAAGAAGATCCAATCGTTTCCACGAATGCCGGCGGCGCCGGAGCCCCATGTTGCGCCGTTGACCGACGTCACAACCGGACCACCCGCACCACCGATCGCGCCACCCGCGCCCCAACCGGTGGCGCCCGCGCCGGTCGCGGTCACCCCCTCGCCTGCGCCATCGGTGACCGTAGAGCCGGCCGCGGACGCGCCTTCGCCCGCGCCGGTTGAGCCGGCAGCCGCGCCATCCGCGCCCGCTCCATCGTCCTACGGTGAAGCGCAAGCTGAGGAGCCTGCGGCGCCGGAGCCGATCCCCACGCCGGCTCCGCTCCCCCGCACGGCTCGCGATCGCCGCAGCGCGATGCGCACCATGATGTTCGGCGAGGAGCGGCGCGCCGCTGCATCGGTCCCACCCTCCAGCGTTGCGCCGGAGCCGGCCGCTGAGCTCGCGTCCGCCGCCGCGCCGTCACCGGACACTGAAGCCCAGGCGTCCGAGTGGACGGACACGGGATCCGGATCCGCCGCCGGCATGGCGGAGCCAGCCGCGGCGCCAGAATCCAGCGGCGCCGAGGAGCCGTCATTCGCATTCCAGGCGACGCCCGAGCCGGCGACCGAGCCCGCGGTCGCAGAGGCGGCCAGCACCGAGACGGCCGAGTCGGAGTCCGCTTCCACCTTCGGGGAGGCGGGCGATGGGGCCGGCGGCGAAGCGGCGTCCCCGGTGATGGAGCCGGAACCGGCCGAGCCGGAATTCGCGTCGGAGCCGGAACCCTCGGTGGAAGCCGAGCCCGCCGCCGAGCCTGCGTACGCGGTCGAGGCCTTTGCGGAGACCCAGCCGGCACAGGCCACCCCCGTCGGTGCCGACGACACGCAGGGCCAGGCGCCGAGTGAGGGGGGCAACGAGGGGGGCGGATCCGCCGGGACGATGGTGATCATCGAAGACGATGCGGCGGTGGCCGAGTACTACGCGACCCTGTTCCGTGGCAACGGGTATCGCGTCGAAGTCGCCAACGACGGCGTCTCGGGCGTCGACCTGGCCAGCAAGGTCCAGCCTGCCGTGATCATGCTGGACGTGATGATGCCGCGCCAGAACGGGATTCTCGTCCTGCAGACGCTGCGGGCCTCGGACGAGACGAAGAACACGCCGGTCGTCGTCCTCTCGAACTTCAGCGAGCCGACGCTGATCAAGCGAGCACTGCAACTCGGTGCCCTCGAGTACGTGATCAAGACCCAGGTCGAAGGCAGCGCCCTGCTGCAGGCCGTGCCGCGCTGGATGAACCGCGAAAAGGCGTTCGCCGCCTAGCCGACCGGTTCCCTCAAGACCCGCAGGGTCGCGATCTGCCATGGTCCCAGGGGCAGGCGTGCGGCACCGTGATCGACCCGCAGCGACTCCCCGGGTGCGCCGGCCAGCGTCGATCGGACCACCGAGATGGGCACCGGCGCCAGGATGGCGCGCGCGTCCACCCTGGTGTCGGAGGCATTCAGGATCCGCAGGTCGTAGCCGTCCGGGCGCGGGACACAGGCGGTCATCTGCACGCTGTCCGGCTCCAGGACGATGGACGGGGGTGCTCCCGTCGGCCCGGTCCGGGCCGGCGCCGGACCGAGCACCTCGAGCGGGAGAAGGGCGCGCTCGGCTTCTCGCCAGGCGCCACCGCTGATCCAATCGCCCGGGTGGAAGAAGAGGCTGAAGCGCGCACGGTGGCGTCCCGGCACCTGCGCCGCCGGCGTTTCCAGCATCGGACCGGCGTGTCCGAGCCGGTAGCGCAGGTCATCCCGTGAGAGCCATCCGACGCCACGCAGCAAGGTGAGGGCGAGGCGTGCCGCGGGAGGCGGGAGGAGCTCGTACTCATGCAGGCCCCGCGAGATCAGCGTCAGTCCGCGACGGCCGTCCGACACATCGACGAAGGTTCGCATGGGGTACGTCGGCAGCTCCCACTCCGGCGCACCCGGTTCGTGAACGGGCTCCACCGCCGGCCGGCGGACGACGTGAAAGGCGCCATCGGCGTCGGACTGAGCGGCCGCGAAAGGCAGCGGGGATTCGAGTCGCAGACGATGGTCGGCTGCCCGGTGCTCGAGGCTCAGGTCGACATCGAGGCGGGTACTGTCGGCGTCGAGCGAGAGGTGAAGGCGGAGCGGCATCTCGACCAGCTCGTCGCGGCGGCGGCGGCGGTCGAGCGTGAGCCCGGCCGGGATGCGGACCGTGGCGGAGATTTCAAGGGCTCCCCGCAGCGGACCAGGCTCGAGCACGCGCACCTCGATTGCGCGGGAGGGGGTCAGCACGACCGGGTCGCCGACCGGCGAGAAGTTGTATTCGTCGCCCGCGTCACCCTGATCGACCAGGCTGAGCAATCCCTCGTACCGGGTGTCGGTCAGCCGGTGATGGACGCTGAGCGTGCCGTCGTCCCGGATGGTGCAGGAGAGCCGGTCGTTCTCCAGTCGCATGGCCGCAGCGTGAACGGCCGCCGTGGCGGGCATGGGCATGGCCGACGTCCCGGTGAGCACGGAAAGGCCGCATCCCAGCACCGGTCCGGAGCGGAGCAACACGCGGTGGAGCGGCGCCTCGTGGATCGCGATCTCGAAGGTCTCGACGCCGGCGTCCGCGGCGAGCTGCTCGACCGTTTTTCGGGCGGCGTCAAGGTCCGCCGCTGACCCGAGTGGATGCGTCTCCACGTCGAGGCGGGCTTCTGCGCCCCGGCGGGTGACGCGCAGAGCGCGGACGGGGTTCCCGGTGATCCGGCGCTCATCGAGGGCCGCCAGCAGGCGGGCGAGCTCCTCGGCGGGAAATCGCATCGAGGTCACCGGGGCCGCCGGCACCGCGCCGAGGTCCTGGCCACCCGTCGGCACGCCGTTGAGCGACAGCTCGACGAGCTCATCGCGCACGAACGGGCTCGGATTCCAGATCACGGCAGCCGGTGGCGCATCTGGGGGGCGGCCGGCCGCGAGCCGAAGGCGAGCCGCGGCGCGCTGGACGATCTCGTGGGCGATCTGCTGGACTGCCTGACTTCGCAGGCGGGCCTCCGCCGCGACCGCATCGATACCGCTGCCGCAGACGGTGTCGTGCGCCGCATTCTGCAGCTGCAGCGTCCAGGCTTCGCGCAGGAGACCCTGCGCCTCGAGCCCGGCCAGCGCGCTCATCGGTTCCGCCCTGCGCTCCAGCGCAAGCGCGGCCTCGAAGGCCGCTTGCTTGTCCAGGATGCGCACGGACAGCGTCCCCATCAGCACATTTGCCCGCGAGGAAGCGCGCAGCTCGCCGGTCCAGCGCGGCCAGCCCTCCTCCGGCAGCGTCGCGAGATACTCGTCCAGGCGCGCGATTTTGGCCGGCCGGCCGAGCACTTCTCCCGCCGAGCGGGCGGCCGCCGTGAGCCCCGCCTGCGGCAGGACGTGATCGTTGCCGTTCATCAGCAGCACCGGACCGACCGGCCGAAAGGGTTCGAGTGCCCGGATGGTGGAGCGCAGGCGGGCGGCAAGGCCGGGGCCGTCGAGCGGCAGATCCACGCCGTGCGAGTAGGTCGTGCCCATGTAGGCGGTCAGGATGCGGCTGCCATCGGGCGCTTCCCATTCGAAGGCCAGCCGATCGATCGTGCTCGGGACGCCACGCCAGACCACTGCGTGGCGGAATCCGAACTGCCGGTAGATCTGGGGCATCTGGGAGGCATGTCCGAACGAGTCGGGCAAGTATCCCACGCGCATCGCGCCTCCATGCGCGTCGCCGTCCGCGATCCCCCGCTGCAGGTCGCGGACCAGCGTCTCGCCGCTGACCAGGAACTCGTCCGGCAGCGTGTACCAGGGCCCCACCTGGATCTGTCCCGACCGGATGGCGCGGTCCACCCGGGGTCGCGACTGCGGGCGGATCGCGAGATAGTCATCGATCACGACGGTTTGCCCATCCATCAGGAAGCGGAAATCCGGATCCCGTTCGGTCAGCGCCAGCAACTCGTCCCAGAGATCGACGAGCTGGGCCCGAAACACCTGGAATGGCGCATACCATTCTCGGTCCCAGTGGGTATGCGGGACGATGTAGATGGCGCTAGGCTCGCTCACCGCGTGAGCGAGTCTAGCAACCTTCGGGCGAGCTCTAGGCTAGATCCCCGAATGCCATTTCGTGGAGCCGATGACGTGGACCCAGGTCAGGCCGGTGGGCAGCGTGATCGGCTCCCCGTTCTGATCCAGGTAGACGGCCGGCACATTCGGATCCGGGTGGTACCAGGTGCCGTGGATGACGACGCCGTCCACGTAGATGTCCGCCTTGCCGGTGCCGGTCAGCTCGTAGGCCTCGGTGTGGTAGCCGTGGAAGGTGTTGGCCGGGTTCGTATCGAGGTACGAGGTCACGTTCTCGACGATGACCGTCTTGGCGTGGACTCGCCCGGTCCCCACGTTCATGAAGGGCGCGCCGTCCTGTGTCTTCAGGTACTCCTTCGACCCGGGGTCGTAGGTCCAGACCGCCGCGTGGTCATCGACCACGACTTGCGTCGCCGGGTCGCCCTTGAACCCGGGATCGTCGTGCTTCGGCGCGATGTCGTAGGGCGGCGCCGGGAGGTTGGCGCTAGCCGTGAAAGTCGACGCGTTCCCGCCGTGCATCATCACGTTGTGGGGCGCATACCGGTCGCTCGACCGGTAGAAGACGTTGCCCTGGCCGCGGCTGTAATCGTTGACCAGGTTCGGGTGCTGCCAGACCATACCGAGCACGTAGTCGTTCGCGCCCGAGCAATAGATCATGCCGTGATACATCAGCACCAGGCGAATCGTGATCAGCCGGCAGCTGCGCACCGGCCCGACCAGATCCGGCATGCCATGCCAGTAGATCGCACTGAGCCGGGGAATGGATCCTTCGCTGATGTACTCGTAGATCATGTCGGCCTGCTGCATGCCGGCCTGGGGGCGCGCGTCGACGCTGTTCTCGATCTGGATGATCGCGGGCGCCCCGGAGCCGATCCGGTCGCTGGCTCCCTGGGAAGGCACCTCGATCCGCGTGATGAAGGAGAACGTCCAGTCTTTGAGGAACGGATCGCCCTTGCGGTTGACGGCCGCCTGCGCGATCTTCAGCTGATAGGGGTGGCTGTGACCGAGGGTGATGGGGAGGGTGGCCGTCTTGCCATCGCTCGACCACTGGACCGCGCCGGGGAGCGGCTTGTCGTTGACCGTGATCGCCGTCCGGCCGGCCTGCATGGCCTGCGTGAAGACGAGCTCGACGCTGCCTTTTGGCGCGATGCCGGAGGTGCCGTCGCTGATGGCATTGCTGTCCACCAGGACCCTGGACACCGTCGGCGCGGGCTCGGTTTTGAACGTGATCGTCGCACTGACCTGCCCGCCACCGGAGGCCTCATGGGCATTGGTCAGGGTCGCCTGGTACCTGGTATTCGGGGCCATCTTGGGCCAGAACTGAAATTCCCGCGGTGAGATGGCCTTGAAGGTGACCGCCACGGAGGGCGAGATGGCGAAGGCGTGCCGCACCGAGGCGGCGTCCATGTCCTTGTTGAAGTTGAGGTCGATCGCCGACGTTCGGGCCACCTGCTGGTCACCGTCGCTCACGCTCGCGCTGACCTGGAGAGGTGTCGTGATGATCTTGACGAGGATGGCCAGCGCGACGAGCGCGAGGACGAGCGGGGCGATCCACCAACGACGGCGCACGGTCTGGGCAACGCTCAATTCATTGATCCTCCGAATGGTGAGATGACGGCGGCCTTACTGGTCGCTCCCGATCACGTGGACCCAGGTGAGGCCGGTATTGAAATCGATCGGATTGCCGTCTGGTCCATAGTAGACGACGGGCAGGTCTTTATTCGGATGCTGCCAGGTAGCGTGTACGACGCCACCATCCGTATAGATGTCGGCGGTGCCGGTCCCGCCGAGCTCGTAGTACTCGGTGTGGTAGCCGTGGAAGGTGTTGGCGGGTGTCACGTCGAGGAAGGACGTCACGTGCTCCACGATCACGGTCTTGGCGTGGACCTGGCCGGTGCCGACGTTGGTAAAGGCCGCGCCGTCCTGCCACTTCAGGTATTCTTTCCGGCCGGCATCGTAGCGCCAGACCGCATTGTGCTGCGGGACGGTGATCGTGGTCGCCGGCGCGGCGCCCGGAAGCGGCGCATCGGCATGTGCCGGCGCGACATCATAGTTGAGCGTGCCGAGGTTCGCCTGCGCCGTGTGCGCCGTGATCTGGTCCGGTCGCGCCACGACATTGTGTGGGGCCACGCGATCCGCGGTTCGGTACATGAACGGATACATGTACGTATAGTCGTAGACGACGTTCGGCCACTGCCACACCTTGCCCAGGACGTAGTCGTTGGCGCCTGAGCAGTAGATCATCCCGCGGTACATCTGCTCCAGCGCGACCGTGATCAGCCGGCAACTGCGCACGGGGCCGATCAGACTCGACGGCGGGTGCCAGTAGACCGCCGTCAGGCGCGGGATGCCGTACTCGCTGATGTACTCATAGATCATGTCGGCCTGCTGCATACCCGATTGCGGTCGGACGGTGGGCTGCCCGCTGTTTTCGATCTGGATGATGATGGGCGCGTCCGACGCGCCGATTCGGTCGGTCGATCCCTGGGACGGGACCTGGGTCATCGCCGTGAACGAAATCTTGAACGGCTGGAGCAACGGATCCTGCCGGCGGTTGACGGCCGTGACCGGCACCGCCACGGAATGGGCCCGGCTGTGGGCAAGCGTCAGCGGCGTGGTGAGCATCGTGCCGGTGGGATTCCATTTGATGGCAGCCGGCGGAATCACGACCCCGTCGAAGAGGACGGGCGTCCCCTTCGCGTCCATCGGTTGCGAGAAGGTGAGGGTGAAGTCTCCGCGCAGGGGCACCGCTTGCTGGCCGTCCTTGAGCGTGGCGCCGTTGAGCGCGCTAGCCATGATTGCCGGGGCCGGCTCGGTGTGGAAGCGGACCGTATAGGTGATGCTGCCGAAGCCGGTTGCCTTGGTCGCCGACTGGACCTGCAGCTCGTAGGCGGTGTCGGCGTTCAGGCGTGGGCGAACCTCGAAGGTTCGGCCGTTGCGGACGCTGACCGTCAGCGGGACCGCCGGGGTGATCCGGATTCCCCGTTTGACCGAGTCGGCGTTCATGTCCTGGTTGAAGGTCAGGATGACGCTGGAGGTCCGCGCCACTTCCCGGTCCCCGTCGGTGACACTCGCGCTGACCTGCAGCGGGGCGGTGAGCAGCTTGATCGCGATCGCGGCGACGATGATCAGGAGCACAATCGGTGCCAGCCACCACCGACGTCGGACACTCTGTGTGAAGCGGAAGGGAATGCGCGCCTGCGCCATCGATGCTCCTGAAGGGTACTACGCCACCCGGGCCGACAGGCTAGATGTGTGGCTGGCGACTTTCAATTCACGGCGCTCACGCGCTTGATGAGTGCGCCGCTAGCGGTTTGTCCCTCCCGACCCCCTCATCGCGGAAATCCGACCCTCAGGCCACCAGCAGGCGCGGGAGGAGAAGTTGCTGCACGTCGAAGAGGACGTCGAGGACGCGGACCGGGTCGCGGGTCACGTTCTTGTTGAGCGCCCGCAGCAGCTTGCGGCTGAAGGGGCGGGTGAAGCGGACGATCTCCTCCATGAGCGGGGCCGGCACCTCGGCGCGGTGGTTCTCGATCAGGTTCTCGATCTGGAGCAGGAAGGCGTCCACCGTGCGCACGTCAGCGCGGCGGCGCATCTCCTCCTCGCGGCGGTCCGCAGCGGCCCGGAACTCCCGATGGATCTCGTCGATCGCTTGGCTCAACATCGTGGTGGACTCCCTTTCTCAGTCAACATGCGCCCGTCTTGGCGTTCCCTCTTACCTGACAGCATTACTGTTACATATATGACAAGGCTTGTCAAGCGTTTTCCCCCGGCCGACGGCGCCCGGTCAGGCGGTCAGGGTCGGGCCGGCGCCATCGTCCAGGGCGTCGAGCTCCTGGACTTCGCTGACCGAGAGCCCCTGCTCGTGCAGGGTCTGCAGGAGCCGGAGGATGTACTTGACCCCGGCCAGGTTGACGCCTTTCTGACGGGTCAGGAACTGGATCGCCCGCACCCGGCGGATGTCGTCCTCCGAATAGCGGCGCCGGTTCGTCGCCGTTCGCTGCGGCTTGATCAGGTTCTCCGACTCGTAGATCATCAACGTGCGCGGGTGCAGGTTGAGGATCTCGCTCGCGATGCTCGGCGTGAACACGGCGCGTCCTGGCGCGATCGCCGCCGTCCGTCTCCTCCCTGTTGCCACAGCTCCACCCTTTCGTGTGCGCGGGCTCGACCCGGGCGAACGTGAATCCGCTAAGATGACATCAACGATATCACATATTGGCCACGAGAGCAAGGTCCCGATCCCGGGGTGCTATCGTCACGTCGGAGGGTGCCATGATCGCGATCGAGCAGTACGCCCGCCGGCTGCTCAAGGAGTTCCACCCCATCATCGCGGCCAACCGGGCGCCCGTGGACCTCGTGGCCCAGGATGGGGAGTCGCCCCGCTTCCGGCGGGGCGCCGGCGGGCTGGTCACCGGCCTGTCGGGGCTGGCGCGCGCCACCGGCGCGGTCTGGGTCGCAGCGGCTCGTGGCGAGGCGCCGGGCGAGCTGGGCCTTCACGGTAACGGCGGTGAGCCGATGGTCATCGAGACCGACGATGGGGGACGCTTCCAGGTCAGCTGGGTGTCGACGCCCCGCCTCGCCTACGACCTCTACTACAACACGATCTCCAATCCGCTGCTCTGGTTCGTCCAGCACTTCCTCTGGAATCTCGCGCGGGCGCCCATCCTGGACGAAAGCACGAACCGGGCCTGGATCGAAGGCTACCGGCGGGTCAACCAGCTGTTCGCCCAGCAGGTCGTCCGCGAGGCGCGCCGCGGTCACAAGCGACCGCTCGTGCTCTCGCACGACTATCACCTCTACCTGGTCCCGCGGCTCGTGCGTCGCGAGCTGCCGGACGCGGTTCTCCAGCACTTCGTGCACATCCCCTGGCCGACGCCCCAGTACTGGAAGGTCCTGCCCCAATACATTCGCGACGAGATCATGGACGGTCTCCTGGCCGCCGACGTAATCGGGCTGCAGACGTCCTCAGACGTGCGCAACTTCCTGCTCACCTGTGAGGAGAACATGCGCCTCCCGGTCGACCTGCGGCAGCAAACCACCTTCTACCGCGGCCGGACGGTGTGGATCCGCAGCTACCCGATCTCGATCGACGTGCGCGCCTTCGAGCGGTCCGCGGCGTCGGCTGCGGTGGAGCGGGTCGAACGGGACGTGTTGCGGTGGAGACCGGAACACTTGATCCTGCGCGTCGATCGCATGGATCTGTCGAAGAACATCGTCCGCGGCTTCTACGCCTTCGATCGCCTCCTCCAGGCCCATCCGGAATGGCGCGGGCGGGTTGGCATGTGGGCGCTGCTGCAGAAGACCCGGCAGGATGTCGCCGAGTACCGCGAGTATGCCCGCGACGTCCAGCAGTCGGTACGCGTCGTCAACGAGCGCCACGCGACGCCGGACTGGGTCCCGATCCGGATGGAGCAGAAGGATGACATCACCCGGGCGATGGCCGGCTACAAGCAGTTCGACGTTCTGCTCGTGAATCCGATCTACGACGGCATGAATCTGGTCGCCAAGGAAGGGATGGTCGTCAACCGCCGGGGTGGGGTGCTCGTCCTGTCCGAGAACGCCGGCTCGCACGAGGAGCTGGGTGAATGGGCGCTAACCATCAACCCGTTCGACATCGACGCGACTGCCGAGGCGATGCACCGGGCCCTGCTCATGGATCCCATCGAGCGTCACGACCGCGCACAACGCCTGCGCACGGTCGTGGAGCAGAACGACATCGCTCGCTGGATTTCCGCCCAGCTGCAGGATATCCGCGACCTGGTCGAACCGGCCGCGGCCCGCCACCCGGATCCGGTCCGCTGACCGTCACCCGGGGTGGCAGAGCCGGGTCCGCAGGGCGCTGAGCAGATCCCGGACGCCGTCGGGGGAGTCGAGCACCAGGTCGCAGGCGGCAAACACGTCCTCAGGCACCTCCGCCGATCGGACGCCGACCGCGAGCGTCGCGACCTCGTGCATGGCGGCCAGCGCTTCGAAAGCCGCGGCATCCGGGACGTCGTCGCCCACGTAGATGAGGCCCTGCGGCCTCAGGTCGTCGCGCAACCGCTCGATCGCCGCCCCCTTGTCCACGGCGACCGGCGGCCGGATCTCCCAGACGAAACGGGCGGGGTGCAGTCGCAGGCCGGTCGCGTCCACGATCGGGGCGAGGACCTCCTTCAGCGTGCGGCCGATGTCGACCGGGTCGGCGGCGTTGCGGAAGTGAACGCTCAGGATCGCCAGTTTGACCTCGAGCATGACGCCGGGCAAACGCAGCTCGGGGAGGCGCTCGATCTCACGGCGGACGCGAGCGAGCGCCGGCATGAAGGGCACCACCGCGGGGATCGGGACCGACGTCCCATCCCGCCACTCCTCCAGCCCGTGATTGCCGATCAGCCTGAGCCGGGGAACCGGGAGCCAGCGCGCCAGCAGGCCGGTGTCCCGGCCGCTGATCACGGCGACGGTCTGCAGGCAGGAGGCCAGCTCGCGGACGAGCTCGAGGGTCGCGGCGTCGGGACGGGCGTCCTGGGGCTGGCGGACGATCGGCGCGAGCGTGCCGTCGAAGTCGAGGCCGAGCACCAGCCGGGCGGCCGGCACCGCCTCGAACCGGTCGAGCGCCTCAGGCAGATCCGCGGCTAGTCCCAGAGGTGGCGGGCGGCGGCGAGCTCGGGGAAATCACCCTCCGGGATGTGCAGGCGGCTCTGCACGGCCGATTCCATCAGCGAGAAGATGACCTTGACGCCGGCCAGGTTGATCCCGTGGACCGTGGTCAGCTCACGAATCAGCCGGATGCGCTCGATGTCACGGCGGGAATAGCGCCGCCGCTGCGTGGGGGTCCGCTCGGGAGCGATCAGATTCTCGCTCTCGTACACGAAGAGCGTACGTGGCTCGATGTCGAACATGTCCGAAACTTCACTCGACTTATGCGGCATTGCCACCAGCATGCCTCCCCAAATGGAAACTAGAAAGCATTATATCCCATTTATCAGCAATCCTGACAAAGCCCGCGAGCCAGAGCCGCCGTGGATCGTAGGTGATCCCCCGCTGCACGGAGTGATCACTTGATCGGGAGCCCGATGTGTTGTGGGGGGCCATATCACCTTAAACGTGCGACCCCCCGCTTGAACGCCCCCCGAGGCGTCGCTAGGCTCAGCCTGCGATGGCGCGAGGGCCATCCGGATGGGCATGACGGCAATGGTAAGACACCTGACCGCCTTTGGTGGACGAATCGCCGTCCTTCTCCTGCTCTTCGCCATGCTGGCGCCGCCATTTGGAGTGCGGGCGATCCTCGAAGCGCACGCGATCGATCAGGCCCGGGCCGCGTCCCGGCTCCTGGTCTTCCAGCGGCCTGCCGCCGCGCTCAAGGTGCCGGTCTTCCGCACCCGGAACTTCGCCCTTCCGCTGGCGCAGCCGGCGCTCGCCGGGGTGGATGGGAAGGGCGGGTGGTTCATGATCTTCGACGGCGATTGGGCCGATCCCGACGCCGACCGCGCGGCCGCGCTCGTCGACTCGGCCGTACGAGCCGATCTGAGTCACGTCTACATCCGCGTGGCGGACTCGACGCGTCACTTCTACGCGTCGAATGCGCTGCAGGATCTCCTCCCGCTCGCCCACGCGAAAGGTCTCAAGGTGATCGGCTGGATCGAGCCGGCGCTGGGCGATCCGGCCGGCGATGCCGCCGATGCGGTCGCCGCCGCCCGCTTCCAGGAAGAGGGACAGCGACTCGACGGCCTCGCGCTGACCATGGAACAGATCACCCAGGATCCCAACGTCTCTGAATACCTGTCCGCGATCCGGTCCGGCCTGCCCGGTCTCCCCGGCCTGGGCAAGGCCTACCTGCTGATCGCGAGCACCTTCCCCACCCCCTATGACCATCCGTCCTCCGCCTACGCGTCGATGTCGCGCTACTGCCAGGTCTTCGCGCCGATGACCTACTGGCGCGCCACCGGCCTGCCGCAATATGCGAGCGCCGATGGCGTGCGCGCCTACATCGACCAGGTCTTCGCCCAGTTTCACGACCCCAGCGTGAATCCCTTGCAGCGGCCGTTGAGCATCACCGCCCAGGCGTACGACGCCGTGCTCGAGAACGGGACGCCCGGCGCGCCCCCCGTCGACGAGATCGTCGCCTCGATGGACGAAACCCGGGCCCAGGGCGGGGTCAGCTGGTCCTTCTACCGGCTCGCCGACGCCAACAACGGCGTCACCGGCGACGAGAGCGCCGCCATCACCGCCTATCCCTTCTGGCAGCGACCGGCGCTGGTGCCTGCCAGGTCACTGATCGCCTCGTCGGACCAGCCCGTCGCCTATTAGCGAATTGAGGAGCACATGAAGATTCCATTCCTGCGTTCAACCCGATCGAACCGGCCCGACGGCCGGCGCCGGCTCGGCTGGCCGGTCCTTCGCCAGCGTCATGTGCTGCTCCCGGCAGCCGTGGTCGTGGCGCTTCTCATCGTCGGCGGCGCCTGGCTCGCCGCGCATACCGCGGACAACCAGATCTGGGCCCAGGCGCCAACCCCGATCAGCGACGTCCTGAACCGGGCCGAGAACGGGCAGATCGCAACGGCGGCGATCGAGGGGCAGCGGATCCTGCTCCAGGACCGGCAGGGCAACCGGTTCTGGACGCAGAAGGAGCCGTCGATGGCGATCACCGACCAGCTGCGGAAAGACGGGGTCAAGGTGACCGTCCAGGATGACACGAACATCACGCCTCTGATTCCCAACCTGCTCGGGCTGCTGGTGCTGGGCGCCGTGCTCTTCCTGCTGCTGCGCCGGAGCAACCTCCTCGGCAACCCGATGGGGGCGTTCACGAAGCACCTGGCTGAGCCCCAACAGCCGATCAAGACGCCGGTCACGTTCGCCGAAGTCGTCGGTGTCGATGAGGCCAAGCAGGAACTCGAAGAAGTGGTCAAGTTCCTGCGGGCCCCGACCGTGTTCAAGGACCTGGGGGCGCGGATGCCCCGGGGCATCCTGCTCGTCGGACCTCCCGGCACCGGCAAGACGCTCCTGTCGCGGGCGGTGGCCGGTGAAGCCGGCGTGCCCTACTTCTCGATGAGCGGATCGGACTTCGTCGAGATGTTCGTCGGGGTCGGCGCGGCACGCGTGCGCGACCTCTTCAAGCACGCGAAGAAGCACGCGCCCTGCATCATCTTCCTCGACGAGATCGATGCGCTCGGCCGGCGGCGCGGTGGCTCGAACATCCGGACGAACGAGGAGCGCGAGCAAACGCTCAACCAGCTGCTCGTCGAGATGGACGGGTTCACGACCGATAGCGCCGTGGTCGTGATCGCGGCCACCAACCGGCCCGACGTTCTCGACCCCGCCCTGCTCCGGTCCGGGCGGTTCGACCGCCGCGTGGCGATCGACGCGCCCGACCTGAATGGCCGTCGGGCCATCCTCTCCCTCTACGCGGCCGAGAAGCCGCTCGAGCCCACGATCGATCTCGATGTGATCGCCCGACACACGCCCGGCTTCACCGGCGCCGATCTGGCCAACCTGCTGAACGAGGCGGCGATCCTCGCCGGCCGTGGAGGGCGTCGGGCGATCGGGACTCAGGATCTCGAGGAGGCCAGCATGCGCGTAATGGCCGGTCCTGAGAAGAAGAGCCGCATGATCACCGAGGAGGAGAAGGCCATCATCGCCTACCACGAGGTGGGCCATGCGCTGGTCATGAAGGCGATGCCCAGGTCGGATCCGGTGCACAAGGTGTCGGTCATCTCGCGGGGTCAGGCGCTGGGCGTGACCATCCAGCTCCCGACGCGGGATCGGTACCTGACTTCCAAATCGGAGCTGCAGGCGCGGATGGCGGCGGCCATGGGAGGGCGCGCGGCGGAGGAGATCATCTTCGGCGACGTGACCTCCGGCGCGAAGCAGGACATCGAGCAGGCCACCAATATCGCGCGATCCATGGTCTGCGAGCTCGGCATGAGTGACCGCCTCGGGCTCGTCACCCTTCACGGCAAGGGAGACGGCGAAAGCCAGTTCTTCTCGGAGCTGACTGCGGCCGACGTCGACGCCGAGGTCAAGGCGCTGACCGACCAGGCCTATCGGGCCGCTCACGACATCCTGACCACAAGCAAGGCGACCTTGATCCGCGTCGCCGAGCACCTGCGGGAAGTCGAGACCATCGACGGAGCCGAGCTCGACCGCCTCCTCAGGGGCGAGACCGCGTCGCCGAGGGCGGCCGGGACCAAGGCCGGCGCGATCGAGATCGCCGCCGCGTCGAGCCACGCCCCGATCGATCCGGACGAGGCCACGCCCCACCTGGTCGACGAGAGCCCCGCGATCGCGGCCGGCTGAGCCCACCCGGTTCGAGTCCCGAGATGGCGCGCCCGCGCTGCTCGGGCGTCGAGGTATGGTAGGCGAATGGCAAGTCACAGTGAAGACCTCGATGCGGAGGGCCTGCCGGACCTCGACGGGGCCCTGCCTGCGGATCCGACCGCGCACGAGGGCCTGATTCCGCCCCGCGACCACAAGCAGGCACCCGACGACTACTGGCACCAGGACTCGCTGGACGAGCGGCTCAGGGAAGAGGTGCCGGACCGCGTGCGGGACGCCGAAGAGCCCCCTCGGCTCCAGGACGCCGAGACCGAGAACCCGGAGAGCGGCAGCGATTGGCAGGTCCCAGCCGGCGATGAAGGCGGGGCCCCCAGTGCCGAGGAGGCCGCGATCCGAGTGTCCGAGCGAGCTCCCGGCGCGCTCGACAACCCCCGCGACAGCTACACCGGGGAGGCGCTCGACCAGGACGGCGAAACGCTCGAGCCTAGCTAGAGGATCTCCTCGTAGAGGTCGTAGACCTGCTTGAGGTCGTCCGGCGGCTTGACGCCGCCCTGCTTGAGGGCCTCGAGCAGCATGAGGATGTACTTCACGCCCGCAAGGTTGACCCCCTTCTCCCGGGTGAGCTGCTGGATCACCTGCAGCTTGCGGACGTTCCGTTGCGAGTATCGCCGGCGGTTGGTGGCGGTCCGGTAAGGCTCAATCAGCCCGAGATCCTCGTACATCATGAGTGTCCGCGGATGGGTTTCCAGGATCTCGGAGGCAACGCTGATCGTGTAGAGGGGCTTGTCCAGGTCGAAGGCCCCGGCAAGGCGCTGGTTGCGGTTGAGAGCCAGGGCTTACTCCTTGACCCAGTCTTGGACGCCGCGGCTGAGGCTGGCCGGGGTGGTCTCTGACTTGATCAGGTAATCGAGGGCGCCGAGCTTGAGGCCCCGGTCGACGAGTTCCTTCTCCCCGTAGTTGGAGAGGATGATCACCGGGATGTTGCGCGTGACGGTGTCGGCTCGCAGGTTCTCGAGGACCGCGAACCCGTCCATCTTGGGCAGGCGGATGTCGAGGAAGACGATGTCGGGGACGTGCTTCTTCGCCTGGTCCAGGCCCTCCTCTCCGGACTTCGCGACCGTGACCTGGTAACCGTCCAGCTCGAGCTTGAGCTTGTACATCTCCGCTACCGCCGGATCGTCCTCGATGAAGAGGACGTTGACATCCTCGTCGACGACTTCGCTCATGACCCCTCCTTCATTGCGACAACCGCCTTGTCATCTTTTCCGCCCCGATGATGGTGCTTAGTATACCGCACGTACTACGCAATGCCCGACAGTGGCGCTCGGGAATCTGTCCCGGTGGTGCCGGGAACAAATGGTACGATGGCTGTACGGTTCGAGGCAAAGCGGGCAGCACGGAGGTGCGATGGGGTACTTTCGCGGATTGAGGCACGGCGCGATGCTCGGGGCTGCCCTCGCCCTCCTCTACGCCCCGGACGCCGGAGCCGTCACCCGCCGCCGCCTGGCCCGCTGGCTGGGCCAGGTGCAGGGTTCGCTCGACAGCGGCGGGCCGGCCGGGTCGGAGGCCAGTGCCTCACGGGCGCGCTCCGCCTCCGGGCGATTCGCGGCGCAGCCGAAGCGTCAGGCGGGCGCTCCCTAGGCCAGACCCGTACCGACAGCAATCCAACAGCTCACACAGCGGAGGCAAGGATGGACCAGCAGACGATGGAAAAGACGGTCGAGAAGACGATGAGCCGCCTGAGCGACTTGGTCGAGCGGGCAACCAGGGCAGCCGAAGACCTCGAGGTCAAGGACCGCGTCGGCGACGCCGTCGCCGCCCTTCGCCGCACCCGCGTGACCCAGGAGGAGGACAGCGGCGTCGAGAAGTTCATGACCGGGCTGCTGATCGGGGTGGCGGTCGGCTTCGGGCTTGCGCTCCTGCTGGCGCCCAAGAGCGGCGAGGAGATGCGGGAGGACCTGATGCAGAAGGGCATCGAGTTGCGGGATCGGGCCTCGCAGATGACGGCACGCAATCAGTACGGCAACGGCGAAGGCCTGGGCGAGAAGAGCGGCACCTCGGAATCCGGGAACGCCTGAGCCTGCCCGTCGAGCCGCGCTCCTCGTGACGTAGCCGGACCGCCCTTGCGGGCGACCGCTCAGCCGGGCGAAATCGCGCTCAGTGGGCGGGTGGCGATGGGAACGGCAGGATGCATTTGTCGTTCTGAATCCAGCCGGGCGGGCAGATGCCGGGTGGCACGCCGATCGGGAGGCCGGACGGGGACGGCGTGGGCGCCGGCTCAGGCGGCTTGGGCGCCACCAGCACGCAGGGCACCCCGTCGACGTACAGCTGCGCGGCGGTGATCGTGTTCGGGTTGTAGCCGGTGAACTTGCAGGCGGGCCAGGGATCGCCGAGCTTCGTCTTCAGGCTCTCGCTGCCGGGCAGGAAGTAATTGCCGCCCACCGCGTCGACGCCCGCGGGGACCGGATACCACTG
>DASQGL010000130.1:0-13745 GCA_035632635.1 Candidatus Limnocylindrales bacterium
TCCTCGCGCTCGGCTTGATCGCCCCGTTGATCGAGGGCCCGCGGGCGCGCTCGGCGCTCGACGTCGTCACCGCGAAACTCCTGACCCCGTGCGGGCTGCGCACGCTCAGTCCGGACGATCCGCGCTACCAATTCCGCTTCGAAGGCGATCATCGCCAGCGCGACGGGGCCTACCAGATGGGCATCGTCTGGCCCTGGCTGCTCGGCCCCTACCTCGACGCGCACCGACGGCTGCACGGCGATCCCTCGATCACCGGGCGGATCCTCGCGCCCTTTCACGCCCATCTGCGCGAGGCGGGGGTGGGAACGATCAGCGAGATCTTCGAGGCCGAGCCCCCCTACCGGCCGGCGGGCGCGATCGCGCAGGCATGGAGCGTCGGCGAGCTGCTCTGGCAGGCGCGCTCCCTGGCGAGCAACCGTGCGGGTTGACGTGGGTCGGGTCGATGGCGTACGCTACTGCCCGGCCGGACCGACCGGCAAAAGGAGCGTGCCCGAGTGAAGCAGCGTCAGAGGATCATCGCAGGCATTACGCGTTTCGAGGGCGGAGCCTGCCTTGACGGGGCGCTGCATTGAGTACCGAATAGCCTAAGCACGCGACGCAGGACGTTTCGGACCGTGTGGCCCCCAGGGCCCACGGTTTTTTGTTTGTCCGAAACAGCACAAGGAGTTTCACAACCATGGCAATCGTGGCGATTTCCGAGATGAAGACCCCCGCCGTCGAGACGCACGGCATCGCCAAGCGCTTCAGCGTCCGCAGCCGGGCGGTGGGGCCCGCGTTCTGGCGGCGCGAGGTCAAGGAGAAGGTCGCCCTGCACGACGTCAACCTGGAGGTCAAGCACGGTCACATCACCGGCATCCTCGGAGCCAACGGCAGCGGCAAGTCGACGCTGGTTCGCATCCTCGCGACCCTTCTGCTGCCGGATGCCGGGTCGGCCTCGGTCTTCGGGTGGGACGTCGTGCGCGACGCGGCTGCGGTGCGGCGGCACATCAACCGGGTGTCGGTGGAGGCGGCCTTCTTCAAGGAGATGAGCCCCTGGGAGAACATGGTGTACGCGGCCCGCCTCTACGGCGCCGGCGGTCCCGGCACCCGCCGGCAGGTGGAAGCCATCCTGGACCGGCTCGGGCTGCCCCTGGACACGCTCGACCGTCCCATGAAGCAGCTGTCGCGGGGACAGCAGCAGAAGGTGGCGATCGCCCGCAGTTACATGACGTCGCCGTCGCTGCTGCTGATGGACGAGCCGACCACCGGACTCGACCCCCGATCCAAGCGGGAGGTGCAGGCGCTGCTGCGGATGCTCCGCGAGGAGCGGGCGGCGACCGTGCTGCTCTGCACCCACGACCTGCAGGAGGCCGAGGCCGTCTGCGACCAGGTCGTGATCATCGACCGCGGCCGGATCCTCGCCGAGGGCGGCCCGGCGCAGCTCTGCCAGCGCTATGGCGAGCCGGGGCGGCCGGCCAGCCTGGAAGACGTGTTCATGCGGCTCTCCGGGAAGAGCCTGGAGGAGGACGATGAAAGCGGATAGCGATTTCACCTACGCGGCGGCGACCGAGCGACAGGCAGCCCTGCGGCAGGACGCCCAGCTCCGTCGCCACGGTCGCGACGCGGCCGAAGCCCGGCGCGCGACACGGAACCGCCGCCGGCGTGAGGCGGCGATCGAGCGGACGACGACCAGCCTGCGCTGGGAGGGGAATGCGCTGCTCGGTTTCATCGAGCGGCAGCGCAACCTCTACCGCCGCTACTGGCTGTGGGAGGTCGTCTGGTGGCTGTACAGCCTGGTCAGTGTGATGAGCATCGGGTTCCTGGCCTCGGGGCTGGCGTCGCTCGGCGTCGGCCAGGCGCAGTTCAACCTGCGGGCGGCGCAGCTGTACCTGCTGCTGGGCTCGCTGCTCTGGAGCTTCCTGTCGATGGTGTTCTTCGAGATCGCCTTCGGGATCGCCTGGGAGCGCTGGGAAGGGACGATCGAGTACACGTTCATGGCTCCGGTCAAGCGCGTCACGCACCTGCTCGGCCTGTGCCTGTCGTCGCTCCTTTACGGGATCCTGCGCGGAGTCCTGATCGCGGTCGTGGTGGTCCTGATCTTCCCGCTCGACTTCTCCCATGCCGACTGGGGGAGTGCGCTCGCCATCCTGGGGGCGGCCATCCTGCCACTGATCGGCCTCGGGGTCTTCACCGCGGTCCTGCCGCTGCTCTCCACCGAGAAAGGTGAGCAGATGACGGTCGCGGTCCAGGGGATCCTCCTGCTGGTCTCCGGCGTCTACTATCCGCTCAGCGTGCTGCCGCTGCCGCTGGACATCATCGGGCACCTGTCGCCGCTGACCTATGCCCTGGCCGGCGTCCGGGACGCCCTGCTCAAGAACGCCAACCTTTCCACCGAGATGGCCAACATCGCGCTGCTGCTCGCCCTGGGAGTGGTCCTGGTGCCGGCCTCGATCTGGACGTTCAGCCGGGCCGAACGCCGTGCCAAGCGGCTGGGCCTGCTCAAGCGGAGCGGGTGACGATGGGATCCCATCCCTTCGTCATCTGCGACGTCTTCACCGACCGCCCCCTTCAGGGAAACCAGCTGGCCGTCTTCACCCACGCCAGCGCCATCGACGACGGCCTGCTGCACGCGCTGGCCCGGGAGATGCACTTTTCGGAAACGGTCTTCGTCTACCCCGGCGATGCGGCGGCGGACTTTCGCATCCGGATCTTCACCCCGAACGTGGAGCTGCCCTTCGCTGGGCACCCGGTGCTGGGAACGGGGTTCGTTCTGGCGGCGGGGACGACCGCCGGCGCGATCCGCCTTCGCTGCGATGCCGGCGTGATCCCGATCCGGCTCGACCGCGAGGGCGAAGCGCTTCGGTTCGGCTGGATGACGCAGGTCACGCCCAGGATCGAGCCGATGCCACAGCCGGATGCGCTGCTCCGGGCGCTCGGCGTGCAGAAGGCGGCGCTCCCGGTCGACGTCTACGACAACGGCGTTCGGCACGCCTTCGTCGGTCTGGAGACGGAGGCCGAGGTGGCCCGGCTGCAACCTGACCTGGCGGCGCTGGCACGGCTGCTCCCGTCGACCGGGATCAGCTGCTTCGCCGGCGCCGCACGGCGCTGGAAGACCCGGATGTTCGGGCCCGGCCTCGGGGTCCCCGAGGATCCGGCCACTGGATCGGCGGCGGGACCGCTTGCGGTCCACCTCGCGCGATACGAGCGGATCGCGTTCGACAGCGAGATCGAGATCAGCCAGGGCGTTGAGATCTCGCGGCCCTCGACGCTCTTCGCCCGGGTCTCCGGCACGCCGGACCGGATCGAGCGGGTCGAGGTGGGAGGGTCGGCCGTGATCGTCGCGCGGGGCGAGTTCAGCCTCTAGCGAGCTCGGCTTCGAGGAGCGCTGCGGTGTCGCCGTCGAAGGCGAGCAGTCGCACCAGCTCGACGCGGGTCGGCGTCCCGCGCAGGGTCCGCACCGCGATCGCCGCCGCCCGGTCGGCCGGAAAGCCATAGATGCCGGTCGAGATCGCCGGGAACGCGAGGCTGCGCGCCCCGAGCTGATCCGCGACCTCGAGGCTCCGGCGGTAGCAGGTGGCGAGCTGCTCGTCTTCGCCTCGCTGACCTCCCGACCACCGCGGCCCGACGGCGTGGATCACCCACTTCGCCGGGAGTCGAAATCCCGGGGTCGCCTTCGCATCTCCTGTCTCGCAGCCGCCCAGTGCGAGGCAGGCGGCCTGCAGCTCGGGACCCGCCGCCCGATGGATCGCGTGGTCGACGCCGCCGCCCTGGATCAAGCGGGTGTTGGCGGCGTTGACGATCGCATCGACCTGTTCCAGCGTGATGTCGCCGCGTTTGACCTCGATGCGCATCCGGCCTCAGCCGCGCACCCAGGAGGCGATCCATTGGCGCTGGCCTTCGTCGAACCAGGGCGGCCGGCCCGCCTGGGCGTTCTCGGTCGGCCGCCCGGGCGTCTTGGTCGCGGTCAGCACGCAGCTGACCCGCTCGTCGCTGGCGATCCACTTCAGGACCGCCTGAGCCCAGGTCTCGACTCCCAGCGCCTGCAGCCGGCCCGCGTCGGGCGACCGGCTGAGCACGCCGTCGCGCAGCGGGCTGTGGACGAGCACCCCGAGTCCGAGCTCTTTGGCGAGCGGAAGGACCTGCCGTTCGACCTCCCGGCGCACCGGGTTGTAGGGCACCTGGACCATATCGAGGCGGCCGGAGCGCATCAGCGCGCAGAGCTCGTCATACGCCGAGCTCAGGTAATGGGTCGCCCCGACCGCGATCACCTTGCCCTCGCCCTTGAGCGCTTCCAGGATCGGGAGGTGCGCCTGCCAGTTGACCAGGTTGTGCACCTGGTAGATCTCGACCCGCCCGAAGAGGTCGAGCGCGTGCGCGACCTGCTGGCGCCCGGCCGCCGGATCCGGGGTCCAGACCTTGGTGGCGATCGTGACCTGGTCCCGCCGGCCGGCGATCGCGCGCGCGAGCGTCTCCTCGGCCTGGCCGTACATCGGCGACGAGTCGAACAGGGTGATCCCCGCCTCGATCGCCTCCTCCACGATGGGCCGCCGGTCGGTCCGCGTGTCGAACGTCTGCCAGGTGCCCATGCCGATGACCGGCACGTCGAGCGGCGTGCGGCCGAGCTTGCGCCGGGTCATGGTCAGCTGGCGGGCCATACCTCCAGCCTAGCGGCGAAGCCGGTCGTGACGCCGACACTATGATCTACCTATGCTGAGCCGGATCGATCACGTCGGGATCGCCGTCCGCGATCTCGACGCCGCCGTCCGGCTCTACAGGGATCGCCTCGGCCTGACGGTCTCGCACCGGGAGCGGTTGCCTTTGGAGGGCATCGAGATCGCCATGATGCCGATCGGCGACAGCCACATCGAGCTGCTCGCGCCGCTGGACGGGCGCTCGCGCCTGCACAAATTCCTGGAGGATCGCGGCGAGGCGATGCACCACCTGGCCTACACGACGGACGACGTCGGCGGGGCGCTCACCCGGGCCGAGGCCGCCGGGGCGGAGCTGATCGATCGCGCGCCCCGACCGGGCGCGAAGGGCACGCAGGTCGCGTTCATCCACCCCAGGGGGGTCTGCGGCGTGCTCACCGAGTTCGTGAAGGCCGGCTGATGGCGACGCCGGCGCGCCAGAAACACCGTCAGCCGGACGCCGACGCCATCTCCGAGGCGGCGCCCGAGCCCGTGTCGGACAGCGGGATCCCGCTGAACCCCGTCTACGGGAAGGCCGACGTGCGGGAGGACCCGCCGCCTCCGGGCGCCTATCCGTTCACGCGCGGCATCTACCCCCGGATGTACCGGCAGCGGCTGTGGACCATCCGGCAGTACGCCGGCTTCGGGACCGCGGCCGAGACGAACAAGCGATTCCGGTTCCTGCTCGGCCAGGGGCAGACCGGGCTCTCGGCGGCGTTTGATCTGCCGACCCAGATCGGCCACGACGCGGACGCCCCGATCGCGCGTGGGGAAGTCGGCAAGGTCGGCGTCTCGATCTCCTCGCTGCGGGACATGGAGGCCCTGTTCGAGGACATCCCGCTGGACCGGGTCTCCACCTCGATGACCATCAATGCGCCGGCGGCCCTCCTGCTGTTGCTCTACGAGCTGGTCGCCGAGCAGCAGGGCGTTGCGGGCACGCAGCTGAACGGCACGGTACAGAACGACATCCTCAAGGAGTTCGCCGCGCGCGGCACCTACATCTTCCCGCCGCGGCCCTCGATGCGGCTGGTCACCGACCTCTTCAACTACTGCGAGGCGCGCCTGCCCAACTGGAACACGATCTCGATCTCCGGCTATCACATCCGCGAGGCGGGCGCTACCGCGGTCCAGGAGCTGGGCTTCACCATGGCGCACGCGATCGCCTATGGCGAGGCCTGCCGGCGCAGCGGGCTGCCGCTGGAGAAGGCCGCCCCGCGCATGTCCTTCTTCTTCGCGGTCTTCTCCGACTTCTTCGAGGAGGTTGCGAAGTTCCGGGCGGCCCGCCGGCTGTGGGCCACGATCGTCAAGGAACGGTTCGGCATCGACGACCCGCGTGCCCAGATGCTGCGCTTCCACGCGCAGACCGGCGGCAGCACGCTGACCGCCCAGCAACCGCACAACAACGTCGTGCGGGTGGCTCTGCAATCGCTGAGCGCGATCCTGGGCGGCACCCAGAGCCTGCACGCGAATTCCTTCGACGAGGCGCTCGGGCTGCCCTCCCAGGAGGCCGCCACGCTCTCGGTGCGGACGCAGCAGGTCCTTGCCCACGAGACGAACGTCGCCGCGGTCGCGGATCCCCTGGGCGGCAGCTACCTGGTCGAGGCGCTCACCGACGAGCTGGAGGAGCGGGCCCGCGCGCTGATGGCCGAGATCGACCGGCGGGGCGGCGCCGTCGAGGCGATCGAGTCGGGGTTCACCCAGGCCGCCATCCAGGAGAGCGCCTACCGGCAGCAGCAGGCCGTCGAGCGGGGCGAACGGGTCGTGGTGGGCGTCAACCGCTACCGCGACCAGGAGCGCGATGTGCCGACGGAAATCGTCCGGATCGGGCCTCGTTTCGAAGAGGAGCAGATCGACGCCCTGCGCCGCCTGCGGGCCGGCCGGGACGCGGACCGCGTGAAAGCCGCGCTCGACGACGTCCGGAGTGCGGCGCGCGGGACCGAGAACCTGCTGCCGCCCATGCGGGAGGCGCTGCGCGCCTACGCCACCATCGGCGAGGTCTGCGGCGTCCTGCGCGAGGCCTTCGGCGAATACCGGCCCGGGTCGCGGGACTGATCCCATGGCGAAAGCTCCCCGGCCGCAGCCGCAGGACCGCCAGGTCAATGGCTCCGCCGACCGGCGCATCAACCTGTTGCGGAAGCGCAAGTACGATGCCATGCATCGGGGCGGCGACGCCGCGGACAAACAGCACCCGAAGGGCAAGCTGACCGCTCGCGAGCGGATCGATCTCCTGCTCGACCCCGGATCGTTCGTGGAGCTCGATGCCTTCGCGGTCCACCGCACGGAAGCCTTCGGCATGGGCGAGCGCAAGATCCCCGGGGACGGCGTGGTGACCGGCTCCGGGCAGGTCGACGGCCGCGACGTCTTCGTCTTCGCCCACGACGCGAGCGTCTTCGGCGGCTCGCTCGGCGAGGTCTTCGCGGAGAAGGTCTGTAAGGTCATGGACCTGGCGGTCAAGGCGGGGCGGCCCTGCATCGGGATCAACGACTCGGGAGGCGCCCGCATCCAGGAGGGGGTGGTGTCGCTGGCCGGCTACGCCGACATCTTCTATCGCAACGTGCTGTCGTCGGGCGTCGTGCCGCAGCTCTCCGTCATCGTCGGCCCGTGTACCGGCGGCGCCGTCTACTCGCCGGCGATCACGGATTTCATCTTCATGGTCGAGCATCTCGGCTACATGTTCATCACCGGGCCCGAGGTGATCCGGGTCACGACCGGTGAGAAGGTGACGTTCGACGAGCTGGGCGGCGCCGCGGTCCACAACATCAAGAGCGGGGTTGCCCACTTCCTGGCCGAGACCGAGCGCGAGGGGTTCGCCCAGGTGCGGCGGCTGCTCTCTTACCTGCCGAGCAACAACCAGGAGGCGCCGCCGCGCGCCACCCCAACGGAGGAGCCGGACCGGCAGGAGCCAGCGCTCCAGACGCTGGTGCCCGAGAATCCTGCCCAGCCGTACGACATCAAGGGCGCGATCGAGGGGGTGGTCGACCGGGAGAGCTTCCTCGAGGTGCAGGGGCACTACGCCGAGAACATCGTGATCGGCTTCGCCCGTCTCGACGGGCATCCGGTCGGGATCGTGGCCAACCAGCCGCGCATCCTGGCCGGCGCGCTCGACATCAACGCGTCGGTCAAGGCCGCCCGCTTCGTGCGATTCTGCGACGCCTTCAACATCCCGCTCGTCACCTTCGTCGACGTCCCGGGGTTCTTGCCGGGGACGGCGCAGGAGTACAACGGCATCATCCGGCACGGGGCGAAGCTGCTCTATGCGTTCGCCGAGGCGACCGTGCCCAAGCTCACCGTGATCACGCGCAAGGCCTACGGCGGCGCCTACGACGTCATGGCGTCCAAGCACATCGGGGCCGACTTCAATTTCGGCTGGCCGACCGCGGAGATCGCGGTGATGGGGCCCCAGGCCGCTGTCAACGTCATCTTCAAACGTGAGATCGCCGGCGCCGACGATCCGAAGGCGAAGGCGCAGGAGCTGGTCCAGGACTACACAGAGCGCTTCGCCAATCCGTACATCGCGGCGGAGCGCGGCTTCCTCGACGACGTGATCGAGCCGCAGCAGACCCGGTCGACCCTGATCCGCTGCCTGGCGCTGCTCCGCGACAAGCGGCGGGAAGGTCCGCAGCGGCGGCACGGCAACATCCCGTTGTGAAGCCCCCCGCCGCCTGAGGCGCGTCTCAGGGACACCAGGGTCGAAAGGGCAAACCCGTATCCTGAATTCACCGCGTGAAGTTCCTCGAATACCAGGTCAAGGAGAAGTTCAGGGCTGCCGGCATCCCGGTCCCCGACGGCCGGCTGGCGCGGACGTCCGACGAGGCGGCGCTCGCCGCCGGCGCGCTCGGGCCGATCGCCATCAAGGCACAGGTGCCCGTCGGCGGCCGGGGCAAGGCCGGCGGGATCAAGCTCGCGAGAACCCCGGCCGACGCCAAGCGCGCCGCCGCGGAGATCCTGCGCATGTCGATCAAGGACTTCCCGGTCAGGGAGCTCTGGTGTGAGGTCGCCCAGGAGATCACGCGCGAGCTCTACCTGGGGCTCACGCTCGACCGCGATGCGCGGAACGCGGTCCTGATCCTGAGCGCGGCGGGCGGCATGGACATCGAGGAGGTGGCCGAGACGCGGCCACAGGCGATCGCGCGTTTGCATCCCGATCCGTGGCGCGGGCCGCTCGCCTTCGAGTTGCGGGCGCTCGTGTTCCAGGCCGGGCTCGGGCCGCTGCAGGCGCAGCTCGTGCCCATCATCCAGAAGCTGTACGGGCTTGCCAAGAGCCTCGACGCGACGACGATCGAGATCAATCCCCTCGCCCTGACCCGGGACGGCGGCCTGGTGGCCGCGGACGGCAAGCTGGAGGTCGACGACAACAGCGCCTTCCGGCACAAGGACCTCCAGGGAGCCGACGAGGGCGCGGACGATCCGCTGGAGGCCGAGGCCCGCCGGCGCCGGCTCACCTACGTCCGCCTCGACGGGTGGATCGGGGTGATCGGCAACGGCGCCGGCCTGGTCATGAACACGCTCGACCTGGTCCAGCGCGAAGGCGGCCGGGCGGCGAACTTCCTGGACATCGGCGGCGGCGCGAAAGCCGACGTCGTGCACAACGCGCTCGAGCTGCTCGCCATGGACACGCGCGTCCGCGGCATCCTGATCAATATCTTCGGCGGCATCACCCGCGGCGACGAGGTCGCCCGCGGCGTGATCGACGCCTCGCGCGACCTGCATCTCACGGTGCCGCTCGTCGTCCGGATGACGGGCACACGCGAGGAGGAAGGCCGGCGGATGCTGAGCGAAGCCGGGATCACGCCCGAGGCGAGCGCCACCGCAGCCGCGCGCAAGATCGTCGAGCTGGCGGGCCACCCGTCGTGAGCATCCTCCTGTCGCGCGACAGCCGCGTCCTGGTCCAGGGGCTGACCGGACGCGAAGGCAGCTTCCACACCGAGGCGATGAAGGCCTACGGGACGAACGTCGTGGCCGGGGTGAGCCCGGGAAAGGGCGGCAGCAAAGCCCTGGGTGTTCCGATCTTCGACACGGTGGCCGAGGCGAGGGCCGCGACCTCCGCCACTGTCAGCGGCGTCTTCGTGCCCGCGCCGTTCGCGGCGGACGCGATCATGGAGGCGGCGGCCGCCGGCATCGACCTGATCGTGTGCATCACGGAGGGCATACCGCTCTACGACATGGTGCGCGCGCGAGCCTTCGTCCAGGAGGCGGGCGCCCGCCTGATCGGCCCCAACTGCCCCGGGCTGGTGACCGCCGGCGAGGCGAAGGTCGGCATCATCCCGAACCACATCAACACGCCGGGCCCGGTCGGCATCGTGTCGCGCAGCGGAACCCTGACCTACGAGGTGATCCAGGGTCTGACCCAGGCCGGGCTAGGGCAGACGACCTCGGTCGGGATCGGGGGCGATCCGATCCTCGGGCTCTCCTTCACCGAGGTGCTCGCGCTCTTCCGCGACGACCCGAAGACCCAGTCCGTCGTCATGATCGGCGAGATCGGCGGCAGCGACGAGGAGCGGGCCGCCGAGGCCGTGATCG
The DNA here is from genome assembly GCA_035632635.1 of Candidatus Limnocylindrales bacterium. Lineage (GTDB taxonomy): Bacteria > Chloroflexota > Dormibacteria > CF-121 > CF-121 > CF-120. The sequence goes on from DASQGL010000130.1 coordinate 10,188, forward strand.
CGCCCGGCTTCGGCAAGCCCGTGATCGGCTTCATCAGCGGCCGGACCGCGCCCCCCGGCAAGCGAATGGGGCACGCCGGCGCCATCATCTCGGGCAACCGGGGGACGGCCGCCTCCAAGGTCGACGCCCTGACCCGGGCCGGGGCCCGGGTGTGCGACACGATCGAGGAGGTCGTCGAGGCGGCCCGCTCGGCGATCAGCGAGAAAGCCCGGCGCTGACCGCCTCGACGTAGAAGGTCGGGCTCTCCTCGAGCGGTCCCTCAACCGACGGTCTCATCCGGTGCAGCTGAAGCCCGGCGGTGTCCAGCCATTCCTCGATGCGCTCGGGCCAGACCAGCGGGACCGACGCAACTTGCGTGTAGCGGGGGCCGGAGGGCGGATGGTAGTCGACCTCGATCTGGGCCCGCTCGGCGGTGAAGTCGAGGACGCGGACGTCTTGATGGGTCGTCACGCGCAGCCAGTGCGGGTTCATCAGCTCGAACGCGAGGCGCCCGCCTGGCTTCAGGTGCGCCGCCGCGCGCCGAAGGCGATCCGTCGTGCACAGGATGTTCGACGGCACGATGACGAGGTCGAAACGGGCCTGCAGGTCGAGATCCTCGACGCGAGACCGATGGACCTGGATGTCGGGAAGCACGGCGGTCAGCCGCTTCAGCATGCCGGGGTGCGCGTCGACGCCGACCAGCCGGATGCCCGCCTGCCAGAGTGGGATGGCCAGCCGGCCGGCGCCGATCCCGAGGTAGAGGACCGGCGGGCGGGCCTTCAGGCCGAGACTCAGCCACGGCTCGAGATCGACCGGGGGCGGCAGGGCGGCGTAGAGGTCGGCAAAGCCCTGGTCAGGATGGTCCGGGTCGTCGCGGACCACGATCGGCCCGGCCGGGTCTGGGCCGGTCGCCCCCGGCTCTCCCTTCGACATCTTTGAAATCTAGCTGAGGCGGCGGCGCAGGATCCCCGGTGCCGGCGACGGCCAGAAGACAACGGTGTCGGAAAGCTGACCCCGTAAAGGCTGAGTCTCAGACGGGGAAGACGCCGTGCTTGCGCTGGACCCGGGGCGTCCGGCGGGTCGCGTAGAGCGCGAATCGGGCCGCCAGCTCACGGCGGAGCTCGCTGGGCGCCACGACGGCATCGACGATCAGGTCGGAGGCGAGCCGGTAGAGGTCGATATCCTCCCGGTACTCGTCCTGCAGTCTCTTGACGTACGCGGGCCGCTCGGCCTCGGGGAGCTCCTGGATCTTGTTGTAGAAGACGGCGTTGACCGCCGCGCTGGGGCCCATCACGGCGATCATGGCGGTCGGCAGGGCGAGCGTCGCGTCGGGCTCGAAGGCCGGTCCCGCCATGGCGTACAGGCCCGCGCCGTACGCCTTGCGCACGATCACCGAGACCTTCGGCACGGTCGCCTCCGACACGGCGGCGATCAGCTTGGCCCCGTGCCGGATGATGCCCTGGCGTTCGACCGCAGTGCCGATCATGAAGCCCGGGACGTCTGCGAGGAAGAGGAGCGGGAGGTTGAAGGCGTCGCACAACCAGATGAAGCGGGCCGCCTTGTCCGCCGAATCGACGAACAGGATCCCTCCCTTCTGCATGGGCTGGTTCGCGATGACCCCGATCGGGCGGCCCTCCAGCCGCGCCAGCCCGCAGATGATCTCGCGCGCGTACAGCGCCTTGATCTCGAAGAAGCTGCCCTCGTCGACGACGCCGTCGATCAGGTGCTGCATGTTGAAGGCGCGCCCCTCGTCCTCGGGGACGAGCTCCTCGAGTGGGTAGGGAGGCCGGGCATCCTGCGCGGGCCCGGGCGGCGCCGGCTCGCGCCAGTTCTGGGGAAGATACGAGAGGTACCGCCGACCGGCGGCAATCGCCTCCTCCTCAGAAGACACCAGCAGGTCGCCACACCCGCTCACCGTGCAGTGCATGCGCGCCCCACCCATCTCCTCGAGGGTGACCTTCTCGTGGATGACCATCTCGGCCATCCGGGGCGAGCCCAGGTACATGCTCGCGTTGCCCTCGACCATGATCGTGAGGTCGCAGAAAGCCGGGATGTAGGCGCCGCCCGCGGCCGATGGTCCGAACAGCAGGCAGATCTGCGGCACGACGCCGGAGAGCTGCACCTCCTGCCAGAAGATGCGCCCGGCGTGGCGCCGGCCGGGGAACATGACGACCTGGTCGGTGATCCGGGCGCCGGCCGAATCGACCAGGTAGAAGATCGGCACCTGGAGGCGTTGCGCCGTCTCCTGGATCCGGATGATCTTCTCCACGGTCCGGGCGCCCCAGGATCCCGCCTTGACCGTCGGGTCGTTCGCCATGACGCAGACGGTCCGTGAATCGATCTGGCCGACCACCGTGACCACGCCGTCCGCGCCGTAGCCCGGCTCGTCCGAGTGGGCCAGCAGGCCGTCCTCCACCTGGAAGCCGGGATCCAGCAGCAGCTCGAGCCGGCGCCGAACCGGGAGCTTGCGCTGATCGCGGAGCTTCTCCGCATACTTCGCGGAACCGCCCTGCCGCGCGGTCTCGGCGCGCCGGCGGAGGTCGTCGGCCGGATCGGGCGGATTGCGGTCCGCGGCCGTGCTCATGCCAGCATCCGCGCGGTGCTCACGCAGGTCCAGTATATGGATGACGTCCGCGGATCGCGACGCCGAGCAACTCGAAGGCCAGCGCGGCGATCGCGATCGCGACGGCGGGGACGACGACCGGGAGCAGCTGGTGGATCTCGATGTAATGGCGTGCCGATGCCAGCAGCTGCCCGAGCTCGGCCTGGTTGGCCAGCGTGAACGTCGGGCCGGTGTCCTCGACCAGGGTCGTGGTCCCGCCCAGGAACACGCCCAGGTAGCCGAGTTCCGCGAGCAGTACCAGCACCGCGCTCGCCTGAAACGGGATCTCGATCGCGAGCGCCGGCCGCAGGTAGGGCACGACGTGCAGACGGAAGAACCGGACGCCGGTGGTCCCCAGCGCCCGAGCGCCCAGCGCGAATGGCTCGGCCCGGACGTGTTCGATCTGGTCCGCGACCGTGCGGGCGATGTCGCGCCAGCCGATCGCTGCCATCCCCACCACGAACGCCCAGAACCGGGAGCCCGGAGTGAGCGCTTCGGTCAGGATGATGGCCAGCATCAGGTAGGGGAAACCCGAGATCCACCGTCCCATCCCGTCGGTCAGCGTCCGCACCACGCGCACGCCGCTCGCCATGGCGAAGCCGGCCACCATGCCGATCAGCAGCCGGACCGCGACCACCGCGGCGACCAGCTCGAGGGAGGTGGGCACCGCGCGGGCCATCAGGGCGAGCGTGTCGCGACCCCCGCCATCCGAGCCGAGGATGTAGAAGTGGGTCCCGCCCGACTGGACGTCGATCGTGAAGACGTCCATCGACGAGAGCAGCGGGAAGGGGGGCTGGGTGATGTGCTCGGTCCCGTGGAAGAACCCCGCAACGTAGACGTCCTGCGACCACTTCGCCGGCTCCGACAACCCGATCAGGGTCAGGACCGTCATCCCGAGCAGCAGCAGGATGCCCAGGATGGCGCCCAGCACCCCGGCAAGCGCGCGGACCCTGCTCAGGACCGCCATCGCGTCCAGA
>DASQGL010000131.1:0-13451 GCA_035632635.1 Candidatus Limnocylindrales bacterium
TGCGGGTCGAGCCTGACGGCGAGATCCTGGCCAGCGGGCCCGGCGTGATGAAGGAGTACAAGAACCGCCCGGACGCCACCGCCGAGATGATCCACGACGGCTGGCTGAAAACCGGCGACATGGGCTTCATCGATGCCGACGGGTTCGTGACCATCACCGACCGGAAGAAGGACCTGATCAAGACCTCGGGCGGCAAGTACATCGCGCCGCAACCGCTGGAAGCGCGCCTGGAGCGGTTCCGCTACATCGCGGCGGCGGTGCTGATCGGCGACCGCCGTCCGTTCATCGTGGCCCTGATCGAGCCGGCCTGGGACGCGGTGCGCCGCGACCTTCGCCTCCAGGGGCCGCCCGACCAGCTCGCCAACGACGCGCGGCTGCGCGGGGCGATCCAGTCGGGGATCGACGCGATCAACCGGGAGCTGGCCAGCTTCGAGACGATCAAGCGATTTCGGATCGTCACCGGGGAGTTCACCGAGGCCAACGGTGCGCTGACCCCGAGCCTCAAGGTCCGCCGCCGCATCGTCCAGCAGCGCTACCAGCGGCTGATCGACGAGATGTACGGCACGACGGCCTGAGCAGCGACGATCGGCCGGGGCGAGCGGACCTCGATCAGCGGCTGGTTGCCGTGGCGCGGTCGTCCGAGACGTCGAGGTCGCGGGCCTCGCGGGCCCGCTGCTCGTCGAGCTCCAGCTGCTCGCGCGCGGTCAGCGCCCGGAGCCGCCCCGAGCGGCGGACGATCAGGCTGTAGACGACCGGGACGACCACGAGCGTGAACACGGTGGACGAGATCAACCCGCCCTCGACCACCACGGCGAGCGATTGCGAGATCAACCCGCCTCCCCCGCTCGTGCTGATCCCGAGCGCGACCGGCAGCAGCGCGACGACGGTGGCGACCGCCGTCATCAGGATCGGCCGCAGGCGGGTCGAGCCGGCGATCACGAGCGCGTCGTGGGCGGAGTGCGTCCCGCGGGCTCGTTCCGTGAAGTCGATGAGCAGGATCGCGTTGCTCACCACGATGCCGAACACCATCAGGACCCCCAGCAGCGCGGGCAGCCCGAGCGCGCTGCGGGTGATGAGCAGGGCCGAGATGCCTCCGATCAGCGCGAGCGGCATGCTGACCAGGATCACGAACGGGGTCACGATCGAGCGGAAGAAGATGACCAGGATGATGAAGACGAGCGCGATCGCGATCCCGATCGCCTCGAACATCGACTGGAAGGACGCGTTGATGTCCTCGCTCGTGCCGCCGGTGTCGAGGGTCACGCCCGCGGGAAGCGGGACGGCTGCCACGAGCTGGCTGGCGCGCTTCGAGATCCCGCTCGTGTCCGTCCCCACGATCGTGGCGCTGACCGTGACCAGCTGGGTGCCGTCGCGGCGGGTGACGCTGTCCGCGGCCACCTGCTCGCTGATCGCCGCGACGTCTCGCAGCGTCGTCCCCGGGGCGACCGGCAGGCTGCCCAGGCGATCCACCGTGGTGGCGGACGGATCGAGGAGGAGGGTGACGGGCGGCCCGCTGCCGCCGAGGTTGCCGAGCGGCTGTGGGGAGAGCGCCTGGCGCACGATCTGCGCCACCTGCCCGGGAGTCGTGCCGTGCGCGGCCGCCTTTGCCGGGTCGACGAGCACGGCGAGCTGCGGCTTTTGCGCGCTCAGGTCGGACTGCACGTTGGTCAGGTCGGAGTCCTGCTGGAGCTTGGCGGCGATCAGGTCGGAAGCCCGGCGCAGGGCCTCGGGATCATGACCGGCCGCCCGCGCCTCGAACCGGTTCGACGTCGGGCCGAAGCTCGCGGGCCCGATCTGCGCGTTGCCCACCCCGTAGAGGTCGTCGAGCACCTTCTGGAGCCGGGTCGAGATGGCGGCCGCCTGGCGCTTGTCCTTGACGAGCACGAGCAGCTGGGCCTGGTTGGTGACGAAGGATGAGGTGAAGCCGCCGAAATCGCTGCTCGCGATCGTGACCTGGACCAGCTTGACCCCGGCATCGCGCTGGGCCGCGGTCTCGAAGGCCTGCAGCGAGGTGCTCGTCTGCTGGGTCGAGGTGCCGGGCGGGAGGCTGACCTGGCCCTGCAGCTGGTCGGTGGTGCCGAAGTCGAAGAAGTTCTTGGCGACCAGCGGCGAGGCGACCGTGACCACCGCGCCCGCGAACAGGAGCCCGGCCACGACCAGGACCAGCGCCCGGCTGAGGCGATTGCGCAGCGCCCAGCCGAGCACCGGGCGATAGGCGGTCAGCATCCACGACCGGCGGCTTTCCGCCGGCGCGGCGTGCCGCTGCAGGAAGAACGACACGAGCACCGGGATCAGGGTGAGGGCGACCAGCAACGAGGCCAGCAGCGAGATCGTCACCGTGACCGAGAAGGGCACGAAGAACTTGCTGATGATCCCCCCGACCAGCGCGATCGGGAGGAAGACCGCGACCGTCGTCAGCGTGCTCGAGACGACCGCCTTGGAGACCTCGGTGGCGCCGTTGAGCGCGGCCAGCTTGGGCGGATCGCCGCGCTGCAGGTGGCGGTAGCTGTTCTCCAGCACCACGATGGCGTCGTCGATGATGCGGCCGACCGCGATCGTCAGCCCGGCGAGGGTCAGCACGTTGAGGGAGAAGCCGCCGACCGCGGTGCCGAGCAGGGCCACCAGCACGCTGGTGGGCAGGGACACCGCGGTGACCAGGGTCGCCCGCAAGCTTCGCAGGAACAGGAAGATGACCAGGATCGCGAGCGAGGCGCCGATCAGGCCCTCCAGCAGCAGGTCGTTGAGCGACGCCCGGATGCCGGTCGCGGAGTCCTCGATCAGCGACAGGCGATCGGCCGGATCGAGATGCAGCGCCTTGACCCGGGACCGGATGTCGTTCGACAGGTTGACGGCGTTGCCGCTCGGATCACGGATGACCTGGATGCTGAGCGAGGGCAGGAGGTCGGTGCGCGCGATCCCGTTGACGGGCGCGGGCGCCTGAGCGACCTGGGCGACGTCCCCGAGCGTCACCACGCGGGCCGGCTTGCCTGCGCCGGACGGCTGATCGGCCCCGACGGGCACCGCCCTGAGGTCGGCCGCGCTGTGCAGGCTGCTCAAGACCTCGACCGGGACCACCGTGCCGCCATTCCCGGACTGCCCCGCCGGGACGTCGACCTGGTTCGCGGTCAAGGCGAGCGACACCTGGGCGGGAGCGAGGTGATGGAGGGCGAGGCGGACGGGGTCGAGCGTGATCGTGATCGCGTCCTGCTCGCCGCCCACGACCTTGATCTGGGCGGCGCCGGTCGCCCCCTGGAGCGCGGGCGCGATCACGGTCCTGGCCTCGGTCGTGGCCCGGGCCAGGTTCCCATCCTGCGCCGCCAGGGAGTAGGTCATCGAGGGGGCGGCGCTGAAGGAGAACGTCTGGACGTTCGGCTTCGTCGTGCCGTCGGGCAGCTGCACCTGGCTGAGCCGCTGGTTGACGGCGTCCAGGTCGTCCTTGACGCTCGAGTCGATCGAGAACTGGACCTGGACGGTGGAGAAGCTCTGGCTGGATTGGACGAACACGTGCTGCGCGTGCGGCAGGCCGGCGAGCGCGGTCGAGATCGGCACACTCACATCGCGGTCGACGATCGCCGGGCTCGCGCCCGGGTCCTGGGTGACGATGAAGACGCTGGGGAAGTCGATCGAGGGCAGCAGCTCCTGGTTCAGGCGGAAGATGCTCGCCACACCCAGCGCCATCAGCACGACGCCGAACAGCAGGACGACCGGTCGGTTGCCCAAGCACCAGGCGACGATTCTGCGCACGCTCTCTCCTTTATCCAGGCACCGCGGCGGCTGATTCTCTGACGCGCAGGCCGCGGATCAGGTTACACGGGCGAGAAGGCGGCGCAGAGCATCCCGAAGTAGGTGGGCACCTCGTACGAAAGGAGGTGCGCTCGCCACCCGCGGCCGAGGGTGCCGTGCAGCAGCAGCATCTGCCACCAGCTGTCCGCCTTCGCGTCCGCCACGAGCGCTGGATCGAAGGCGGCGATGCCCTCCAGGTCCTGGGCTCGCAGGTGTTCCTGGACCCGCCGATCGAACTCGGCCGCGGCGGCATGGAATCCGTACGGACCGTCCGGCTGATGGGCGTGCCCGTGATCGCAGCTCGCGATCACCGCCACCCGCCGATCCGAGCCTCGCACGGCCTCACGGATCGCCTGGCCGGCGCGGACATGCAGGGCCGGCGACAGGTCCCGGGCGGGCGCCAGGACCACCGCCGGGATGGGCGCCGGACCGCGGCCGCCCATGAACCACAGGGGGATCAGGGTAGCCCAGTCCATCGGCATCACGGCCTCCGCCGGGACATTGCCGCCGAAGCTGACCCCGAGCGCGGGGACGCCGGCCTCGCGCATCGCATCGAGGATCTCGAGGGCGAGCTGCCGGTCCCCGGGGACCCGGAGCTGGATCGGGCTGGCGCTCACCGGGAGCCGGCCCTCGAGCGTGGCCGCGGTCACGACCGCCATGTGCCGGTCGACGTGCACGTTGTGGGGCGTGAGGACGATCACGCTGTCGGGGCGGGACGCATCGAACCGGCTGCCGAGCTCGGCCATCGCCGCCTGGGTCGCGAGCGCCAGGCCGCGCTCGTGCTGCGCGCAGGCTTCGGGAATCGCCAGCTCGCCGTGGGGTGCGATCGCGGCGAAGACGAGGTCGCCCAGGTCGGGACTAGGGCGTGCCCCGGCCGCGCGAGCGGTTCATCCACCAGACGACCGCGGCGATGATGATCACGAGGATGACGATCCCCGCGATGATCTTGTTCGTCGTGATCGCCGTGGTGATCAGGGAGAAGGCCAGGCTCACCAGGGCAAAGAGTTGCATGGCCTGAGTCTACGAGACGGGAGCGGTTTCCGGCTAGTTTGCCGCACAATGTGGCGGAATGCCGGATCCGATCCACGAGCGGGACGCGCTGCCGGGTCTGCTCGACGAGGTCAGCCGCGCCGCGGCCGCATACCTTGGGGCGATCGACGACCGGCCGGCGGGGGGCGCCGGGCTCGACCGGGCGGCCGAACGCTTCGCCGGCCCCCTGCCCGAACAGGGCCTGGGTGGCAAGGCCAGCCTGGATCGGCTGCTTCGAGACGGGATCGAGGCCGCCGCGGCCTCGGCCGGGCCGCGGTTCTTCCACTTCGTCACCGGGGGATCGACGCCGGCCGCGCTGGCGGCGGATTGGCTTGCCTCGACCCTCGACAACAACGCCGGGTTGTGGGTCAGCTCCCCGCTGGGCTCGCGGCTGGAGCAGCTCGCGGTCGGCTGGCTCAAGGACCTGTTCGCCCTGCCGCCGGCGTGGGGCGGCGTGCTGACCACGGGCGCCACCATGTCGAACTTCACCGCGCTGGCGGCCGCGCGCGAATGGTGGGGCGAGCGGCAGGGCGTGGCGATCGGCGAGCAGGGCTTCAGCGGCCTGCCGGCGATGCCGGTGCTGGCCAGCGGCTATATCCATGCCAGCGCGAAGAAGGCGCTCAGCATGCTCGGGATCGGGCACGGCCGGGTCCGCGTGCTGAGCCGCGACACGGCCTCCCGGATGGACCTCGACGCGCTGCGCGGCGAGCTGGCGGCGCTTCGCGGCGCGCCCGCGCTCGTCATCGCGACGGCCGGCGAGGTGAATGCCGGCCAGTTCGACGAGATCGCCGCGATCGCCGAGATCGCCCGAACCCACGGGGCGTGGCTGCACGTCGACGGCGCCTTCGGCCTGTTCGCGCGCGTCTCGCCCCGCTTGAGCCCGCTCGCGGCCGGGGTGGACCTGGCGGATTCCGTGATCGCCGACGGGCACAAGTGGCTGAACGTCCCCTACGACTGCGGCTTCGCGTTCGTGCGCGACCCGCGGCTGCTGCACGCGGTGTTCGGGCTGGGGGCGCCCTACTTTCCGCCCGAGGACGCGCGCAAACCCGACTTCCTCTACCTGGGGCCCGAGATGTCGCGGCGGGCGCGGGCGCTGGCCGTCTGGGCCACGCTCGCCGCCTACGGCCGCGACGGCTACCGGGAGATGGTCGAGCGCCACGTCGACCTCGCGAAGCGGCTCAAGCAGGCGGTGCGGGCGAGCGCCGACTTCGAGCTCCTGGCAGAGTCTCCGCTCAACGTGGTCTGCTTCCGGTACCGGCCGGCGGGGGTTCCCGAGGGAGATCTCGACGATCTGAACCGCCGGCTGGGCCGGGCCATCCTCGACGACGGCCGCGTCTACTTCGGCACGACCGTGTTCGGCGGCATGGTGGCCTTCCGTCCGGCGATCACGAACTGGCGGACGCGAGAACAGGACGTCGACGCGATCCTGCGCGTGGCGCGAGAGCTCGGGGAGCGGATCCGGGCTGCCGCCCCGCTCGCCTGAGGATCGGCGTCAGCGGGAGCGGCGCTGCTCCATCGGCTGGAAGTGTCGCTCGGGCGGACCGATGTAGATCTGGCGCGGGCGGGAGATCTTCTGCTCGGGATCGAGCAGGCCCTCCTCCCACTGGGCAAGCCATCCGGGCATCCGTCCGATGGCGAAGAGCACGGGGAACATCTCGACCGGAAAGCCGATCGCCGCGTAGATGATGCCCGAGTAGAAGTCGACGTTCGGATAGAGCTTGTGCGCGATGAAGTAGTCGTCCTGGAGCGCGACGCGCTCCAGCTCTAGCGCGATGTCGAGCAGCGGATTGCGCCCGGTGACCTCGAAGACCTGGTCGGCGACCCGCTTGATGATCTGGGCGCGGGGATCGAAATTGCGGTAGACGCGATGGCCGAAGCCCATCAGCCGCATCTCGCCCGCCTTCACCCGCTTGACGTAGGCGGGCACGTTCGACGCCGTGCCGATCTCGCGCAGCATGCGCAGCACCTGCTCGTTCGCGCCACCGTGCAGCGGCCCGTAGAGCGCGGCCGCCGCGGCCGCCGTCGCCGAATACGGATCCGAATGGGCGCTCCCGACCGCACGCATGACGTTGGTCGAGCAGTTCTGCTCGTGGTCCGCATGCAGGATGAAGAGCACGTCGAGTGCGTGCTCGATCACGGGATCGGGGTGGTATTTCAACTCGGTCGCCCTGTACATCATGTTGAGGAAATTGCCGGCGTAGGAGAGATCGTTGTCGGGATAGGCGTAGGGCAGGCCGACCTGATGGCGGTAGGCAAAGGCGGCCAGCGTCGGGATCTTCGCGATCAGCCGAACGACCTGCTTGTGCCGTGCTCCGGCGTCCAGGATGGCCTTCGCCTCCGGGTAGAAGGTCGAGAGCGATCCCAGGGTGCCCACCAGGACGCCCATGGGATGCGCGTCATGCTGAAAGCCGTCGATCAGCTTCTTGATGTTCTCGTGGACGAGCGTGTGGTGGACGACCTCGTCGGTCCAGCGAGCCAGTTGATCGGCGCTGGGAAGCTCGCCGGTCAACAGCAGGTAGGCGACCTCCAGGAAGCTCGAGCGCTCGGCGAGCTCCTCGATCGGGTAGCCGCGGTAGCGGAGGATGCCGCGGTCCCCGTCGATGTAGGTGATCGCGCTTCGGCAGCTCGCCGTGTTCAGGAAGGCGGGGTCGTAGCTGACCACGCCGGCGTCGTCCTCCCGGACCCGGATCCGCCGCAGCTCGGTGGCGTGGATCGAGCCTTGCGTGATGGGGATCTCGTAGCTTTTGCCGGTCCGGGAGTCGGCGACGCGAAGCGAGTCGGCGGGAGGCGGCGACGGGTTGGGTTCAGCCATTGCCCTCAACACTACCGCGACGGAGCGTAGGCCTGACGGGTCAGGGGGACACGAAGGCGGAACGTGCTGCCTTGCCCGGGCGTGGAGGCGACCGTAATCTCGCCGCCGTGCCGCCGGGCCAGCTCCTGGCAGAGGAAGAGGCCCAGGCCGGTGCCCGGGATGTGGCTGGTCTCGCTCGTCTCGAGCCTGGTGAAGCGGGTGAACAGCCGGGGCAGGTCCTCGGCAGCGATCCCGATCCCGTGATCGCGCACCTCGACCTGGGCCCACGGGCCGGCGGTCGACACCGTGCAGGCGATGTCCCCGCCGGCCGGCGAGTACTTGACCGCGTTGTCGAGCAGGTTCGCCACGATCGTCTCCAGACGTCCCGGATCGCCGAGCACGAGCAGCGGACAGGCTGGTTGGGTCAACGTGATGCGGGAGCGCGGGATCGCCAGCGGCTCGACGGCGCGCACGGCTTTCTGGACAACCTCGCGCAGGTCGGTCTCATCCAGGCGGAGCTCGAGGCGGTTCTCCTCCAGCCGCGCCGCATCGATCATCTGGCCGACCAGCATGCTCATCTGGGCCGCCTTGGCCGACAGCGTCGGCAACACCTCGTGGAGCTCGGGGGTCAGGTCGCCCAGCGATCCGTCCTCGAGCATCGACAGGTAGCCGCGCAGGACGGCAACCGGCCCGCGCAGCTCGTGGGAGGCGAGGTTCAAGAAGCGCGACTTCGCTTGTTCGAGGGCGGCCATCCGCTCGGCGACCGCCCGCAGGTGCGCCGCCTCGGATTCCTTCTGGCGCGCGAGCTGGTCCTGGGCCCGGCGATGCTGCCAGATGAGCCCGGCGGCGAGGGCGGCCGTCCGGAGCACCCAGAGGTCTTCCTCGACGAAGCCGCCCGGCCGGGTGGAGTCGTAGACGCCGAGCAGGCCGAGGCGCTCATCGCCGGCGGTCCAGGGAACGATGATCGCATCGCGTATCTGCATGGCGAGCAGCACCTTGCGATACGCCGAGCTGTCCGGCTGTGTCCCGACCACCCCCCGAAACGCCGTGTCCTTGAGCAGGATTCGCTCCAGTGCCCCGTCACTTGCGGGATCCACGGTCACCCGGATCCGATCGAGAAGCGTGGAGGCAAAGCCGAAGGCTTCGCGCTGGATCCCCAGGCTCGTCGCACCGTCGTAAAGCCAGAAGGCGGCCCGGCTCCCGCCGACCAGCTCGGCGATCGTCTGGCTCAGGCGGCCGAAGAAGGTGGGGAGATCCTCACCGGCTTGCAGGTGACGCCCGATCTCGAGATGGACCCGGATGCCGACGCGGTGGGCATCCTGCAAGCGGGCACGGGCGTCACTCAGCTCCCGATAGGTCAGCGCGTTCGCGACCGCGATGCTCGCGTGATCGGCGAGAATCGCGAGCAGGGCCAGCTCGTCGGGCGTGAACGGATCGACTCGCCGGCGGATGGCGCCCATGCTGCCCAGGCGCCGCCCGCGGTGGACCATCGGAGCCGTGATCACCGATCGCATCGGCTCCTCCTCGACGATCGGGCTCGACAGGCGGTCCTTCGCCAGCAGGGTCGTGTAATCGGCTACCTGCTGGACCTGGCCGGTGACGACGGCTCTCGCGTTCAAGCCCTGGTCCAGCGTCATCGTGTGGCCGGCCCAGGCCACAGAACGCTGGCCGTGGACGCCACGCAGCCGGAGCACCTGGGCCTCCTCGTCGAGCAGGTAGATGGCGCCGACGTCGGCGCGCAGCACCTGGGTCATGGCGCGGCAGATGATGGCGAGCGTTTCGTCGAGGTCGAGCGTCGAGACGATGTGCGCCGTGATCTCGTGGAGCGGGCGGAGCGCGCCGATGGACGTCGCTGCCTGCCGGTCCTCGGTCACCCTCCCCATGGCCCAATTACAGCACAGGCGTCCCGGCGCGCTCGCGCCCCCACAAGTCCGGCTCAGGCGCCGAGATGGTTCGCGGGAATGACACCCAGCCGGCCGTGCTGGTAGTCGTCGAAGGCCTGGGCCAGTTCGGCGTGCGTGTTCATCACGAAGGGGCCGTACCAGGCGACCGGCTCGCCGATCGGCGCACCGCCGAGCACGAGCAGCTCGAGATTCGGGGAACGGCTTTCCTGATCCGTCGACGCGGCGATGGTGATCAGGTCGCCCGGCCCGAAAGCAGCCAGCTGGCCCATCCCGATGGGGGTGCGCGACGGCCCGACGGCGCCGTGGCCCGAAAGCACGTAGACGAGGGCGTTGAAGTCGGCTCGCCAGGGCAGGCGCAGCTGCGCGCCCGGGCTGATGGTCGCGTGGACCATCGCGATCGGCGTGTGCGTGATCCCGGGGCCACCGTGGCCAGCGAGCTCGCCGGCGATGAGGCGGACGAGGGCGCCCCCGTCGTGGGAGGCGAGCAGCGTCACCTTCCCGGCGTCGATGTCCTGGTAGCGGGGCGCCGTCCATTTCTTGCGGGCGGGCAGGTTGACCCAGAGCTGGATCCCGTGGAAGAGGCCGCCGCTCACGATCAGGTCCTCGGGCGGGCGCTCGATGTGCAGGATGCCCGCGCCGGCGGTCATCCACTGGGTGGCGCCGTTTCCGATCAGGCCGCCCCCGCCCAGGGAATCCTGGTGCTGGAAGGTCCCGTCGATCATGTAGGTCACCGTCTCGAAGCCCCGGTGCGGGTGCCAGGGTGTGCCCTTCGGCTCACCCGGCCCGTACTCGACCTCGCCCATCTGGTCCATGTGGATGAACGGGTCGAGATGGCGCTGATCGAGCCCGTAGAAGGCGCGTCGAACCGGGAACCCCTCCCCTTCCACGCCTTTCGGAGCGGTCGTGATCTTCAGCACGAGTCGATCCGCCGACAGGGCGCGGTCCGGATCGGGGATCCGGGGGAGCGCCAGCACGTTCGCGACGGTGACCGCAGGCATGGCACACAGGATAACCGCGGGGCTCTCCCGCATATTCCGGCGGTGAGGAGCCGCCCGGGTCAGCGCAGGTGCGGGACGGCGTCCTCGACGCGGCCGGAGCGAACGTCAACCGTGCGCATCGACGCGAGCGTCGTCGACACGATGACCAGGTAGTCGAGCGGTCCGAGCCGCATCCCCTGCTCGGCCAGCTGATCGACGGGCAGCCGGGAAAGGACGATGGCGGGGATCGCGGGACCATCCGGCGACTGGCGCAGCCGGTGATGCCCGCGCACCCCGATCCCCTTGCCTTCCTGGACGTCGAAGTAGGCGATGTCGGGCTGCCACGAGCCGGGCGGCCATTCGTCTTCCCGCGTCACCGACCGGACCAGGTAGCCATCGAGCTCGAGCTTCATCCGGTAGATCTCGGCCAGGTCGGGATCGTCGCCGACGTAGAGGACGTCGAGGCTGTCTTCCGGGAGCGCATTCATGCCTGCCCCTCCTTGCGCCTCGATTGTCACCCGTCCCGCTGATAGGGCGCAACAACCAATCAGGGCCAGGAGCGCTGTCAGCCGTCACTTAGGGTGACGACGATCGCGCTCGAGCAGCCGATGGCTGATCAGGTTGGCGATCACGATGATCGCCACGATGAACGCGCCCGCCACGAGCAGCATGACCAGCGCGACCACTATGAGCCACCAGTGTCCGATTGCCATTCCCGCACCTCCCTCTCAGCCGAAATTGATGACACGTCCGTCGCGGGTGACGACGAGATCGATCCGAAGCTGGTGCTGGAGCAGACCGCGGAGCCCGATGGAGACCTGTTCCTGTGCGACGTAATGCATGGTGCCGTTGGCGTCGATCGACTCGGTGCACCGTTTGCCGCTGACCACGGCGAAGTCCTGCGCGTCGACGGCGACCGCGCAGGTCGTGAGGTATGGATCCGACGGCGTGGGGCCGAACAGGTTCCCGACGAACGCCGGTTCGCGCAGGGCGGGATCACCGAAGATCCAGGCTTGTTTCCCATCCCAGCAGACCGCGGCGCGCATCCGCATGCCGGCCCCGAAGCCGTAGCCGACCTCGCGCAGGGCGGAGAAGGCGCCGCAGGTGGCGCCCGACACCTCCAGGCTGGTCGTGGGCACCTGGCTGCGCGTGACTGCCAGCGCGGGTGGCGCCGACAGCGCGAGGACCCAGACGCCGACGACGAGCGGAATGGCCAGCGCGGGCATCGCGCGTCCCAGCCAGGCAGCTGCGGACGTCCTCTCGGAATCCGGCTGCCGCCAGGCGATGACGGCTGTCGGGGCGAGGGCGAGCAGCTCGAGGAGCGCGACGATACCGCGAGGGCCGAGCGGATCCGGAATGGGCAGTGGTCCTGGGCTGTCCAGGAGGAAGAAGGTACGCAAGCTCGACAGGTAGGCGCCGAGCGCCATGAGCAGGATCCCGCCGATCACCACCCGGAATGCGGTGCGGTAGGCGCGGTTGCGCAGGGCCGCCTCGCGTTCGTCGAGGCCGCTGGACCGGGCGAAGGCGAGCCAGCCGGTCCGCGCGCCGAGGGCGACGTCGAGCCCGATCAGGACGAGCGTCACGACGATGCCCCAGCCGTGGAGCGAGAGCGGATACGGGCTGATGAGGATCGCCCAGGCCAGGGCCATCAGCAGGACGAGATGGCGCGTGCGAATCCTGGGCAGGCCGCTCATGGGAACTGCACCACCCGCCCGTCTTTCGCCAGCACCAGCGTCATGACCACATCGCGTGTGACCGTGGGGATCAACGCGGACTGGAAGCGCGTCGCGTAGATGAAATGCAGGGTCCCGTCCGCGTCCACCGACCGCGAGCAGCGAAGGCGCGTCACACCGGCGATCACGCCGCTCGGGAGGCAGTCGCTGTCGTTCAGACCCCACTCCTCGAACGCCGTCTTCCCGTTCCAGCAGGCGACCGCCGACAGCCGGAGAGTCGTCCCGGCGCCCGGAAGTCCGACTTCCCTGGTGGCGTCGAAATAGCGGCAGGTCTCGCCGGCCGGGGCGGACTCCGGTCGCTGGAACGCCGTGCTCCGGACGGGGAGGATCACCGGGCTCACGAGGAAGACGATCGGGACGATCAGCGCGATGCCGACCATGGCCGCTGCCAGCCGCTCCGGCGCGGTCCACCGGCGTGCAGGGAACGGCTCATCGGTCGGGGCTTCGGGCTCGAGCCACGCGATCAGCATCGCGGGCAAGAACAGAAGCAGCTGCGCGAAGGCGATCATCGGGCCCCCATGGAGCGCGCCATCGAGCCAGGCGCGGGTTGCCGGTCCCGTCACGTAGGCGCCGAAGACGATCACGCCTGTTGCTGCGGCGACCATCCCGTAGGCGAGCCGTGAGGCCCGATTGCGCAGCGCTTCCTGGCGCTCGTCGACGAACTCGTCTTTCGCCGAGGCCATACGGCTGGTGGCGCGGCCGAGAACCACGTCGCCGGCCACGAGGGCGAGAAAGAGGACCAAACCGCTGTCGAATGGCAGGCCCCGGCCGGCGGCGAAATCCAGGGATATGAGGGCGATCCCGGCGACCAGCGTGCGCCGGACCAGGCGACGGCTCAGCCATGCCCCGGCCGACACCGGCACGCTGCGAACGACGCGGATGGTCAGCGCGACGAAGATGACGTAGGCCGCGGTGAGAATGGAGCTCTGGGCGCCGGAGAGCCAGGCGATGACGAGGAGGGCGATGGCGATCGTCGCGATCAGGGCGGGCAGGCTGACGGCGACGCGAGGCAAGCGCGCGACGTTGGCGCTCATGGTCCGTTCCCCTCTCTGGCGCGTGATCCGTAGAGCTCCTCGCTGATCGGTCGCAGCGGATGGCGGGAGAAGATGGCCTCGATCGGAAGGCCGAAGACTTCGGCGAAGCGGAAGGCGAGGTCGAGGCTCGGGTTGTATTCGCCTCGCTCGATATAGCCGATCGTCTGGTAGTTGACGCCGACCGACTCGGCCAGCTGCTG
>DASQGL010000132.1:0-5545 GCA_035632635.1 Candidatus Limnocylindrales bacterium
GCCCCCGCGTTCAGGATCCGCTTGCGCATCCGGATGTTCTTCGGCGTCACCTCGACCAGCTCGTCGTCCTCGATGAAGTCGAGGCACTCCTCGAGCGACATCTGCCGCGGCGGGACCAGCTTGACGGTGGCGTCCTCGGTCGAGGACCGCATGTTCGTCTTCTGCTTCTGCTTGCTCGGGTTCACCGCGATGTCGCCGGAGCGGCGGTTCAGCCCGATGATCATCCCTTCGTAGACCGGGGTCCCCGGGCCGATGAACGGCTGCCCCCGTTCCTGGACGCCCTGCAAGCCGTAGGCGACCGCCATCCCGTCCTGGCTGGCGGTGAGCACGCCCATGCGCGTCCGCGGCGGCAGCGTCCGCCAGCGTTCCCATCCGGTCAGCCGGGTGGCCATCACGCCGGTGCCCCGCGTGAGCGTCAGGATCTGGCTGCGAAGCCCGATCAGGGCGCGGGTCGGCGCCAGGTAGGTCAGCCGCGCGCCGCTCCCGGCGTCGGTCCGCATCGACTGGAGCTGCGCCCCGCGTGACCCGAGCGCCTCGGTGATCGCGCCCACCGCGTCCGTCCCGCAGTCGATGATGCACTCCTCGACGGGCTCCATCCGCTGGCCGTCGACCTCCTTCGTGATGACGGCGGGCCGCGAGACCTCGAACTCGTAGCCCTCGCGGCGCATCGTCTCGATCAGGATCGCGAGGTGCAGCTCGCCCCGGCCGCTCACCTCGAAGACGTCGGCGGTCGCCCCGTCCTGCACCCGCAGGGCGACGTTCGTCTGCAGCTCCCGCGCCAGCCGCGCCCGCAGCTGGCGGGAGGTGCTGCTCACCTCCGCCTCGCGCCCGGCGAAGGGCGACTGGTTGACCGAGAACTGCATCCGCAAGGTCGGCTCGCCGACCAGCAGCCGTGGCAGCGCCTCGGGGTGATCCGCGTCCGCCACGGTGTCCCCGACCGCGACCTCGGGCAGGCCGGTCAGGTAGACGATCTCCCCGGCCGCCGCCTCCTCGGCGGGGAGCCGCTGGAGCGCCTCGACCGTGAACACGCCCACGATCCGCTGGCGTGGCCCGATCCCGGCTTCCGTGCAGCGGACCACGGCCTGCCCGGGGCGGATCACGCCGCGGGCGATGCGGCCGATCGCGAGGCGGCCGCTGTAGGGATCGTGGTCGATGTTGCTGACCAGGAGCTGCAGCGGGCCGGTCGTGTCCGAGACGGGCGGCGGGATGCTGGTCAGCAGCGCGTCCAGCAGCGGCTCGAGCGTCGTCCCCGGGTAGCGCAGGTCGACCGTCGCCGTTCCCTCCCGCGCGTTCGCATAGACGACCGGCGCGCTCAGCTGGTCGGCGTGCTGGGCCAGCTCCAGCAGCAGGTCGTGGGTCGCCTCGACGGTCTCGGCGGGTCGCGCGTTGACCCGGTCGATCTTGTTGACCACGATGATCGGGGCCAGCCCGAGCGCGAGCGCCTGGCGCAGCACGACCCGCGTCTGCGGCATCGGCCCCTCGACCGCGTCGACCAGCAGCAGGCAGCCGTCCGCCATGCCGAGCACCCGCTCGACCTCCCCGCCGAAGTCCGCGTGCCCCGGCGTGTCGATGATGTTGATCTTGACGCCGCGATAGCGGATCGAGGTCGTCTTGGCCAGGATCGTGATCCCCTTCTCGCGCTCCAGCTCGTTGGAGTCCATGATCAGCTCGCCGACCTGCTCGTGGGCGGCGAAGACGTGCGACTGCTTCAGCAGCGCGTCGACCAGCGTCGTCTTGCCGTGATCGACGTGGGCGATGATCGCGACGTTGCGCAGGTCGGCGCGCCGCGGGGCGTCGGAGCGAGAGGGAGCAGCCATGGGTGGCCGCTTAGTTTACCGGTCGCCCGGCGCGGCCTCCGTCGCCGCCGGCTGCCGCCCGCCGTTGGGCGTCTGCGCCAGCGGCGGCGCGATGATCCGCCCGGGCTTGGGCGTGATCCCGGTCGCCTCCAGGATCTCCTTCTCGTCCAGCGTGTCCTTGGCCAGCAGCGCGCTGGCCAGCGCGTCCAGCTTCGACCGGTTCTCGCGCAGCAGCCGGACCGCCTCCTGGTGGCACTCCTCGACGATGCGGCGCTCCTCCTCGTCGAGCAGCCGCCGGGTCTCGTCGGAGAGTTGATCGGTCTGGACGAACTGGCCGTCGCCCGGCTGCGTGATGTTGAGCGGACCGATCCTCGGCGACATGCCCCAGCGAACCACCATGGACCGGGCGATGCTGTTGACCTGCTGCAGGTCGGCTTCGGCCCCCGTGGTGATCGTGCCGTAGGCGACCTCCTCGGCCGCGCGCCCGCCCAGCGCGGCGATGATGCGCCCGCGCAGGTAGCTCTCCGGGTAGTTGTAGCGATCGTCGATCGGCTGGCTGTAGGTGGAGCCGAGCGACATCCCGCGCGGCACGATCGTCACCTTCTTGACCGGGTCCGACCCGGGGATCAGGAGACCCATCAGCGCGTGCCCGGACTCGTGGTAGGCGATCAGCCGCTTCTCGTCTGCGCCGAGCACGATCGGGCGCCGCAGCCCGAGCACGGAGCGCTCGATCGCGTCGGTGAAATCCGCGCGCGTGACCCGGTCGTAGCCCTTGCGCGCCGCGATCAGGGCCGCCTCGTTGACCACGTTGCGCAGGTCGGCGCCGACGAAGCCGGCGGTCGCCCCCGCGATGTCGTCCAGGTCGACGTCCCCGGCCAGCGGCACGTTGCGGGTGTGGATCTTCAGGATCGCGACCCGGCCGGCCCGGTCCGGCGGCGAGACGGCCACCCGGCGATCGAACCGTCCCGGCCGCAGCAGCGCCGAATCCAGCACCTCGACCCGGTTGGTCGCCGCCAGCACGACCACGCTGTCGTTCGGGGTGAAGCCGTCCATCTCGGTCAGGATCTGGTTCAGGGTCTGCTCGCGTTCGTCGTTCGCGCCGAAGCCGACGCTGCCCGCGCGGGACCGCCCGATCGCGTCCAGCTCGTCGATGAAGATGATGCTCGGCGCCACCTTCTTGGCCTCGGCGAACAGGTCGCGCACGCGGGACGCGCCCACCCCGACGATCGCCTCCACGAACTCGGACGCCGCCAGGCTGAAGAAGGGCCGGTTCGTCTCCCCGGCCACCGCCCGGGCGAGCAGCGTCTTGCCGGTGCCCGGCGGGCCGACCAGCAGCACGCCGTGGGGGATGGTCGCCCCGAGCCGCTGGTACTTCTCCGGCGTCTTGAGGAAGTCGACCACCTCGGCCAGGTCCTCCTTCGCCTCGTCGATCCCGGCCACGTCCGCGAAGGTGATCTTGCCCTGGGAGTCGGCCGTGTACAGCTTGGCCCGGCTGCGCCCGAACTGGCCGAGGATGCCCCCGGCGCCCGCTCCCGCGGCGCGCCGGCTCAGATAGATGAAGGCGGCGACCAGCAGCAGCGTCGGCCCGAAGCCGATCAGCAGGTTGAAGAGGCCGCTCCCCGATCCGACCGGCGTGGCCGACACTGTGATCCCGTCGTTCTTGAGCGCCGTCAGCAGGTCGTCGGTGGCCCAGGTGGGGCGCTCGGTCTGGAAGGCCGTCCCGCTTGCCGACCCATAGGTCACCGATTTCTTGAAATCGCCCTCGATCGTGTCGCCGGTCGAGTTGACGTCCTTCACGTTGGCCGCCGCCACCTGCTGCTGGAACGTCGTGTAGGGCACCGTGATCCGGGCCGGCCCGCTGAAGAAGAACAGCTGCAGGAGGTAGTTGAGGACGAGCAGCACGACCAGGTAGATCCAGAAGCCGCGGCTGCGCCAGAACGGCCGCAGCGTGGGCGGCGTGTTCGCCGGCGGCGCCGGTTTCCGGGTCGGGGGCGGATTGGCGGCCATGGGCCTTCCCTGCGACGATGCTACGGCATCGCGGGGAAGGCCGTCCGCCGCGTGGTCAGCTCGCGCGCTTCGCCTTCCCGCCCTTGACCAGCTCGCGCCAGCTCGACTCGCCCACCTCCACGCCGAACTTGCGTGCGGCCGTCTTGATCCGCCGCCAGGCGGCGTCGCGCTCGGCGTCCGAGACGCCCTCGACCTGGTCGAAGCGCGCGATCGCGTTGCGGACGTGGCGCGCGTCGTTGAGCGGCTCCTTGCGCTCCTTCGGAAACGCGAACGTTCCCGTCGTCATCCGGTTCTTCCGGGCAGCCGTCTTCTGCTTCGTGGTTGCCATCAGCGCCTCCTTGGGCCGTTCGGCCCTTGCCAGTTCGAAGAAATCGCGGTACCCTTCCATGATAGTCGCGATCTCATATTTCGGGAGGTACTCATGTCACTCGAACACCTGCTCGTGCTCCTGATCGTGGGGGCGATCTGCGGCCTGATCGGCGAGCGCCTGGTCGCCCGGGGCATGCCCTACGGCCTGGTCGGCGCGATCGTGGCCGGGCTGCTGGGCGCCTGGCTGATGGTCGACGTCCTGCACGTCGTGATCGCGCCCGAGCTCTCGCTCGGGGGCATCCCGCTCATCTCGGCGATCCTGGGCGCCGCGATCGTCGTCTTCCTCTTCAGCCTGGTCGCCTCGCGCGGACGGCTCGCCTACCGGGGCTGGCGCTAACCCGACCGATCAGCGTGCCGGGCGCCGGCGGGGCGCCCGGCCCGGCTGCTTCGCCGCTTCGGTGACCAGCAGGGCGTCCAGCTCGGCGCCGATCAAGAAGGCCACCGACGAGAGATAGAGGTAGGTCATGATCACCACCAGCAGCGAGAGGATGCCGAACGCCTGCTGGTACGCCTGGTACGCGTAGTTCGCCAGGTACCAGCCGAACAGCGCGGAGCTGACCAGCCAGGTGACGATCGCCAGCAGCGAGCCCGCCGTCACCCAGCGGAGGCCGAGGTGGGCCGGCGTCGTGAAGCGCAGCAGCCCCGCGACCAGCACCACCAGCACGGCGGCGATCGACGCGTAGCGCACGATCGTGAGCGCCGCGCCCGCCAGCGCAGAGGCCCCGCCGGCCGGCAGCAGGAAGAGGATGCCCAGGATCACGGCGACCCCGAGGCAGATCCCCAGCGCCAGCGCCACCGAGACCGCCATGCGCTCCCAGAACGGCCGCCGGTCCTGGACCTCGTAGACGTGGTCGAGCGCCCCCATCAGGGCGCGCACGCCGCTCGAGACCTGCCAGAGCGTGAGGACGAGCCCGATGCTGAGCCACCACCACCGCCGCGTGGTCAGCACCTGGTCGACCGCGTGGTCCAGCTCGCGGTAGAAGTTCGGCGACACGATCCGGGCGATCCCCGGTCCCAGCTGATGGCGCCAGATGCCGTCCAGGTGGACGACGCCGGCGAAGGCGAGCCCGGTCAGCGAGAGGAAGGCGACGGCGAACAGGATGCGAAACGCGATCGCGGTCGCATAGGTCAGGACGTCGTGGGCGTTGATCGCGGCGACCAGCTGGCGCGCGAGCGGCCCCAGGTCGCGCCGCCCCCGCGTGGCCACGACCACGTCGAGGACGCTGGCCAGCCGCCGGTTCGACCCCTCCCGCTCGGCCATGGCCGGTATCATAGCCACGGCAAGGAGGGCCAATGGCAGCAACCTATGTCGTCGAGACGCGTGGACTGTCCAAGCGCTACGCGGCGGACGTCCTCGCGGTCGACCGTCTCGA
>DASQGL010000133.1:0-2854 GCA_035632635.1 Candidatus Limnocylindrales bacterium
CTACCTCCTTCCCGCGGCCGCCGGGCTGGTCCTGATCTCGCTCCACAGGCGGCCTGAGCTGAGGCACACGCTGAGCGGGCAGGTGTCAACGTTGCTCATCGTCATCCTCATCGGCGGGATCTGTCTGTTCCGCTACTTCAAGCAGGACGCGAGCAACGTGGTGCTCGGGGCCGAGGTGGTGATCCCCGTCGCCACGGCCGCGACCTTCCTGCACCTGGCCTGGGTTGCACGCCGCCCCGTCGTCTCGCCGGAACCGGTATAGCTCGATCCCCGGAAGCGCGGTGCTTCTTTCTAGACACGGGTCTTGGGCCGCTGCCCGGTCGCGGGTAAGATGGTCCGTGGTCGCGCTAAGTGGGGTGCTGGCGGTACGCTGCACCGGCAATCCGCCTTAGCCGGACCGAATTCCCGCGCTGAGGTCAGGGTTCTCACGCCCGGCCGCGGCAAGCGACGTTGAAAGTCGGGACCTGCGCAGCTCGGGTCTCCGAACCCCGCCAGGTCCGGAAGGAAGCAACGGTAAGGAGAGAACCTGGGGGTGCCGCAGCCATCCGGGCTTGAGCCGCGAACCGTGGTGCGAGCTGGGGGTCCTCGATCGAGGCGGGGGTGCGCGGCCACTTTATCTTTCTGGTGACTCGTAACTGGTGAACCTGAATGAGACCTAGACAGCACGTGGCACGCAGGCCGGATTTGTCCCGGCCGTCACCCGAGCGTGCACTCAGCATCCATCCGCATGGCCAGGAGTAACCCAGAGGGGGTCCGCGGGGCAGATCCGCAGATCTCACCCGCGCCTCAATACCAGAGCCTCTACCGCAAGTACCGCTCCCAGACCTTTGCCGACCTGGTCGGGCAGGACGCGTCCTCGCGCGCGCTCCAGGGAGCGATCGTCTCCGGCCGGGTCGCCCACGCCTACCTCTTCAGCGGCAGCCGGGGGACCGGCAAGACCTCGGCCGCCCGGCTGCTGGCCAAAGCGCTCAACTGCACCGGCCGGCCGCGCGACTCGGCGGAGCCGTGCAACGAATGCCAGTCGTGCCTGGAGATGACCGCGGGCTCCGCGCTCGACCTGATCGAGATCGACGCCGCGTCCAACCGCGGCATCGACGAGATCCGCGACCTGCGGGAGAAGGTGAACCTCTCGCCTGCGCTGGGGCCGTTCAAGGTCTACATCATCGACGAGGCCCACATGCTCACCGAGCCGGCTTTCAACGCGCTCCTGAAGACCCTCGAGGAGCCTCCGGCGCACGTCGTTTTCGTGCTCTGCACGACCGACGCTCAGAAGATTCCGCTGACCGTCATCGGCCGCTGCCAGCAGTTCGTGTTTCGCCGGCACAGCGAGGAGCAGATCGTCTCGCGCCTCACGCACATCGCCCGTTCCGAGAAGGTCCAGGTCGACCCGGAGGCGATGCAGCTCATCGCCCGCACCGCGCAGGGATCGATGCGTGACGCGGTGGGACTCCTCGACCAGCTCGTTCCGTTGGCGGTGGGGCCGATCAGCCTGGAGTCGGCGCGAGCCTTGCTGGGCATCGCAGATCCAAGGCTCCTCGATGGCCTGCTGGACGACGTGCTCGCCGGACGCGCAGCCGAAGCCCTGGACGAGCTCAACCGGGTCTACGCGGCGGGCGCCGAGCTGCGCCAGGTCGTGCGCGGTCTCATGGAGGGCTGCCGCGACCGGCTGGTCGCTTCATTGACCCGTCATGACCAGCCGGCGGCGCGCCGCCTGTCCGTCGTGCTCGACGCACTGCTTCACCTCGACGGTGAGGTGCGCCGGCACGCGGAACCTCGCTTCCTGGTCGAGGCGACGCTGGCCCGCCTGGCGGTCGAATCGGCATTCTCGCCGCCGCAGGCGGTGACGTCGGTCGAGCCGCTCGGGGATGGGGGCGGGCGAGAGCGTTCGGCCACTCCTCCGCCGGCCGTCGAAGCCCAGGCTGCACGGCCCCGGGATGGCGAGGGCCAGCCGCCGCCCGCGGCGCAGGCAGTCGCCGGCTGGTCTGAGGTCCTCGAAAAGCTGAACCGAACCGTCCGCGCCGCCTACCTGGATGCGCAGCCGGAGGTGGACGGGTCGACTTTGATCCTCTGGTTTCGATACGGGTTTCACCACAAGAAGGCGCAGGAGCAGTCGGCTCAGCTGATGCCTTTGGTGAAGGCGTGGCTGGGAGACGACGTGAAGGTGGATTTTCGCCTCCGCGAAGCCGAGGGCGCAAAAGCCGGGCCGCGCCAGCCTGCGAGTCCGGAGGATGATCCATTTGTGCGCGAGGTCGTGCGAAGGTTCGAGGGTCGCGTGACGCGAGTCAAGGAGATTTCCGAATGAAGGACCCGATGAAGATGCTGCGCCAGGTCCAGCAGATGCAGGACCGCATGGGCAAAGTTCAGTCCGAGCTGGAGACCGAGACCGTGGAGGCCAGCGCCGGCGGCGGGGCCGTGACTGTAGTCGCGACCGGGACGCAGAAGCTGGTGTCCGTGACGATCGACCCCGCAGCCGCTGCCGACACCGAGATGCTGCAGGACCTCGTGCTCGCCGCCGTAAACGAGGCGATGGAACGCTCCAAGCAGATGGCCGCCTCCAAGATGCAGGCGGTCGCGTCCGGCCTGGGCCTGCCCCCCGGCCTGCTCTAGAAGGCCGCGGGCGGGAAACCGGGCCGATGCCGCAGCTGCCGGAACCGCTCGAGAGGCTCATCCAGGAGCTCTCGCGCCTGCCCGGCATCGGGCCCAAGACCGCGCAGCGTCTGGCCTTCCATCTGCTTCGGGTCGACCGGCAGCGCGCCGACTCGCTGGCGCAGGCGATCGAAGACGTCAAGGCGCGCATCGGCTACTGCGAGCGCTGCTACAACATCGCGGAGGGTCCGCTCTGCGCGATCTGCTC
>DASQGL010000134.1:0-22746 GCA_035632635.1 Candidatus Limnocylindrales bacterium
TCCGGCGCGCTACTGCACGGCGATCGCCGGCGCGCCCTTCCGCAGGACGTACTTCTGGATCTTCCCCGTCGCCGTCTTCGGCAGCTCGTCGACGAAGCTGACCCACTGCGGGGTCTTGAAGTGCGCGAGGCGGTCGCGCACGAAGGCCTTCAGCTCGTCCTCGGTGGCCGACGCGCCGGGGCGGCAGACGACGAACGCATGGGGGGCTTCGCCCCAGCGCTCGTGCGGCATGCCCACCACGGCCACCTCCTGCACGGCCGGATGCCGGAGCAGGCACCCCTCGACCTCGACCGAGGAGATGTTCTCGCCCCCGCTGATGATCACGTCCTTGATCCGGTCGCGGATCTCGACGTAGCCATCGGGATGAACCACGGCGGCGTCCCCGGTGTGGAACCAGCCGTCGCGGATCGCGGCCGCGGTCGCCTGGGGGTCGCGATAGTAGCCGTCCAGCACGACGTTGCCTTTGACCACGATCTCGCCGATCGTGGCGCCGTCGTGGGGCACCTCCTTCCCGGTCTCGGTGTCGAAGACGCGCAGATCGCCGGAGGTCAGCAGCTCGACGCCCTGGCGCGCCTTGATCGTGGCCCGGTCCCCGGCGGGCAGCGCGGCGTGCTCGGGCAGCGGGTCGCAGACGGTGATGAACGGGGAGGTCTCGGTGAGCCCGTAGACCTGGGTCACCTCCCAACCGAGGTCGCCCTCCAGCCGCTCGATGGTCGCCGCGGCGGGGGGCGCCCCGGCGGGCACGACATGCACGCCTGGGGGGACCTCGCCGCGCACCTCGGCGGGGGCGTTGGCCAGACCGATGAGCACGGTGGGCGCGGCGCAGAGCCAGGTCACGTGCTCGTCTCGGATCAGCCGGAAGACGGCGGCGGGCTCGACTTTCGGCAGGCAGACGTGGGTCGCCGCGGCGGCGGTCACCACCCAGGTGAAGGTCCAGCCGTTCGCGTGGAACATGGGCAGCGTCCACAGGTACCGATCGCCGACCTGAAGCCGCAGGTGCAGGAGGGTGCCGACCACGTTGACCCAGGCGTTGCGATGGGTGATCATGACGCCCTTGGGCCGGGCCGTGGTGCCGCTGGTGTAGTTGATGGTGAGGAGATCGCGCTCATCGACCTCGGCCGCCTGGAAGTCGGGCGCCTGGTCCTGGAGGATCCGCTCGTAGTCGAGCCAGCCGTCCCGCGCGCCGGACAGGGCGACGAAGTGCTCGATCCCGCGCAGCCCGCCGCGCACCCGATCGACCGCATCGAGGTAGTCGGCGTCGGCGCACACGACCTTCGCGCCGCTGTGGTCGATGATGTAGGCGAAGTCGTCCGCCGTCAGCCGGTAGTTGATCGGCACGAGGACCGCGCCCAGCTGGGGCACGGCATAGAACGACTCCAGTTGCTGGTGCACGTTGGCGGCGATGTACGCGACCCGGTCGCCCTTGCGCACGCCCATCCGTTGCAGGGCCGACGACCAGCGATCGCAGCGGGCGAAGAACTGCTCGTAGGTCAGCCGCAGGTCGCGGTCCACGACCGCCTCCCGGGACCCGTGCAGCCGGCGGGTGCGGCGCATGAACTCGAGCGGCGTCAGCGGTGTTTCCATCGACCTGCCTCCTGCCCGGAAGCGCCCGGCCCGGTTTCCCGCAGGATACGAGCCCGGCGGGCCGAATGCAACCGGGGTGGTCTCAGGCCGCCGGCAGCCGGAGCACGAACGTGCTGCCCTGGCCCGGAGCGCTGGACGCGAGCGTCAAGGCGCCGCCCATCCGGGTCGCCAGGCCCCGGCTCACGTACAGCCCGAGGCCGCTGCCGGCCACGTCGCGCACGGCAGGGTCCGATCCTCGCTCGAACCGCTGGAAGACGCGGACCTGGTCGGGCTCGGGAATGCCGCGGCCGTTGTCGCTGACCGCGATCTCCACGGCGTCACCGTCGCGGGAAGCCGCCAGCGTGATCACCGGGGGACCGGCGGCGTAGGCCAGCGCATTGTTGATGAGATTGTCGAAGATCCGATCGGTGAAGCCCCGATCGGCGAGGAGCTTGACCGGGGGTCCCGGGGCGATCCGCAGCGTCCCCTGCAGCAGGGCGGCCCGTGGGGTGGCGCGCGCGACCGCCTCGTGGAGGACCCAGTCGGCGCTGATGACTTCGGGCTGCGGCCGCAGCCGCTCGCCCTCCATGCGAGCCACCGTCAACAGCTCCTCCGCGACGGCGCGCCCCTCCTGATTCTTGCGCAGCGCGGTCTGCAGCGGCGCCCGCAGCCGGTCCGGAACCTCGCCGAAGTTGCCCTCCAGCGCCATCGACAGGTAGCCGCTCGTCACCGAGAGGGGAGAGCGCAGGGCATGCACCGCGACGTCCATGAAATCGCTCTTCGCCCGCTCTGCCTCCAGCGAGCGGGCCCGGAGCCGCGCGTTGCGCAGCAGCAGCGCCCCAAGCGTGGTGAATTGCTGCAGCACCGAGATCGAGGCGGCGTCGAAGGGCTCGTCTTTGTGGCGTCCGATGGCGATCAGGCCGATCGTCTCGCCGCCCACGAGCAGGGGCGCGATCAGGAAGCGCTTGAAGGGCTGGACGATCGGCTCGAGTCCGGCGGGCGTGCCCGCATATTCGGCGGCCGCGAGCTGGACCGGACGGCCGTGGCGGATTCCCTCGAGCACCCTGGGGGCGATCGGCCAGCGGCTACCCACCGGAACCGAGCCGGTCGAGGACTCGACGATCATCTCCTGCCCCTCCACCTGGGACAGGGAGGCGGCGTCGGCCCCGACCGCGGTCACCGCCCGGCGCATCAGCCGGCCGAGCACCTGGTCCAGCTCCACCTGGCTGGCCACGTCCTCGGCGGCTTCCACCGCGGCGGCCAGCCGCTCGGCTGCGGCCGCGGCGAGCCGGCGCGCGGTCTGCGCCTCCTCGAACAGGCGGGCGTTCCTGAGCGCCAGGCCGGAGATCGTGCTCAGGAGCCGGAGTGAGCCCAGGTCGGCGGTGCTGAACGGGCGGTCCTCGTAGCGGCTGAGGACGAGCAGCCCGACGGCGGCACCGGCGTGGACCAGCGGCATGACGGCCGTGTGCCTGACCTGGTCGAGCGCGGACTGGAATTCGGGTCGGGCCCGCTCGACCACCAGCTGCCCCCCGAGGACGGGCTCGAGGGAATCGAGCGCGGCGCGAACCAGCGGCTGCTCGGTCAGCAGCGAGCGTGGATAGCGCTGGCCGATCCAGGTGATGGCTCCCGACCGCCCGTAGGTCGCCTCG
The DNA here is from genome assembly GCA_035632635.1 of Candidatus Limnocylindrales bacterium. Classification (GTDB taxonomy): domain Bacteria; phylum Chloroflexota; class Dormibacteria; order CF-121; family CF-121; genus CF-120. Next base: position 3,213 of record DASQGL010000134.1, read on the forward strand.
ATGACGACCTCGTCGTCGATGAGGCTGGACAGGGTGGCGCGGTCCGCCTCGACCGCCTGGACCCCGCGCTCCATGACCCGGGCGATGACGTCGCGGGGATCGAGAGAGCCCGACACCTCGAGGGCTTCCTGGATCGCATCGGCGGTGTTGCGCCGCCCGCGGGCGGGCGGGGGAGGGAGCGGCCGGGCAGACGGCATGTGCCTCGAACGCTACCTCAGGGCAGCGCAGCCGGGCAAGCGGCTACGTGTCTGCCGAACGGCCGGCCAGCTCGGGGGGGAGCGTGCGCATGAGCTCACGCTTGGAACGGACGCCGAGCTTGTCGTAGGCGTTGACCAGGTGGGTCTCGACGGTGCGCTTGCCGATGTGAAGCTCGGCGCCGATCTCGCGCGCGGTTTGACCCAACGAGGCCAGCGCGACCACCTGCCGTTCGCGCCGGGTCAAGCTTTCCATCCCGCGGATCGGTCGCGTGGGTGCGGCCTCGATGCGGGGGTGGAGCAGGGACGCGACGCCCCGGGCACAGCCGCGGCAGACGATGGCGAGCACGCCGTAGGCGACCACCTCGGATGAGACCGTGATCGGGTTCAGCGCGCCCGCAAACGCGGTGAGCAGGAGCTGCCCGATGGCGACCGCGCCGACGATATACGCCCAGCGATCGGACAGGAGCCACATCGCGGCCAGCAGCGGCAGCAGCCCGAGACCGCTGACCGCCACCTCGACCGGTGTCGTCAGGTCGACGGCCAGGACCGCGAGCAGGCCGAGCAGGCAGAGGAGCGCGAGCGGCGTCTCCGAGGGACGGCCGGCGATCGCCAGGGGACGCAGTGCGGCGATGGGCGCAGGCGGGGGGGCGCTCACGGTGTGTCCACGATCACTCGACTTCCGGGGCTCAATCATACGGATTTGTGCGTGATCCGTAGAAATCTCCGTATGGCGTACGGATGACAGAATGCGGCCTCGCCGTCAGCTTGGAATCCGTGGTGATCACGGGGGCATGAGCGTGAGCCAGCCGCCCCCGGACGGCATCTCGCGGAGCGAGCTCCGGCGGGACGTCAGCGTCTGGGGCAGCTACATGTGGGGATACGCCGCCGTCGGCGCCGACATCTATACGGCACTCGGGATCATCACCCTGGCCGCCCTTGGGTTCGCGCCGCTCGCCTTCCTCGCCGCGGGCCTGGTCTTCGCGCTGGTGGGCCTCTGCTACGCGGAGCTCGCCTCCGCCTACCCGCTCGCCGGCGGAGGCCAGTACTTCACGCTCCGCGGTCTGGGCGACTTCTGGGGCCTGGTCGCCGGCGCGGCGCTGGTGCTCGACTATACGATCGACATCTCCCTCTTCGCGGTGGTCGCGTTCGGCTACGCCAACTACTTCCTGCCCTACCTCATCGGTCACTCGGCGCTCGACTTGACGGTCAGCCTCGGGCCGATCCATCTCGCCTGGTTCTGGCTGATCGAGACCCTGCTCGGGATCGTCCTGCTGGCCTGGCTCAACGTCCGCGGCATCCGGGTGTCGACCGGGTTCAACGAGGTGATCGGGACGATCGCCATCATCGCGCAGGCGCTGATCGTGGTGGTCGGCTTCGTGCTGATCTGGAATCCGGACCTGCTGATCCACCAGTTCACCTTCGACCGTCCCACGGCGGCGCAGTTCGCCTTCGGGTCGTCGCTCGCGATCATCGCGTTCGTCGGACTGGAGACCATCTCGCAGGTCGCCCAGGAGACCCGGCGCCCGGCGACCATCATCCCGCGCACGTCGATCGGCCTCGTGATCTCGGTGCTGTTGTTCGCCATGGCGTTCTCGGTGCTCGCCATGGGCCTCGTGCATCCCGCCGATTTCCGGGGTCACGAGGGGGACCCGGTGGCGCTGATCGCGAGCAAGATCCCGGTGATCGGGGTGGTCGCGGCCCCGATGACCGCCATCATCGGCTTCCTGATCGTGTTCATCTCCGCCAACTCGGGCGTGGTCAGCTCGTCACGTCTCAGCTACTCGATGAGCCAGTTCCAGCTCCTCCCCAAATGGTTCACGAAGATCAACCCGAAGTTCGCGACGCCGGCGCGGGCGATCATCGTCTTCAGCGGGGTGGCGCTCGTGCAGACCCTGATCGCGTTCTTCACCCCCGGGCAGCCGGGCAAGAGTGCCGCGATCGACGTGCTCGCCGACCTGTACGCCTTCGGCGCGACGACCGGCTATCTGCTGGTCTTCATCTCCCTGTTCGCGTTACGGCTGAACGATCCCTACACGCCGCGGCCCTACATGATGCCGCTCAATCTCCAGGTGACGTTCCGCGGCCGCAGGGTCTACCTGCCCGTGCTGGGAGCGCTGGGCTTCGTCGGGGTGCTCTTCTTCCTGCTGATGGTCATCCTCACCCATGCCTATGCGCGGGTGGTCGGGCCGGTCTGGGTGCTGATCGCGATCGGCATCTACGTCGTCTATCGCCGGCGCCATCGGTATCCGCTGTTCCGCTCCATCCCCCGGGACTGGGAAACCGCGACCAAGCAGGTGCTCGAGGCGGCGGAGGAGTTCAAGTCGCTCGAGGAGTACGAGGCGGCTTTGGCCGAACGCGAATTGCGAGAGGGTCCGAAGCCGATCTCCTGATCGCGGGTCGGGGCGGACACGATCACGCCGCTGACGGGAGGGCTACCCTGATGAGGATGAGCGCCGGGATCGCGCTGGGCGGCGAGGCGGACGGCTGGCTGCGCGACGCCGTCGAGGCCGGTGGGGGGCGCATCGTCCCCCTGGGCCAGGCGGAAGCCTTGATCTGGGGTGGCGGAGATGCGGATCAGCTGCGCGCGATGCTCGCCGCCGCCCCGGGCCTGCGGTGGGTGCAGCTGCCGTCGGCGGGCGTGGAGCAGTACCTGCCCTTGATGGGCGATGGCCGGACCTGGACCGCGGCCAAGGGTGTGTTTGCGGACCAGTGCGCGGAGCAGGTGCTCGGCCTGGCGATTGCCGGCTTCCGCCACCTCGATGCGGGGGCCCGGCAGCGCCGCTGGCATCGCGGGGACGGCAAGTCGCTGTTCGGCGCGTCGGTCGCGATCGTGGGTGGGGGAGGCATCGCGGCATCGACGCTGCGCCTGCTGGCGCCGTTCCGGGTGGAGGCGACGGTGGTCCGGCGCCGTCCCGATCCGGTGCCGCGGGCGCGGCGGACGGTGCCGTCCTCGCAGCTGATGGAGGTCCTTAAGGACGCGGACCTGGTCGTGCTCGCCGCGCCGCTGACCGCAGCGACCGAGGGCATGATCGGCGCCGCGCAGCTGCGAGCCATGCGGGAGGACGCCTGGCTGATCAACGTGGCTCGAGGGAAGCTGGTGCGCACGCCTGACCTGGTCCGGGCGCTGCAAGAAGGCTGGATCGGCGGCGCCGGTCTCGACGTGACCGACCCGGAGCCTCTGCCCGCCGGCCACCCCCTCTGGCAGTTCGACAACTGCATCATCACCTCGCACACGGCGAATCCCCCGAACCTCGAGCGGGCCGTGCTGGGACCCCGGATCACGGAGAACGTGCGGCGCTACGTGACCGGCGAGCCGCTGCTCGGCGGGGTGGACGTCGAGGCGGGGTACTGAACGGCCCGGAAAAAGGCAGCCGGGCGCCCGTCAGTCGTGCGTGTCTTCCTGGGGGACCCGGTACCAGCGCTTGCGCTCGCCGACCCTCGCCCGCATCTTCCAGCGCAGGCTCTTCGGTGCGCGCTCGGCCCCCTCCGCGAGCAGGTCGAGCTGAGCCACCGGGTCGTACGACGCCCGGGCAGGGACGAACCCCGCGCCGGCCTCTACCGCGAAATGGCGGACGCGATCGAGGTTGTGGGTCAGCGTCCGCCACCAGCCCCAGTCCTCGCCCACGATGGCCTGCATTCTGAGCAGCCCGATCGTCCCCGGTTCGTCGCCTTCCCGCACGGGATAGGCCGCCAGCAGGTAGACGACATCGCGCGCATCCTTCTCGTTCAGCTCCACGATCTGCAGCTTGCTCAGCAGGAGGTCGATCAGGTCGAGGGTCAGCGGCATCCGCTCGATGCGGTCCGTGAAGGGAAGGTCGTGGCACATCTCGAGCCGATCGACGATCACATCCACGGTCCGGCCTTCGGGCGAGCGGAAGTACAGCTGCTTGTGGCCGTAGAGCGCGTTGAACCGCTTGTCGGGCTCGTAGCCACGGCTGACCAGCAGCTCGCTGAGCCGCGGACGGGTCCGCGACACGGACGCGAGATCGAGATCCTGTCCCTTGCGCGCCCGGGGTGGGAAATCCGGGCAGAGCAGGCGCACGGCGAGCCCGCCCATCAGCCGCAGCGGCACGCCGCCCGCCCGCCCCGCCTCGATGAGCTCGAGCGCTTCCGGGAGCGGATCCGCGTCCGGCATCGGGCCCCCGGCGCCGCTTTCCGGCGAACTCGCCATGGAGCGGCGCCCCTACCCCTCGACCCGGAACGCCCGCTCGATGCCGTTCGAGCTGACGTCCACCAGGTACCCGCGGAGGATGCCGTAGGCGGCTTCGCTGCCCGGGTTGAGGCACAGGGTCTGCCTGATCTTCACCTCACCGCCGGACTCGTGGATGTGCCCGTGCAGCGAGAGCAGCGGCCGGAATTCCTCGACCGCCTTCCGGACGCCGGTCGACCCCACCGGCCCGCGCAACAGGTCCCCGGCCGTCGCCGTGGGGCGCAGGGTCCGGTCCAGCAGCGGCGCCGTGTCCAGGCCGGATCCATACGGCGGGCAGTGAATCAGGAACACGGTCCGGCGCGGGTCGCGCGCCTCATCCGCGAGCCGCGTGACCTCCGCCCCGAACTCGTCGTCGGGCACCTCACGCGGCGTACGCCAGGGGGTCGGGTTCGACTTCCCCGACCCGATCACCTGCAGCCCGCCCGGCAGATCCACGACCGCGCCGTCGACGTTGCGCACATACTGGCTGCGGGCCAGGATCGGGTCGATCGTGTACGGATCGTCGTTCCCGGGCACCACGAAGATCGGCACCGAGCTGCCCGCCATCCGCTCGGCCGCCATCTCCATCCAGGCCTCGACCCGCGACTCGATCTCCTGGGTGAACCGCGTCTCGAGCGCAGCGGGATCCGCCCGTAATCCCTCGGCTTCCTCGGCCGTGACCTGCAGGGCGTAGTAGCCAAGGTTGGCGATGTCCTGCTCCAGCGACTCGAGCTCGCGATCGGTGTGGGCCTCGCGCGTCTGCCCCGCGAACTCCGCGCGGTAGCCACCGTTGACGCGTACCACCGGGACCATCGCCTTGCCCGTCAGGTCGCCCGCGAACAGCACCGCATCGGCCTTGTAGAGGCCCATCCGCGCGGCGTTCAGCATCTTGCGCCAGGTTCGTTCCGAGCCGTGGATGTCGGAAACGACGTACAGACGCACGCGGTCCCGCGCCATGTCTTGACCCTGTGCCGTCCCGGCTATTCCGGCGGGATGACCTGGTACATCATCGCCGTGTCCACGCCGGCCACCCGGTTGCGGATCGCCATGATGATGTACACGACGATCGCCACCACCACGAGGAAGAGGGCCATCAGCACGCCGCTCGAGTTGAGGTACTCGAGGGTGGTCTGCCCGTTGGGATGGAAGGCCGAATCGAGGATCGGCTTCAACCCGGCGAACCAGTAGAGGACGCCGATGAAGGCCGCCCAGACCAGGCCGAAGAGCGGGAGCCAGGCGCGGGAGGGCGCGTTCTTGAGCAGATCGCGCCGGGTGAACGGTCCGACCAGCGCATTGATGCCGGGCATGAACCAGGTCAGGAACGCCATCAGCAGGCTGAACCAGGCGGTCGCGATCAGGTTGAGCTTGCCGCCGGGCGGTGCGATCTGGCTGGGCAGCCATCCGAGCAGCGGGAAGTTCTGCAGGACGGCGAACAGGACCGCCACCACGAGCGCCGCGACGATCGCATTCACGGGAGCCCGCAGCCGCTCGTTGACATCGCCGAACCATTCCGGCACGCGGCGGTCGAGGCTCCAGGCCAGTCCGATCCGGCTGATGAAGTTCAGGTACACCGGGCAGAGCAGGAATGGGAATACGGTTCCGGCCAGGCTGACGATGGCCCAGATCGGCCACAGCCCGGAGGTCGAAATGGTGGCGAGCAGCGGCAGCGAGTTCGGCTGCCCCATCGGCAGGTGCGCGTCACCGCTCCAGAACATGGCGCCCCAGCCGAGCTGGGTGGTGAAGCCCAGGCGCTCGGAGAGGAAGTCGGTGTAGACCGAGTTCATGACGACCGCGATCGCCAGCGCGCCGAGGACCGCGATCAGGATGCCGCGCCGGACGTTGCCGGTCACCTCGCCCGCGATATAGGCGCTGTACTGGAAGCCGATGTACTGGAAGAGGAGCACGCCCGCCATGAAGCTGAAGGTCGAGATCGGGAAGATGCCGGCGCCGTTCCCGACCACCCCGGCGGCCTGCGCCGCCTTCGCGATCGCCGCCGCCGTGGTCCCCGCCACGCTGGGCAGGTGACTCTCCAGCGATGACTGGCTGGTGAAGAGCATGCCGAACACGAACATGAGCACGCCCGAGCTGAGCGCGAGGATGGCGAGCGTCGTGATGATGGCGTGGAAGCGGCGGGTGGGCTGGATCACGACCCAGAAGATCAGCGCCAGCACCAGCAACGCGCCGATGAAGCCGGGCCAGCCCGTGATCGTGCCGTTGTCGGCAAACCAGGAGTTCGCGTTCGAGAAGAAGGATGCGCCCGTCCCGATGCCGATGATGCGGCCGGTGATCTGCAGGTTGCGGAGCACGATCGGGACCTCGAAGGCGATGATCGCGAGCGAAGAGAAGACGAGGGTGAAGGATTCGAGCCAGCCGATGAACGGACCGACCCTGGGGATCAGCCGGGTGGTGAAGACGTAATCCCCGCCCGACCGGGGCATGACGCTCGTGAGCGAGGCGAAGATGAGCGAGAGCAACACCGCGGCCGCGCCCACGATGATGGCGGCCCAGCCGTAGGTGCTGAACAGGAAGACGCCGACCGGAATGAAGGGCAGCGCGTAGAAGACCGGATACCAGGCCAGTCCGGTCCCGATGAAGGCGGCCGTGTTGAAGAACAGGGCGTTGCTGACACTGACCTCGCGGACCAGTCCGGACGATTGACGCGTGAACAGCTTGTGCGGCGCCGGCGTGCGCGTGGTGGTGGACATGGTGAATTCAACCCCTCCCGCTCTCGATCTGCGTCGATCCCTCCCAGGTCGTGGCCCTCATGATCTGCGGCCCACTACGTGCTGTCAAGCCCGAACCCGCCCGCCGCCGTCTACCATAGACGCACCACCCGTGAACCCCTTCACGCTCGCGGTCGCCCAGCTTCGCGCCGAGCCCCTGAACAAGGACGCCAACCTGGGCCGGATCGAGGCAGCCATGCGCGAGGCGGCCGCGCGGGGCGCCGGCGCCATTCTCTTCTCCGAGCTGTTTCTCACCGGATACCTGCTCACCGACGCGCTGGCCGGCCTGGCCGAGCCCGTCGACGGTCCTGGCATCGCCCGGCTCAGCCGGCTGGCCCGGACGTTCGGGCTGCTGACCGTCTGCGGCTTCCCCGAGGCCGCCGGCCCGAACCGCTACAACAGCGCCGTCCTGATCGAGCGCGACGGGACGATCCTGGGCACCTATCGCAAGACCCACCTGTTCGGGCGCGAGCCCGAATACTTCACCCCGGGAGATCGGGTCGAGGCCGTCACCACGAGCCTGGGTCGCCTCGGCGTCCTGATCTGCTACGACATCGAGTTCCCGGAAACGGTGCGCCTGCTGGCGGTCGACGGCGCCCGCCTGGTCCTGACGGCGACCGCGAACATGACGCCCTACGAGCCGTACCAGGCCGTCTACACGCGGGCCCGCGCCATGGAGAACGGGATCTACTTCGCCATCGCCAACACCACCCGCGATCTGGGGCCCTTCCACTTCTTCGGCGAAAGCGCGATCGTCGACCCGGACGGAGAACCGATCGATCGCGCGGGGTCGGAGGAGCGCATCCTGTACGCGCCGATCGACCTGGAGCGCGTGCCCGAGGATCCGGAGGTGCGCTACCTGGGCCACCGGCGACCCGAGCTCTATCAGCGCCTCGCCGCCGTGGCGTCCCCCCTCAACACCGGCTAGGGACCAGCCGTTTTCGGCTGCTCGGAGGCAAGCCGAGCGGAACTTCCGCCGCCCTCGCGCGTCATATCGTCATGAAGGCTGCGCTGGTCGCCTGCCTACTCACGCTCGGCCTCAGCGGGTGCGCCGGCTGGTGGCCCGGCACGGCGCCGGCCGGGACGATCACCGGCCACGTGACGATTCGCGTCTGCGGCGGTCCGATGCCGTTGGACGGGGAGCCGTCGACCACCTGCGTGGCGCACCCGATGGCCGGGGCGATCGTGATCGTCCGTCCGGTCGCGGGTGGGGCGGCCCGGACGGCGACCACCTCCGCGAGCGGGGCCTACACGATCGCGGTCCAGGCGGGCACCTACACCGTGAGTGTCGGCCACGTCCAGCAGACGGTCACGGTCACGGCCGGGCAGTCGCTGACGGTCGACCTGTCCGAGTCGATCCAGCTGATGTAGGCGTCGCGACGGCGAGCGCCGCGCCGGCACCATGACCTGGCGTCGCGAGGAGTACGCCGAACCGCTGCCGCCGATATACTCGCCGCCGGAGGCAACCCATGAAAGTCAGCTCGCCGGTCGGAGAGTTCCCGTTCGAAGTGAAGAGGCTCAGCATTCGGCGCGGGCGCCTCGTGCTCGAGGGATCGATGGGCGCGTGGCCCGCCCGAGTCGAAATGGAGCCGGCCGATCTGCTGCACATGGCGCGGCTGGTTCCCTTGCGCGCCATCGTGGTCGCCGGCATCGCGCTGCTCGGGTTGATCGGACGCTCATCGCGCAAGCCGCGATGAGGTTCACGCCGTGGGCCCGGGTGGTTCCCTGAGATCGATCGCCATCACGGGAAGAATCCGTCCCCACTCTGAGGCCTCGCTCTGGCGCACGAACCGGCCACCCATCCGGTCGTAGAAGCCGACCGCGTTCGGTTCCGACTCCCATTCCAGCGTGGTCGCCCCCAGGCGACGGGCGGCGTCGACGGCATGACGGAACAGCCGCGTGCCGACGCCACTTCCGATCCATGCGGGTTCGACCCAGAGATCGTCGAGCCAGCAGACGTCGCCCCGGTCGATCACGGCGGCCCACGCAATCGGCTGTCCCAACGCCTCCGCGACGAAGATCTCTCGGCCCGCGCTCGGACCCACGGTGACGCCCTGCCGCGCCCACTCGACCACCATCGGACGGTCGTACCCCCAGTGGGCCTTGGCGCTGACCGCGATCTCGCGAAGCCGCGGACCCTCGTTCGGGTGCGGCGCGCGGACCTGGATCGGCAGCTTCGCCCTCAGCCCCATCACGTCGAGCGAGAGCACACCGGCCTCGTATTGCCGGCGGCGCTCCTCCTCGGAGTCATGCAGCGCCTGGGCGGCGGCCGTCACCTCCGGTACCCGTGCGGCCGCGACCGCCACGGCGCCGTCGGCGTCGAGGACGACGACATCGCCGGCGGCGATGGTCGTGGCTCCGATCGTGAGCGGCGCATTGATCGCGCCGGCTTGCTCTTTGGACGCTTGCGCCACCCGGATCCACCGGGCCCAGATCGGGAGGCCGAGCGCCCGCAAGGCCTCGATGTCGCGAACCGCGGCATCGACGAGGATGGCGGCCGCCCCGTGCACCTTCGCCTGGGTGGCGAGCAGCTCGCCGACCAGGGCCACCGGGCGCGGATCCGGCATGGTGATCACGAGGACGTCGCCGGGCTGGATGGCATCCATCGCCGCGTGCACCATCAAGTTGTCGTCCTGGCCGCACTGCACGGTGCGCGCGGGTCCGGCGATGCGGCTGCCCGGGATCAGCTGGACCAGCGGGATGTCGATCAATCCGCGGTAGCCGGCGGCCATATAGGTGGTCGCGACGCCGAGGTTCGCCAGCATGGAGAGGTCGCTCATGACACGAGCTTAGCCAAGCGTCGCACGCGTCGGCCCCGAAGTCGGGAGAATGATCGGATGACGCGCCGCGAGCGAGGCACGCTGTTCGTCCTGCTGGGCGGCTTGACGGCCTTCGGCCCGCTGTCCATCGACATGTATCTGCCCGCACTCCCCGCCATCGCCCGCGACCTGCAGGCCAGCGAATCCCTCATCCAGCTGACCCTGACGGCCTGCCTGGTCGGGCTGGCCACCGGCCAGGTCGTGGCCGGGCCGCTGAGCGACGCCTTCGGGCGGCGACGGCCGTTGCTGATCGGAGTCGCCGGCTACGTGCTCGCCTCCCTGCTCTGCGCCGTGGCGCCATCCGCCGCCCTCCTGGTCCTCTTCCGGCTGGTCCAGGGCCTGTGCGGAGCGGCCGGCATCGTGATCGCGCGGGCGATCGTCCGCGATCTGTACACGGGCTCCGCGGCGGCGCGCTACTTCTCGCGCCTGATCCTGGTCATGGGTCTGGCCCCGATCCTGGCTCCCGTCCTCGGGGGCCAGGTCCTGCGCTTCACCTCGTGGCACGGGATCTTCGCCATGCTGGCCGTCGTGACCGCCCTCCTCTGGCTGGGCGCGTTCGCCGGGCTGCCGGAAACGCTCCTCACGGAGCGACACCGCAGCGGCACCCTGCGCGACACGGTTCGGACGTTCGGGCGGCTGTCGGCGGATGCGCCGTTCCTGGGCTACGCGCTCACCGGAGGACTGGCCTTCGGCGCCATGTTCGCCTACATCGCCGGGTCGCCGTTCGTGCTGCAGGGCATCTATCACGTCTCGCCCCAGGTGTTCAGCCTGATCTTCGGCGGCAACGCGCTCGGCTTCATGGTGGCGAGCCAGGTCAACGGGAGCCTGGTCGGGCGGGTCCCGCCGATCCGGTTGATGCGGATCGGCGTCGGCGTCAACGCCGCGGCCGGAGGGGTGCTGCTGGCGGTGACGGTGGTCGGCGGCCTGGGGCTGTGGGCGGTGCTGCCCCCGCTGTTCCTGCTGGTCTCCAGCATCGGGCTGATCGGACCGAACGCGACCGCGCTCGCCCTCTCGCGACATCCCGAGGCGGCCGGCACCGGCTCGGCGCTCTTAGGGGTGATCCAGATGGGGCTCGGGGCCGCCGGGGCCCCCATCGTCGGCCTGGGCGGGGTATCGACCGCGCTCCCGATGGCCGGCATGATCGCGGGCGCCGGCATCGGCGCTCTGCTTGCCTTCGTGGTCTCCACGACGCGGGCCGACCACCCGGCGCCGGTGGCCGCGTGAGCGCGCCCGGGTCGGGGAGGGGAAGGTCATGACCACCGTGACGGCGCCGGCGCGCGCGCGGGTCGACGCCCTGCTGGCCCGCGAGGAGGCGCGCTTTTTCAACGCGCATCCGAAATCGATCGACCTGTTCGAACGGGGACGGGCGTCGCTGCTGGCCGGCGTGCCGATGAACTGGATGGTGCGCTGGGCGAGCCGCATCCCGCCCTTCGTCGTCGAGGCCGAGGGCGCGCGAGTCCAGGACGTGGACGGGCACACGTACGTGGATTTCTGCCTGGGGGACACCGGTGCGATGGCCGGGCACGCGCCCGCCGCGACCGTGAAGGCGGTGGCCGAGCAGACGCGCCGTGGCGTGACCTTCATGCTGCCCACCGAGGACGCGGTGTGGGTCGGCCAGGAGATGAGCCGGCGGTTCGGCGTGCCGCAATGGCAGTTCACCCTGACCGCGACCGATGCGAACCGGTTCGCCATCCGCCTGGCACGGCACGTCACGGGCCGGCCCAAGATCCTGGTCTTCAACTACTGCTACCACGGCAGCGTCGACGAGACCTTCGCGATCCTCCATGCGGGTCGGGTCGTGCCCCGGCCGGGAAGCCTGGGCGGGCCGGTGCCGCCGTCCGAGACGACCCGGGTGGTCGAGTTCAACGACCTGGAGGGGCTGGAGCGGGAACTGGCGGCGGGCGACGTGGCCTGCGTGCTGGCCGAGCCCGCCCTGACCAACATCGGCATCATCCTGCCGGAGCCCGGGTTCCACGACCGGCTGCGCGAGCTGACCCGGCGGTCCGGGACCCTGCTGATCATCGACGAGACGCACACGATCTGCGCCGGTCCGGGGGGATACACGGCGGCCTACGGATTGCAGCCGGACGTGGTGACCATCGGCAAGACGATCGCCGGCGGTGTCCCGGCGGGCGCCTTCGGCATGACCGCCGACCTGGCGGCGCGCGTGCTGCCGGATCTGCTGACCGCGGACACCGACGTCAGCGGCATCGGCGGGACGCTGGCCGCCAATGCCCTCTCCATGGCCGCCATCCGGGCCACGCTCGACGCGGTCCTGACCGAGGCGGCCTTCGCGCGCATGATCGCGCTCGGCGAGCGCTTCGCGGCGGGGGTGGCCACGGGGATCGCCCGCCATCGCGCACCCTGGAGCGTGACGCGCATCGGCTGCCGCGCGGAGTATGTCTTCCTGCCCCACTCACCCCGGCACGGCGGCGAGGCGGCCGCGGCCGTCGACCACGAGCTCGAGCGGCTGATGCACCTGTACGCGCTCAACCGCGGCATCCTGCTCACGCCCTTCCACAACATGGCGCTCATGTCACCCGCCACCCGGCCGGAGGACGTCGACTCGCACACCGCGGTATTCGCGCAGGCCCTGGCCGAGCTGTTCTCGAAGGCGTGACGCGGGGCTAGACTGGGTCGATGGCCGGCCAGGCGATCGTCCTGATCCTTCTGGCGCTGGGCATCGGCGGCCTGCTCTGGTGGGGCTCCCGTCTCCCCCCGACCCGGCCGCGCCCGCGAAGCCGGCATCGGGGCGAAACCCTGATGGACGTCCACCAGCGGCTGCAGCGACCGCGGAAGCGCCCTCGGCCGTGACCGCACGCGTCCCTATGCGGTCGGCGTGAGGATAACGATCGCAGATTGACGTACCAGGCCGGGTGGGCGGGGGCGGCGTTGTTGGAGGCGATCACGACGTAGCGATCGCGGTCCTTGCCGTAGCCGAGGACGGTCGTGCGCGGCTGGCCCGAGCGGGCGCCGCGAGACGGTGCTGCTTATAGTGACTTGATTTTTGGAGTCACTATGAGTTTAATGGCAGGGGAGATTCCAACCCTGGAGGTGAGACGGATGAGCATTCAGGACATCGAGAGGCAACGGCCGGATCAAGCCCAGCCGGCGGCGACCGGGCTTCGCGGACGCTGGTGGGCGCTCGCCGCGCTCGTCCTGAGCGGCCTGGTCATCGGGTTGGACACGACCGTGCTGATCACGGCGCTGCCCACGCTCTCGGCCAGGCTCGGCGCGACGACCACCGACCTCCAGTGGATCTCGGCCGCCTACACGCTCGCCCTGGGCGGCCTGCTGCTGGTCGGCGGCGTGCTCGGCGACCGCTACGGTCGGAAGCGCCTGCTGCTCCTCGGCCTCGGCATCTTCGGGATCTCGTCGGTCGTGGCCAGCCAGGTGACGACCGCCGCGGAGCTGATCGGCATGCGGGCGATCATGGGCATCGGCGCCTCGCTCATCCTCCCGCTCAGCCTGTCGATCCTGCCCAGCATGTTCTCGGAGGAGGAGCGGCCGCGCGCCGTGGGGGCCGGGGCCGCCGGCGCCTTTCTCGGCCTGCCCCTGGGTCCGCTGGTGGCCGGCTATCTGCTGACGCACTACGCGTGGGGCACGATCTTCCTGATCAACGCGCCCGTGGTGGTCATCGCGTTGATCGGGGTCACCCTCTTCGTGCCGGAGGGGCGCGACCCGCAGCCGAAACCGCTCGACGTCGTCGGCGCTCTGCTCTCGGTCGCCGGGGTCACGGCGCTCGTCTACGGGGTGATCGAGCAGCCGCTGCACGGCTGGGGCGATCTCCGTGTGCTGGGGGCGATCGTCGGCGGCGTCGTCATCCTGCTCGCCTTCGTCGCCTGGGATCTGCGGCATCCGACTCCCTTCGTCGACATGGGCCTCTTCTTGGACCGGCGCTTCACCTGGGCCACGGTCGCCTTCGTGGCGACCGGGTTCGCGCTGTTCGGCGTGATGTTCATCCTCACCCCCTACCTGCAAATCGTGCAGGGGAGCGACGCCCAGGCGACCGGGCTCAAGCTGCTGCCCCTGATCGGCGGGGTCATCGTCGGGGCGGGAGCGGGTAATCAGCTCGCGGCCCGGCTTGGCGCGCGGGTGGGCATCCCGACGGGCATGATCGTCTCGACCGTCGGGCTTGGCGCCCTGGCCCAGGCGGGCGCCGAGACCACCTACGGGACCGTGGCGATCGGGCTCGCCGTCGTCGGCCTCGGCCTCGGCATCGGCCTGCCCACCGCGCTCGACGTCATCCTCGGCAGCGCCCCGCCCGCCCAGACCGGCACGGCCGCCGCGCTGTCCCGCATGCTGCAGCAGGTCGCGGCCTCCTTCGGGGTCGCCCTGCTGGGCAGCATCCTGACCACGGGCTACCAGGCGAGTCTCTCCGCGCACCTCGGCGGCCTGCCTTCCGCGATCCGCAACGCGGCCGAGGGCAGCCTGGCCGGCGCCGCCGCGGTCGCGGCGCACCTGCCCGCGTCGCTCGGCGGCGCCCTCAAGCACGCCGCCGACCAGGCCTACGCGGCCGGGATGGACCAGGTCATGCTGGTCAGCGCCGCCATCATGCTGGGCGGCGCGATCGCGATCGCCATCTGGATGCCTCGCGCCGGCACCAGGGCCGGCTGAGCCACAATGCAACCGATGCGCAGTGCCGCTCCATCCCGCCAGCGCCAGCCCGGCGGCGGACCACGACCGGCCGTCGGGCTTCGGGAGCGCAAGAAGCAGAAGACGCGCGAGGCCATCCAGCGGGTCGCCGTGCGGTTGTTCGTCGAGCGCGGCTACGACGAGACCACGGTCGAGGACATCGCCGAGGCGGTGGAAATCTCGCCCAGCACGTTCTGGAACTACTTCGCGAGCAAAGAGGATGTCGTGATGATGGACACCTACGATCCGATGGTGCTCGCCATGTTCCTCGACCGCCCCAACCACGAGCCGCCCAGTGTCAGCTTCCGTCAGGTTCTGGAGGCCCTCGGCGAGATCCTCGAGCGGGACCGCGAGTTGATCCTGAGCCGGAGCAGCCTGATGCTCGAAGTCCCAGCGCTGCGCGGCCGGATCGGGGACGAGATCGAGCGCGCGCTCGAATTCATCACCGGACTGCTGGCGACCCGGACCGGCCGGAGTCCGGAGGACTTCGAGCTGCGGGTGACGGCCCGCGTCGTGATCAATGCCGTCTACGAGGCCAGCCTCGAGTGGATGCGCAGGCGTGGACGCGACCGTTTCGCGGCGCTCATCCAACGCGCGCTCGACATCAGCGACGCGGACCGGCTGCTGGATGCGCTGGCCGCGCCGAAGCGGCGTCGCGCCGCGCCGCGTGGCGGGCTCAGGTCCCCCGACCGGGGGCGCACTCGCGCAGGGTCCGCTCGGCCGAGGTCGCGTCGCCGGGGCGCGTGACCAGGACGCGCACCACCGGTTCGTCGAGGCCTTCGGCCAGGCACTCGAACTGGGCTCGGACCTCGCCCGGCCGCCCCGCCGCACCGACCGCGTCGAGGAACGCCGCGCTCGGCTGCCCGTCCCCGGCCTGCAGCCGGCGGAGCTCGTCCGCGAAACCCATCCGCTCGAAATGCCGCCGGTACGCCGGCGGCCCGAGCGCGTAGACGAGAGCGTTCTGCCCGAGGATGCGCCGGGCCAGGTCGCGGTCGGGATCCACGGCGGTGCGGATGTATGCCATCAGCGGCGGCGCCGGACGCCCGGCCCGCCGGGCTGCGTCCTCGACCGTCTGGCGTGACCAGCGCTCGAGCTCCGGGGTGCACCAGTTGAGGGCGACGCCGTCGGCGATCTCTCCGGCCAGACTCAGCATCCGGGGTCCCAGCGCCGCCAGGTAGATGGGCTCCGCCTGCGGGAGCAGCCCGCGCAGGTCGGCCAGGTAGCGACGCATCCCGATGGCTGCGTGCGGCATCTGCCCGCTTCCCAGCCCGAGCACGAACGTGCCGTTCGTGGCCGAAAAGACTCGCCGCGCGTGCTCCGCATAGAAGGATGGAGGTTGCCCAGATGCCGGCACCACCGAAATCCCGGTCCGCAACCCGGTCTCGCGATACCAGCGCAAGCACCGATCGAAAGCCTCGGCATCCGGTCCGCTCGGCGTCCAGGCCGAGGCGTATCCGAGCTCGGCCCCGAGTCGAACCAGCCGGAGCTCCTCGGCTATCGGGAGTCCCTGTCGGGAATCGATGCTGAAGCCGACCCGGTTCGTCATCGGGTCCCACGATAGCGGTCGGGCCCCGACGGACGGCCCGAAGATACCGGGACGAGCGGCCCTCGGCCGCCGCCCGCATGCCGGTGAAGCTGTGAGCATGGCGGTCCCGACGGCGAGGACGGTTCGGGCGCGGCGTAAGGGGCAAGGATCACCGTGATGGCCGTCAGCCAGGGTGCGCTGGCGCGCACGAGCGCCGAGATTCGCCGGGCCCGCATGCGGCCCCATGACACGATGCGTCAGCGTGCCAGGCTGGCGGTGCGTCTCGCCGACGATCTGCTCGACGACCTCGAACTGTTGCTGCTCAGCGACCGGACAGAGGTGCCGCCGAGCCTCCTCGAGTCGGCGGATGCCGTGGCTTCAGCCGCGCAGGACGCGGGCGTCCGGGCCCCGCGGCTGCGCGCCGAGGACGGCATTCTCATGCTGATGGAAGACGTCTATCAGCTCGAAGAGCGGTTGCTCCGCCGGTCGCGGCTGCGTGCGATCGCCGGCGCCCTCGACTGAGGGCACCACCTCCGCACGACGCACACCGGCCGTTCACGACTCCTTCACACCGTCCGGGCAGGATGGAAGCAGCAAGCCAACACGAAGGAGATGGACATGAGCACGACACCCGCAAACGACACGCGAAACAGGCGAAAACTCGCCCGGCTCGTCGCCCTTGGCCTGGGGCTGGCGATCATTGGGCGCAAGCGCCACATGCGCCGGCACCTGATGGCCGGGACGTATGCCGGTGGGTTCGGCCGATTCGGTCCGGGCCGCTTCGGCCACGGACCGTGGGACAAGGCGGGCGGGCAGCAGCCGATGACGCTCCCGCCCTTCATCGAAGCCACCTTGAAGGCCTGGCATGACCGGGCGCACGGAATCGTGCCGCCGGCCCAGGGGCCCGGCGCCGCCGAGCAATCCCCGGCGTCCCGCGTCTGATCACGCTCGCGGCGCACGAGGCGGAGCTACAGACTCCGCCTCGCCTTGCGCATAGGATGGCGGTGGTGAAGACGATCCTGGTGGTGGACGATGAGCCGAAGATCGTGCAGGTCGTGCGCGATTACCTCGAGCACGCCGGCTTCAAGGTCGTGACCGCCCTCGACGGCGAGGGCGCGCTGCGCGCGGCCACGACCCTGCGGCCCGACCTGATCGTCCTCGATCTCGGGCTGCCGGACATCGATGGGATCGACGTCACCCGGTCGCTCCGCCGGGCCGGCGCCGTGCCGATCATCATGCTGACCGCGCGCGCCGAGGAATCGGACAAGCTGGTCGGGCTCGAGCTGGGCGCGGACGACTACCTGACCAAGCCGTTCAGCCCGAAGGAGCTCGTCGCCCGCGTGCGCGCCGTGCTCCGCCGTACCCAGGCCGCCGCGGCCGCCGGCACCGTGATCCGGGTCGGCGACGACGTGGTGCTCGACATCCCGGCCATGAAGCTGGCGGTCGCGGGTCGCGACATCCCGCTGACGCCGACCGAGTTCCAGTTGCTCACGACGCTGGCGCGCCAGCCCGGTCGGGTCTTCAGCCGGGCGCAGCTGCTGGACGCGGTGCACGGCGTTGCCTTCGACTCCTACGAGCGCGCCATCGACGCGCACGTCAAGAACCTGCGCCGCAAGATCGAACCTGACCCGCACAACCCTCGCTATCTCCTGACCGTCTTCGGCGCGGGCTATCGCTTCGCCGACCCAGGGCGATGAGCGGCGGCGAGGTCGGGGGCGGCCGGCGCGGCCGGCGTCCGCCCCCGTGGTGGCCGCGAGACGAGGCCTGGCCGCCGACCGGCGCGACCCGCTGGCGCCGGACGGGCCGGCGACTGCTGTGGCGCGTCGCCGGCTACGGATTGGCGCTCTTCCTGCTCCTGGCCGCCGTGGTCACCGCCGGCATCCTGCTGGTCGCGACCGCGAGCGGGATCATCACGGCTCCGCCGGTCTACCGGGTCATGGCCCTTGCGGCGCTCCTGCTGGTCGCCCTGGCGGTCCTTCGGGGCGGCCGGCGATTCCGCAGGCTGGCGATCGACGTCTCGAGCGTGATCGACGCCGCCAGCCGGATCGAAGCCGGCGAGTACGGCGTCCAGATTGCCGAGCGCGGACCCCGCGAGCTGCGGACGCTGGCCCGATCCTTCAACGCGATGAGCGCGCGGCTGGCGGCCCAGGATCGTCAGCGGCGTGCGTTCGTCGCCGATCTCACCCACGAGCTGCGCACCCCGCTCGCCATCATCCGGGGACAGGCCGAAGCCATTGGCGATGGGCTCTATCCAGGCGATCCGGCGCACGTCGCCCCGATCCTGGACGCCACGCACTCCCTCGAGACGCTCGTCGAGGCGCTCGGCACGATGACGCTCGCCGACGCCGGGAGCCTGATGCTCCACCGCGAACCCGTCGAGGTTGGGGTGCTCGTGGCGAGCACCATCAGCGCCTTCGCGACCGCCGCCGACGCCGCCGGCGTGCACCTGCAGGCGGACGTGGCCGCGGACGTGCCGGCCCTCGATGCGGACCCGGCGCGGATCCGGGCCGTGCTCGGGAACCTGCTCTCCAACGCGATTCGCTACACGCCCGCCGCCGGCACCGTCACGGTCAGCGCCCGGCGGACGGGCGACCGGGTGATGATCGCGGTGCGGGATACGGGCCCGGGGATCCCCGAGGAGCTGCGGGCCCACATCTTCGACCGGTTCGTGAAAGACTCCGGCTCGCCCGGGTCCGGGCTCGGGCTTGCGATCGCGAAGGATATCGTGACCGCGCATGGCGGCACGATCGAGGCGATCAGCCCCGCCGGGGAGGGGACCGAGGTGCGCGTCACCCTGCCGATCGCGAGCGCCTAGTGTCCTGTTCCAGAAATTCGTTGCAAATTCATCGGCCTGGACGGCCGGGCGCCTGCGGCGCGGATGCCTGCGTTAGGGGGCCCGGCGCAAGTCGTCACAGATCTACGGATATGCTCCTCCTTGCGCCACCCCTGCCTTGGCACCGGCCGTCAAGGCCGCGACTTTATCAATGAACCTCTGAAACAGGACACTAGCTGGACTTCAGCGCTTTGACGCTGGCGAGGATCTTCTCCATCTCCGCGTCCTGCGCCTCCAGGTGAGCCTGGATCTGCATCGCGGTGTGGAGGACGGCGTCGGCGTCCTGGTAGGTGGCTTCGGCCCGCTTGTCGCTGGCGGCGGCCAGTACGTTCTGGCCCACGATGATGATGCTCAGCAGAACCAGCTGCAGGAAGGTCTGGCTGATCCAGGACACGAGGACGACCGGGTTGCCCGAGGCGATGGCCGCGGGAAGCGAGACGAACGCCAGCAGGGCGAAGGCGTAGGCGCACCACATGGTGCCGACCCCGGTGGTGATCTTGACGGCCAGCCATCGATTGAATCTCGACATGGGCGTATCGCCCTTCGCCATCAGGTCGCCGACTTTGACAGGCCGTTCGCGCTTGCGGAGCTCGATTCGCGGATGCAGGACGGG
>DASQGL010000135.1:0-4769 GCA_035632635.1 Candidatus Limnocylindrales bacterium
CCCTGCGAACCTTGGAAACGGCCTGTCCGGCGTCACGGCCGGTTGCCGCATTATCGGACCGGACGGCGATCATGTCAAACCGGGTCGCCGGCCGACCGGTTCGGCGCCACCGTCCCGCAAGGCACTCGGCTTCATGCCAGCCTCGTCGAGCACCCCGCCTGCAATACTGCGCGTGATGAGAGCGGTGCTCGCGACGAAAGCGGACGATCGGGTCGACCTGCGCATCGGTCAGCTCGAGATGGACGACCTGCCGCCCGGCGACGTCACGATCCGGGTCGCCTACTCGAGCATCAACTACAAGGATGGCCTGGCGGTCACCCCGGGCGGCGGCGTGGCGCGCATCTCGCCGCTCGTGCCGGGCATCGACCTGGCCGGCACGGTGGTCGCCTCCGGGTCCGCGGACGTCGCGCCCGGGGACGCCGTCATCGCCCACGGCTACGCGCTGGGCGCCTCGCGGCACGGAGGCTTCGCCGAGCTGGCGCGCGTCCCGGCGGGATGGGTCGTGCCGCTGCCCGAGGGCTTGACGCTGCGGGAGGCGATGGCGGTCGGCACCGCGGGGTTCACCGCCGCCCTCTCGGTGCAGGCCCTGGAAGAGCGCGGGCTGGCGCCGTCCGGCGGACCGGTGCTCGTGCTCGGCGCAACCGGCGGCGTGGGGGCCGCCGCCGTCGCCATCCTGGCTCGACGGGGCTACGACGTGTGGGCCTCGACCGGCAAGCCGGACCACGCGTACCTGCGCACGATCGGCGCCGGCCACGTCCTCCGGCGCGAGGAGACCTCCGCGCCGAGCACGCGACCGCTCGAGTCGGCCCGCTGGGCCGGCTGCATCGATCCGGTTGGCGGGGCGTCCCTCGCGTATGCGCTGCGCACGCTGCAGTACGGCGGCGCGGTCGCCTCGTCCGGGCTGACCGGTGGGGTCGAGCTCCACACCACGGTCCTGCCGTTCATCCTGCGCGGGGTCGCCCTGCTGGGCATCGACTCGGCCCAGCTGCCGATCGAGCAGCGCCGGGCGCTGTGGCGGCGGATCGGCGGGGACCTGAAGCCGGGTCAGCTGGACCGGCTGATCACGCGGACGGTGTCGCTGGAGGAGCTGCCCGACGCCCTTCGACGCACGGTCGACGGCGGCAACCTCGGCCGGACCGTGGTCGCCATCTCGGCCTGACCGCGCATCGGACGTCGCGACGACGCCGGGCTAGCCGCGGAGGAAGTCGAGCAGCAGCGCGTTGAGGCGATCCGGCTGGTCGATCGGGATCCAGTGGCTGCCCTCGAGCCGCTCGTATCGCCAGTCGCCCTCGACCCGCTCCGCTGACCGGAGCATCGCGTCCTCGGTCAGGTAGAGGTCGCCGGTGCTCCAGATGCCGAGCGTGCGGGCCCGGGCCTTCGGCAGCCGTGGCCCCTCGCTGCGGCCGAGCAGGTTGCGCACCGGCAGGTTGGCCCGGTACCAGTTGAGCGCCGGCGTGAGCGCCCCGGGCTCGGACAGCGTCCTGACGTAGGCGTCGGTATCCCTCGCCCCCTGGAGGAAGAGGCGGAACAGATACCAGTCATCGCGCTGGATCAGCTCCTCGGAGATCCCCTCGAAGAGAAAGACGAGGCGATACCAGCCCTTCTGCAGATCCTCGTAGGTGGGTTTGGCGCCCGTCCCGGGTGCGCCCACCGAGATCGCCACCAGGCGATCGACGCGTTCCGGCGCGAGCATGGCGCAAAGCCAGGCGACGGCCGCCCCCCAGTCGTGACCGACGACGTGCGCCCTGTCGATGCCCAGCGCGTCCAGCATCCCGGTCACGTCCTGGACAATCGTGGAGAGGCGGTAGGCGGAGACGCCCTCGGGCTTGTCGCTGCGGCCGCGTCCACGCAGGTCCGGGGCGATGGCGCGAAAGCCGCACTGGACCAGCGCGGGGACCTGGTGCCGCCAGAGATCGGACGTGTCCGGGAAGCCGTGCAGGAGGATGACCGGAGTGCCGGTGCCCTCGTCCCGGACATGGAAGCGGAGGCCGTTGGCGGCGAGCATCGCCCCATCCTAGATCGGCGGGCGGCGCCAGGCGTCAGGCATGGGCACACAGGCGAAACGGCCACAATGGCGCTGTGCGCCACCCGCCCTTCCTCGGCAACCCGGAATCGGGCGTCCCGGCGATCGTCGCATTCTGGATCCTGTTCTACGTCTGGGCGATCAGCGAGCTCTACATCGGGTGGCGGTACCGCCTGCCGGCCGGAGCCACCCGACGCGACCGTGGATCCCAGACGGTCGTGATCGCGTCGGTCTGGGCCGGCGTCGCCGGCGGGATCGCCCTGGCCGCGCTCGCGCCGGCCGCCGAGATCCGGCCCGGTAAAGATGCCATCTTCGTCGCGGGGCTGACCCTGATGGCGATCGGTATCGTCCTGCGCTGGTACGCGATCGCCGTGCTCGGCCGGTCCTTCACGGTCACGGTCGGGACCAGCGCCGAGCAGCAGGTCGTCGAGCGAGGACCATACCGGTACGTGCGCCATCCGTCCTATACCGGCAGCCTGCTGACGATTGCGGGCATTCTCCTGTGTTGCCTGAACCTGCTCTCCCTGCTGGCCTTCCTGTTCCCATTGGCGGGATACGCATACCGCATCCGGGTGGAAGAGCGGGCGCTGCAGGACGGCCTCGGTGAGCCGTACCGCGCCTACATGCGCCGGACCAGCCGGCTGATTCCTTTCCTGCTCTAGCCGGCCCTCCCCCCCGCGCGGCGCGACCCAAGAAAGGCCGCCGGCGACCGTTGAACTGGTCGTGATCGAGGAAACCCCTTCGCCTGCCCTGCCCACGGCCGGCAGGCAGTTCCGAGCAGCGCGGTCGCACGCGCAGGGGACGACTCGGGTGGTCTGGGCGCTCGGCGTGGCCTCCGGGATCGGGATGGTGGCCCTTTCAGCCGCAACCGTTGCGCCATATCCGGTGAGCTGGCCCTGGATCAGCTTCCTGGCACTCGCGATCCTCGAGGAGGTGCTGATCGGGCCCGCGGACGGCCGCCCGAGCGCCGGGCCGCGGATCGTGATGATCGCGACCATCATCATGTTCCGCAAACACCCGGACCTGATCGCGCTCGTCACCGCGGGGACCGGCCTGGCGGCCGGGGTCCTGACCCGGCAGCCCTGGGACCGCATCCTGACCCGGACGGCGTCGCTGCTCGTCCTGGCGGCGGTAGGAACGATCGCCATGCGGGTCGTCGGCTACGCCGACCCGGGGCATTTCGTCGCCGCCACCGCGGTGCTCATCCTTCTCTATGTGCTCGCGGTCAGCCGGCAGCCACTCCCCGGGGGCGAGCGCCGGGCCGGTGCGGCGCAGGGGGTCCGGTGGCTGGGCGTGGGCGCCCTGGGCGCCGGGCTGGCGCTGGCCTGGCGCACGCCCGCGACCGGGCCGCTGATGCTGCGCCTGAGCGAGGTCGCCTTCCTGGCCGTGATCGGAATCACGATCGGGTTCGCGCGGCGCGGCAACCCCCGCGCGATCCTCTCCCGCCGCCTCCGGCTGCGCCGGTTTCCAGCCGTCGCCGTCCTCGGCGCCGTCACCGTGCTGGTCAGTACCCAGCTGCCCGGCCAGGCGGGCTGGATCGTCGCGGCGATCGGATTGACGGCCATCGGCGGCTGGGCCGTGCGGCAGGGGTGGTTTCCCGTGGCGTGCCTGCTGCTCGGCGGGCTGTGCAACGAGATCGCCCGTGGCGTCAATGGCGGACGCATGCCGGTCGCCACCGCGGGCCTCTCGCCCACCCTGGGGGAGGACCTCGGCAACCTGACGGATAGCTCGAGCCTGTATCGCACCGTGGACGCGCACACCCACCTGGCCTGGCTGGCCGACCGCTTTCCGCTCACCCCGTTCCCCGGCGTGGCCAGTCCGGGCGATCTGTTGCTCGCCGCCGGCATCGTCTGGACGTTCGCCAGCCTGACCCGGGCGGACGAGCCTCACGATCCCAGGATGCGGGCGAACCCTGACCGCTAACCTCCGGCGAACGAATAGACGAGCGCGCTCAGCGGCGTGAGGAGGCTGAAGACCGCCGCGGCGACCACGAACTGGTCCGGATTGTTGCGGAACACCGCCAGCGCCAGCAGGGGGCCGATCACACCGAGCGCGGTGCAGGCGGCCAGGATGGCGCGCCAGGTCACCTGAGCCTGGCGAGCCTGCGACGCTGGCGAGGCGCGCACGCGACCGTGCACCGTGGTCAGGGCCGTAAAGCCGGTCGCGACGTCGGCGACCAGGACCAGGATCGGAAGCAGCAGGGACACCGGGATGAACGCCTCGCACCCACTGCCGGTGCACTGGCCCACGACCACCCGAAGCACGAGGTAGAGGCCGAGGATGGCGAGGGTGACCAGGGCGAAGACACGGGTCTGGATCATCGTGCGGGCGTGACCAGGCCGGACTCGCAGGGCGTCACGCGGGCAGGCGCGATCAGGCGGCCAACCCGCTCAGGCGCGCACTCTCGTCCCACAGTCGGGCCGCGAGCCGATCGTCCTGGGCGAGGCGCGAGGGCCGGCGCGGCTGGTTCTTGTCGAAGTACAGTCCGGACAGGTCCGCCACCTCTGGGCTCGCCGCCAGGTAGACGATCGTCTGCGCCCCCTGGGCCGGACTGATCATGGCGACGCGCTTGACGATGGCGAAGAAGGGACGGGTGTAGGCCGGCGCGCGATTCCAGATGCTGGTCGCGACCGCGCCCGGATGCAGGCAGTTCGCGGTCACGCCGGTGCCCTGCAGCCGGCGGGCCAGCTCCCGGGTGAAGAGGACCTCGGCCAGCTTCGAGCGCGAGTAGGCGCGCATGATCCGG
>DASQGL010000136.1:0-1826 GCA_035632635.1 Candidatus Limnocylindrales bacterium
TGGCATGTACCCGGACGGCTCACCCAGGGCGCCGGCGCCGACGGTGGCGATGGTACGGACGTGCCCGTCGAGCCCGAACACCTTCAGGGTCACGCTGTGGTCGGCACCCGGCTTCGCGTAGGGCGGGATCGGCTGCGGCGGCGGCGTGCCCTGCCCTTTGGGCGGCATGGCGACCGGGGGCGCCACGGGCTCATTCGAGAAGGCCGCGCACACGCCGCTGTCATCGCTCATCCATCGCGCCTGGTTTCGCCAGGCCCCATCGCCCCGCAGCAGCGGAATCCTGCCGATCACGGCCCCCGTTTCGTCCAGCACGGTGCCGTCATCGAGCAGGGCCCGAGTACCGTCCGCGGAGATCGCCTGGATCTCGTTGTACCCCTGTGGCAGGGTCGAGTGCGGAACCTGGAAGTGGTATCGCACGGTCCCGGTCCAGTCGAGAACCTCCACGTTCTCTCCCGCCCATTGTCCGCCAGTGCTCCCCGACCCCGGAGGCGGGGTCGTGATCACGCCCGTGAACCAGACGAAGGCCGGGCCCGTTCCTCCGCCGATGGCGGCCGGCGCGCCGGCGGTCAGCGCCTGCTCGATGGAGTTGGCCGGTGGCGCCGCCTTCTGGCGAAGGAAGCCATGGCTCAAGAGGACCGTGACCGCGATCGCGCCCGCGATCACGAGCGTGAGCGCGTAGCCGGCGAGTCGCGGCAACAGCCTGGACCGTGTCCCGGTGGTCGACAGCGCCCGGGTCAGCAGGCGCGCTGGCGCCTCGCGGGTGCCCCCCAGTCCCGACTGTTGCCGCTCGAACGCCGCCTTCAGGTCGCGCCGCAGCTGGTCCATCTAACGGTCCTCCTCAATGAGTTCAGGTCGAAGCCGGTGGCAGGCCCGATAGATGCGGGCCCGGGCGGCGCTGGCCGAGATGCCGAGGGCGATCCCGACCTCCTCGACCGGCAGGTCCAGGTAGAAATGAAGGAAGAGGGCCTGGCGGTCGCGCGCCGGAAGCCGCGCCAGGCCCCGGTCGATGTCGAGGTGCTCGATCTCGCGATCCGTGATGCCGGCGGCCTGGACCGGGGTCGGGATCCGCACCAGCCGGAACCAGCGAGTCCGGCGGACGTTGCGGCAGCGGTTGATCACGATCGCCAGCAGCCAGGGCCGGACCGGCATTCCCGGCCGGAGCTGGTGGAGCTTCCGCCAGGCGCTGGTCAGCGCCTCCTGCGTGGCATCCTCCGCTTCCCCCCGGTCCGCAAGGATCGAGTACGCCAGGCGCAGCGCCGGTTCCACCACCGGTCCGACCAGCGCCGCGAACGCCGCTTCGTCCCCAGCCAGGGCGTGGGCCCGGACCTGGTCGTCGCCCCCCAGGGTCATGGCATGTGCCACATTAAGGAAGACACCCGGTTCGGGCAAACTGTTGCAGCCTTGCTGCGCGAGGCCCAGGGCGGCACCTGGTCGGGAGCACTGGGAGAGAAGGGAAGGGGGATGTATGGTGCATACATCGTCATGAGGACGACGCCCTGATCGCCGCTTCTGCGGTGCAGTACGGTGAACGGCTGGCGACGTTCAATCGCCGCCACTATCCCGGCATCAGCCGGCTAGCATCGCGCGATCGCTGATTCGAGCCGGCCGTGCCCGGCGACTGTTGTCAGAGGCACTGGCCGGCCGGTATGACATCGGTGGAGAATCCCGGACCGACCCGCCGCCCCCCCGAACCCGTGAACAGGTACACGCCGGCGGAATCGATGATCCAGCCGCCGTGCGTATCGGTCTCCTGACGAGCGCCAAGAGCCAGGCTGCTCGCGCTCGTGCCCACTGGCAGTGCGAGAGCGGTTGCCGCCCCTGGACCA
>DASQGL010000137.1:0-20369 GCA_035632635.1 Candidatus Limnocylindrales bacterium
GAGCCTGCTGGCGCAGGGCGTCGAGCCGGTCCGGCCAGTCCGGATCCGCTCGGCTCAGATGGTTGGCACCGAGGAACTGGTACCCGATCGCGGTGTAGACGTCCAGCCCGAAGACGTCGCCGCTGTGCAGGAGCGCCAGGCTGTCTTTGGCGGCGGTGTCGCCACCGAAGCCGAGCAGGCTCGGCAGGTCCAATCCGTTCCGGTTCGAGGCCCGATCGAAGATCAGGTTGAAGTGACTGAACGCGTTCAAGATGATCGGGCGTCGATGGTGATCGAGGAGGCGAACGCCGTCCATCTCCTCTTTCACGAACCGAGAATCGATCCACCATCGCTGCGGACCGGCCCGGTTGAAAGGTTCGTTCTCGACCTGCCAGGCGGACAGCGCGCGATTGTTTCGATAGCGGATGACGGTCGTGTTCACGAACTGGAGCGCGGCCAGCCGAACGGTATCCGATTGAGCCACATCCTGCCCATCCTTGACGGCGGCCTCCGGGAGCAGCGTGTCGGGGATGAAGAACTCAGGCCAGCCGAGACCCTTCATGCCCACCGAGAGCACGAGCGGCTGGCGGTTGCGCTGAGCCTCCCACATCAACCAGTCCAGCTGCCCGTATCCGGCCTGCGCGATCTCATTCCAGTAGGCGGAGAGGCGGATCACCCGGAAGTGCATCGCCTCGAGGCGGCGAAAGGCGACCTGGTAGTCGAGACCGAGCGCGGCGGCGCGCTGCGGGCTGAAGCTGACGCCGACGCGGACTGGGGCCACCGGGCCGTGCGCCGTCGCGCGGGCCGGCGCCAGCAAGTGCAGGGACTGGACGACCACGGTCAGGACCAGCAGCCCCAGCCCGAGCCCCTGGATGCGCCGGGACGGACGGATGATGCGACGCCCCCTCTGGACCGACATGGCAGTGGCCCCGGCGGGGCCGCCAGTACAACGCCGGCCCGATCGCGATCCATCGCATAAGATGGCTGCCGATGGCGATGCGGGATGGCTTGCGCGACCGGCTGGGGGGCGGCCGCATCCTGCTCGGCGGTCATCGCGGGAATTCGGCCGAGTTTCCTGAGAACACGCTCGCGGCGTTTTCGTCGGCACTCGACCTCGCGGTGGATGTCATCGAGTGCGACGTGCACCTGTCGGCGGACGGCGGACTGCCCGTGATCCACGACCACCTGCTCGATCGCACCACCAACGGCAGCGGCCTGATTCGAGATCAGACGATGGCCGAGCTGAAGTCGCTCGATGCCGGGTCGTGGAAAGGGCCGCAGTTCGCAGGTGAACGGATCCCCGACCTGTCCGAGGTCCTGGCGCTGGCGCGCGGCCGGGCCGGGGTCGCGGTCGAGATCAAGAACCTGCCGCTGGTCTATCCGGGCATCGAACGGGCGGTCGTGGACGCGCTGGAACAAGCCGACATGGTCGAGGATGTCATCGTCATCGCGTTCGACCACCGCGCCCTGGTGCGCATCCGAGAGCTCAATCCGAAAGTCCTGACCGGCGTCCTCGAGGCGTCGCGCCCGGTCAACCCGCTTCGGGTCATGGCGGACGCCGGCGCGGACGTCTTCTGCCCCCACTGGGGGGCGATCGATCCCGAGACGGCGGCCGAGCTGCACGCTGCCGGCAAGCTGATCGGTGTCTGGACCGTCGATGATCCCGTTGCCCTCGCCTGGTCCCGGGCGTTGCCCGCCAACGCGATCTATACGAACCGGCCCCGCGACATCCGCACTTAAGCGAGCGCAGCGGCGCGCGGATCTCCTACTTGAACGCGCTCAGCCCGGTGATCGCCTCGCCGACGGCAAGCGTGTGGACCTCGTTCGTGCCCTCGTAGGTCAGCACGGTCTCCAGGTTGTTCATGTGGCGCATCACCGGATATTCGAGGCTGATCCCGTTCGCGCCCAGGAGGCTCCGCGCCTCCCGCGCGATCGCGAGCGCCTCTCGGACGTTGTTCATCTTCGCCATCGAAATCTGGGCCGCCGTCACCTTTCCCTGGTCCTTCAGGCGTCCGAGCTGGAGCGCCACCAACTGGCCCTTTGTGATCTCCGTGATCATGTGCACGAGCTTCTCCTGTGTCAGCTGGAACCCGGCGATCGGCCGGTCGAACTGGATCCGCGCCTTCGCGTAGTCCAGCGCGCACTCATAGCAGGCGATCGCGGCGCCCAGCGCGCCCCACACGATGCCGAAGCGCGCCTCGTTCAGGCAGGAGAGCGGCGCCTTCAACCCCTGCGCCCCGGGGAGCTCGTTCTCCGCCGGGATCCGGCAGCCGTCAAGCAGGAGCTCGGAGGTCACGGAGGCGCGCATCGACAGCTTGTGATGGATCTCGCGTGCCTCAAAGCCCTTGGTCCCGCGCTCGACCAGGAACCCGCGGATCCCCGCATCGGTGCGTGCCCAGATGATGGCGATGTCGGCAAGGTTGCCGTTCGTGATCCAGCGTTTCTGTCCCTGAATGATCCAATCGGAACCGTCACGCCAGGCCCGGGTGGCCATGCCCGCCGGGTTCGAGCCGAAGTCCGGTTCGGTCAATCCAAAGCAGCCGATCGCCTCACCTTTCGCCATGGCCGGCAGCCAGCGCTCCTTCTGGGCCGGCGATCCGTAGCGATGGATCGGGAACATGCACAGCGAGCCCTGGACCGACACGAAGCTGCGCAGGCCGCTGTCGCCGCGCTCCAGCTCCTGGCAGGCGACGCCGTAGGCGACATTGCTCAGTCCGGCGGCCCCATACCCGTGCAGGTGCATCCCGAACAGGCCGATCCGCGCCAGCTCGGGCACGACCTCGACCGGGAACGTGCCGCGCTCGTAATGCTCGGCCACGAGCGGCAGGAAGCGATCGTCCACGAAACGGGCGACCGTCGACCGAACGAGCCGCTCTTCCTCCGAGAGGAGATCCTCGATGCAGTAGAAGTCGGTCGCGGCCGTCACCGGCTCCCAATTCTATAGAGTGGGCTGCCAGATCCATGGCGGTGACGATCGGCTACCAGGGCGAGCCCGGCGCCTACTCCGAAGAGGCCCTCCACACGAACTATCCGGCCGCGACGCCGGTGGCATTTCGGACCCTGCGTCACGCCTTCCATCGCGTCGCCGACCAGACAGTCGACCTGGCTATCGTGCCGGTCGAGAACTCGCAGGCCGGCAGCGTGCTCGACACCTATGACCTGCTGCTCGAGTACCGAGTCCTGGTGGTCGGCGAGATCGCCCTCCAGGTCGACCACTGCCTGCTCGCGCTTCCGGGCGCGGCTCGCTCCGGGCTCACGCGCGTCCTCTCCCATCCGCAGGCACTCGCCCAGTGCGAGGCGTTCATCGTCCGCGAAGGGCTGGAGGCGGTCCCCATCTATGACACCGCGGGGGCGGCCCGCCAGGTGCAGCGCGAGGGGCGCCCGGAGCAGGCCGCCATCGCCAGCCGCCGCGCCGCCGACCTCTACGGACTGGACATCGTGGCCGAGCGGATCCAGACGGTTCAGGAGAACATCACGCGCTTCTTCCTGATCACGCGCCGGGGTCCGCGCCGGCCGAAAGCGCCGGCCGTCAAACGCAAGCGGCTCGGTTGGAAGACGTCCGTCGTCTGCGCGGTGCGCAACGAGCCCGGGGCTCTGCACGCCCTCCTCGGCGCCTTCACCACCCACGGCGTGAACCTGTCCAAACTGGAGTCACGACCTCGCCGCGATCCGGCGTGGGAGTACGTGTTCTACCTCGATCTCGACGGCCGCCGCTCCGAGCGGCCGGTGGCCGCCGCCCTGCGCGACGCCCGCCGGGTGACCACGATGCTGCAGGTGCTCGGCACCTATCCGCGGGCGCTGCCCATCGCGATCCCTCCCAGGCCGCGACGCCGGCGGGGTCCGCGAAGCGCACACGGCGCTCGCTGAGCGCCCGTCTCTATGATCAAGCGGAGTGATGCATGGTCCACCCGCTCTCCCTCTCCCACTTCTACCTGCGCAACAAGCGCAAGATCATCCCGGTCATCGGCATTCTCGCGCTGGCGATCGTGGGCGTGGTCGTCACCGACTCGCTGCTGGCATCGGCCCGCGAAACCGCGTACGCCACCTTCGGTAGCTACCAGAAGCTGATCCTGGTCGCGCCCCGCGCGACCCGCGAGCAGGACCTGGCCAACCCGCTCGCGCAATCCCTGAGCCGGCTGCAGGACGTCCAGTCCCAGGTCCAGGCGATCAGCGCGCCGCAGGGGCTCGACGCCTACTACGCAGCGGTCGCCGCCATCCCGGTCCGGCTGCGGGCCCAGGTGCCGGTGATGGATCGGGCCGAGCAGGATGCCGCGGCGGCCCAGGACTTCGGTGCCCGACTACGCGGAGACCTCGCCCCGCTCGATCAGCTGCTGCGACGCGTCCAGCGCGTCCAGACGGAGGAGGCGGCTTTGACCGCGCTGGAAGTGCAGCTCACCCGCAACCCGCAGGACCTGGCGCCGCTGGTCACGTACCTGCAGCAGCATCGAACCTGGCTGCAATCGGTCCTGCCGGCGGCGGCCGATCTCGGACAGCTGCAGCAGGCCGTGGTTGGGACCTCGGCCGATGCGCTCGGGTTGCAGCAATCGCTGGCTCGGCTCAGCGCCGACGCCGCCGCGCTGGCCGCGGCGGGCCGGTCGGTGCCATCGCTCCCGCCTCCGCCGGCGGGACCCGATCTCGGTCCCTTCCGCGCCTCGCTCGACGCCCTCGGCCGGACGCTCAACGCGTTCCAGGCCCCCCAGGCGGACCTCGATCGCCTGCTCAGCACCAGCACCGGGCTGCGCGGCGTGGCCTTCGCCCAGCGCGAGGCCTTTTCCAACCTCGACATCAACCTGCTCGCCGGCAACGCCCAGTTCGACCTCTACGGCCTCAACCCGGCCGGGATGCAGCAGCTCTTGAACCTCTACGGCGATCGGGTCGTTGCCGGTCGCCTGCCTCAGCCGAACGCAAGCGAGGTGGCGATCTCGCAAGAGATCGCGCGGGCGCGCAACGTCTGGATCGGAGGCCAGGTCGGCAACAAGATCGACGAGCTCGACAGCCTGCCCGACGCGTTCACCGTGGTCGGGATCCTTCAGGGACCGACCCGGATCGGGGTCGTACCGTATCAGTACATGACGCAGCATTACCTGTTCGAGCGTCGCTACGAGGGACTGGTCGTGGCTCCGCGAGCCGGGCAGGAGGGACAGGTGCACGCGCAGATCGCCGCGCTCGTCAGCGGCAAGCCGTTTCGCATCTTCGACTGGCCGTACATCAAGGGAAAGATCGACAGCTTGATCCAGAACCTCGACACGATCAACCGATTCCTGATCCTGCTCGTCACGATCGTCCTGTCACTCGTAGTCGGGCTGCTCAACAATCTCTTCTTTCGCCAGCGGATGAACGAGTTCGGGCTGCTCGCGGCGATCGGATACAGCCGCCTGCGCCTGATCGGGCGGGTCGCCTGGGAATCCCTCGGCGTGACCCTGGCCGCGTGGGCGCTTGGGCTCGGCCTCGGGGTGGGCGTGCTCGCCTGGTTCAACGAGACCTTCATGGTGCCGCATGGCCTGCTGATGAACGTCTTCAACTGGCGCCTCCTGCTGGAACACACGTTGCCCATCCCGATCATGGTGTTCCTGTTCGGGATGGGCACGGTGGGATGGCAGTTGCTGCGGCTGGATCCGATCTCGATCATCGAGCGCCGGGACTAGAAACCGTGCTGGAAGCGCGAGCGGTCAGCCTCGACTACGCCACTGGCGACACGGTTGCCCATGCGGTCGATACCGTCTCGCTGCAGGTTCCGCCCGGAAGCTTCCTTGGATTGATCGGCCCCTCGGGTTCCGGCAAGAGCTCGCTCATGTACCTGCTCTCCGGGCTCAAGCAGCCGAGCCGGGGCGCGATCGGGTTCGAGGGCCGTGAGTTCGCGAGGCTGTCGGCCGGCGCCCTGATGCGCCTGCGCCGGACGCGGTTCGGCTTCGTCTTCCAGCAGCATTTCCTGATCAACTACCTGACCGTGCTGGAGAACACCCTGGTGGGCGCGGTTCAGCCCACACCCGATGCGGTTCGCCGAGCGCTCGCCCTTCTCGACCGGGTCGGTCTGCGCGATCGTGCCGCGGCGCGGCCGTATCAGCTCTCGATCGGGCAGCGCCAGCGGGTCGCCGTCGCCCGGGCGCTCGTGCATCAGCCCAGCCTCATCTTCGCGGACGAGCCGACGGCCGCGCTCGACCAGGCCACCGGGCAACAGGTGATCGCGCTGCTCGCCGACTACCGGCGAGAGATGGGCAGCAGCGTCGTGGTGGTCACCCACGACCCCGACATGCTGGTCGGCGCGGATCGCGTCTTCCACATGCGAGACGGCCGGCTGAACTGACCGCGCTCGACCGGCCGGGTCAGGACGCGGGCGTGCCCTGGAGCCCGAGGGCGGCCGCGTTGCCCTTGAGGGCGTCGATCACGACCTGGATGTGCTCGTCCAGGTCGACGCCGAGCTGCTCGGCGCCGGTGAAGATCTGCTCCCGGTGGACGCCGCGGGCGAACGCCTTGTCCTTGAACTTCTTCTTGACCGAGTTGACGTCGACGTCCTGGACCGCCTTGCTGGGGCGGACCAGCGCTACCGCGGCGACGAAGCCGACCAGCTCGTCGACGGCGTAGAGCACCTTCTGCATCGGCGTGGTGCGGGGCGCGTTCGCGTAGTCGGCGTGGGAGAGGACCGCGTACCAGATCTCCTGCGGCCAGCCCCGTTCTTTGAGGATCTCGGCGCCCTTGATGGCGTGCTCCCCGACCTCCGGGTAGCGCTCGTAGTCGTAGTCGTGGAGCAGGCCGGCGATCCCCCAGGTGTCCGGATCACCCCCGTATTTCGGCGCATACGCCCGCATGGCCGTCTCCACGCCCAGGCCGTGCTTGACCAGGTGAGGGGTCGTGGTGAACTCGGTCAGGAGCGCGTAAGCGGCCTCCCGGGTGTGCGCCATGGCCGGGAAGTGTACCAACCGGTGCCCGCCGGCCGTTTGGCCATTGACGGCGCCCACCCGACGCCGTACGCTCGGTCCAGGAGGGCAAGCATGGTCCGGCACGTCGGGCACTGGTTCGACCTGTTCGAAGCCATCGCGATCATCGGCATCCTGCTGGGGATCGCGTGGCTGTCCTGGCAGGCGATCAGCGCGGCGTACGCTCCCGTCGTCCACATCCTGGGCGGCCTCTAGCGCGCAGAGCCCCGCGGGGAGGACAGAGACCCCCGCCCCTATAATTCGGCACGGGGGCGTAGCTCAGCTGGTTAGAGCACCTGCCTTTTAAGCAGGGTGTCTTGGGTTCGAATCCCAACGCCCCTACATCTGAAGCCGACAAGCGATTGAGCCGGCCCGGGCTGCGGGCTGCGCCAGGGAACGGTTCGAGCCGACCATCCCCGTGGCCCGGCTGCGGCCGGACGAGCCCGCCGCTAGAGCGAGCTCGTCAGGGATTGGGTCACGACCACCGCGGCGAAGACCACCACCACGATGAGCACCACGACCAGCATGACCTGGAACGCCCGACCAGCCATTTCCACTTCCCCTTCCCGGTGGTTTGACAGCGGACTCGGCAATGGTATCCCATGGTCGACATCGCTTGCCCAGCGCTCCCGAAAGCGGCATGATGGCGGCGGAACTCGCCACGGAGGAAGAGCCATGCAGGTTTGGGTCCGCAACGGACTGATCGCAGGCGGTATCGCCGGCGTCGTCACGATCATCGTCAATCTGGCCGAGCGGGCGATGGCCACCGGTGACGTCTGCCACCGGACCGGGCCGCGCCTCGGCTATCTCGGCTTCGTGGCCTTCCTGCTGCTGACCGGCTGGGCCGGGTACGCCACGGCGCGAGCCGGGCTGTCGGTCTCCCGCGCAGCCATCGCGGGCGTGATCGGCGGCGCCGTCTCCGGCATTGGCACGATCATCGTCGTCCTGTCAGCCCTGGACCAGATCCGGAGCGCGAGCCAGTGCATCGCCAATCCCAACGGCGTCGACGTGCAGGCGTTCGCGACCGCGGGCGGCGTCATCGCGGCCCTGGTCCTGTTCATCATCGGAATCGCCATCGCAGCCGGCGCCGCCGCCGTCGGCGGCGTCCTGGGTCAACGCCCCGCATCCACTCGCTGATCCGTACACCAATATCCAGTCTTGCGGTCTGACCGCACGTTGATAGAATCGAGTGTGCGACTGCATGAGGTGCAGTCTCCAGGCGCAGGAGGGACCAGATTTGGAACATGTCGATGCCATTGGCTGCCTCAGCCAGCGATCCCGGATTGACCAACTCCAGGCGATGGCCGATTCGTGGACGCGCGAGCATGTGGCCCAGTTGGACCCCGGACCGTCGAGCTTGCATCCCACACTCATCCTCGTCAGTGCGACCGGGGATGCACTGACGCGTGAGCTGGGCGCGCTGAGCGGCCCATCCGATGGAGGCCTGGCGAGCCTGATCCCGCAACAGGGCATCATCCGCATCCTTCGGGAGCTCGGGGCGCGGGCCGCGGCGCTCGTCGCCACCACAGGCCGCGACGAAGTTGCCCTGCAGATCGCGGACGTCGACCACGAGGAGATGCTGACCGCACGCATCATCCGCCCGGAGCAGGGTGCCCCACGCATAGGCAAGTGGGATTTCTCCTCGGTTCGCGGACCGCTGCGCCTGCGCCCACTGCTGCGGACGGTACGGACGCCGTCTACGACCACGCGGGCCACGTCAACCGATGCCGACACGGCGTCGACCCCAGCGGCGGGCCGGCCGGCCGCCCCCGCGCCGGCACGGCCGCCGAAGGACGGGGCCTCCGCCGGACGCCGGGGCCAGGTGCGGGAGCTGCGCGAGGAGCTCGGGCAGCCCGCGGCGGCCGCCCCCTCCTGGCTCCAGTAGGCGGGCCGCCTCGGCGCCCGCAGACGTCGCGCTGCGCCTAGAGGACCGGTCGGGTCAGACGGCGGTGGGGTTGGGCCGGCTGCCTCGCGCGCCGGCCAGGGGAATGCCGGCCCGGCACTGCGGACACTCGTCGGGAGCGTAGGACGGGAAATCCAGCGTGACGCACGCATAGAACGGCAGGCCCGCGACCGTCGCGCTCCCACCGGTCCGATCGCCCAGCACCCCGATGCCCATGGCCTGCCCGCCGGCCTGCGCGATGCAGGCAACCATCTCGTTGATCGACCCACCCGTCGTGACGATGTCGTCGACGATGAGGACGCGCGTGCCCGCCTCCACGTGGAACCCGCGGCGGAGGACGCGCCCGCTCGCCTCACCTCGTTCGGCGTACACCGCGTGGACGTCCAGCTGCCGGGCCACCTCGTAGGCCAGGATGACGCCGCCGGTCGTGGGCCCGGCGACCAGCTCCACCCCATGCGGGCGGAACCGGTCCGCGATCATGCCCGCCAGCGCCACGGTCGCACGCGGGTCCTCCAGAATTCGAAACTTCTCGAGGTAGTCGGCACCGTGGCGGCCGCTCGTGTAGACGAAGTGACCCCGGAGGTGGGCACCCGAGGATTCGAAGGCCGCGCGGGCGTCAGGCATGCGATGGGACCACGGAGGGCCGGAGCGGAAACGCGCTGAGGTCCGCGAAGCCGTGATCGGCCGCATACTGCTCGATCCCCTCGACGACCTCCGCGACCGCGCGCGGGTTGACGTAATTGACGGTCCCGAGCTGGACCGCGGCGGCGCCCGCCAGCAGGAACTCGAGCGCGTCGGACGCGCTCGCGATCCCGCCGATGCCGATCACCGGAATCCGGACCGTGGCGGCGACCTCCCAGACGGCGCGCAGCGCGAGCGGCCGGATGGCCGGGCCGCTCAGCCCGCCAGTCACGTTGGCCAGCACCGGTCGCCGGCGGCGGACGTCGATCGCCATGCCGACGAACGTGTTGACCGCGGACAGGCTGTCGGCGCCGGCGTCGGCGATCGCCGACGCGATCGCGGCCAGGTTGGTCACGTTCGGCGTCAGCTTGACCATGAGGTGGAGCGCGGTGGCACGCCGGACCGCGCCGGTGACCTCGGCCGCCAGCCGGGCGTCGAGCCCGAACTGCAGGCCGGCCGCGACATTCGGGCAGGAGATGTTGAGCTCGAGTCCGGCCACGCCAGGCACCCCGTCGAGGCGGCGGGCAACCTCGACATAGTCGTCCACCCGATCACCGGCGACATTGACGATCACCGGCAGGTCCCACTGGGCCCAGCGTGGCGCGTACTCCCGACGCACCACGGCGACGCCCGGGTTCTGGAGCCCGATCGCGTTCAGCATCCCGGACGGGGTCTCTGCGATCCGGGTCGGGGGGTTTCCGTCGCGGGCGCGGAGGGTCGTGCCCTTGGTCACGATCGCGCCCAGCCGGGCCCGATCGATCAAGGGCGCGTCGAAGCCGTAGGCGAACGTGCCCGAGGCGACGAGCACCGGCGTGCGCAGGCGGAGCCCGCGCCCGAGGTCGACCGACAGCGTGCGCTCACTCATGGAAGGCGTCCGTGATCCGGTCCCAGGCCACCTGGTCGGCTCGCAGGCAGGGACCCTCCTGACAGGTCAGCAGGTACCCACCGGCGGCCGCGGGGACGACACACCCCAGACAGGTCCCCATGCCGCAGCCCATCGGCGTTTCGAGCGCGACCTGGATGCGATCCAGTGAGACCCCGACCGAGCCGGCCAACCGGATGACGGCCCGCAGCATGGGGGTCGGTCCGCACACGAACCACTCCTGCGACGGCGCGGCCACCGTCCGCAGCAGCGAGACCACCGAACCCCGCCAGCCGCGCGATCCATCGTCGGTCGCGACCTGCACCGATGCACCGGCAAACCGGTCATCGGGCAGCAAGCGGCTGCCGGTTCGCGCGCCCTGCAGCACGATCGGCGGCCGGCCCGCCCGGACCAGCGCGTCGACGAGCGGCGGAAACACGGCGACGCCCAGGCCGCCAGCGACGCACACCGGGGAGGTGCCCCCATCGATCACGAACCCGTTGCCCAGGGGTCCGATCAGGTCCACTGCCTGTCCGTTGGACAGCCCGCTCAGCCACGCGCTGCCCTGGCCGACCACGCTGAACAGGAAACTCAGACGGCCGCGCCCGGGGTCGATCGCCGCGATGCTGTAAGGCCGGCGGAGCAGCGTCCCCTTCGCGTCCACGCCGATCTGAAAGAACTGGCCGGGCCGGGCGCGACGCGCGCCCTCCGGGTGGGCGAGCACCAGCTCCTCACCTCCCTCCATCGGTCTCGTGTGGGCGAGCACCGTCGCCTGCGCCAGGACCGCCGTGCTCACTCGCCGACCCCGGCCAGCGCCTCGACGCTGCTGAACTCGTCGAGTGCCATCACCGGCCACGGCGATGGTCGCCGCGCGCTGCGCAGCGACTCGACCAGCGCGCGGGCGGTATCGAGCGAGGTGAGGCAGGGGATCCGCCGCTCCACGGAAGAACGCCGAATCTCGAAGCCGTCCCGGAGGGGATTCGCCTCGCCGCCCGACGACGCCGAGACCGTGTTGATCACGAGCTGGACGTCTCCGGAGCGGATCACGTCGACGACGCTGGGATGCCCTTCGCGGAGCTTGGCGACCGGCGTGGCAGGGATGCCCGCCTCCTGCAGCAGTCGCGCGGTACCGGCCGTCGCGTACAGCCGAATCCCGAGTCTATGCAGCCCCCCGAGGATGGGCAGCGCCTCGCTCTTGTCGGCGTCGGCGATCGAGCAGAGCGCCGTGCCGTCTGCCGGGAGCTCCTCCATGGTCGAGAGGAACGCACGGTACTGGGCGGTCGCGAGGTCGTGGGCGACGCCCATCGCCTCGCCGGTGGATTTCATCTCCGGGCCGAGCACGGCGTCGACGGCGCGCAGCTTCGCCATCGAGAACACCGGCGCCTTGACGGCATGCAGGCGGCGCGGCTCGACCAGCCCCGTCCGCTCCAGCGGCCGGCCGATCGCTGCCATCGTGGCCAGCGTCACCATCGGGACCCCGGTCACCTTGCTCAAGAAGGGAACGGTGCGGCTCGCGCGGGGATTGACTTCGAGCACGAAGGGCTCGCCGTCCTGGATGACGAACTGGATGTTGAGCAGCCCATTGACATTCAGCGCTCGGGCGATGGCCGTCGTGTGCTC
This sequence comes from Candidatus Limnocylindrales bacterium, assembly GCA_035632635.1. Classification (GTDB taxonomy): domain Bacteria; phylum Chloroflexota; class Dormibacteria; order CF-121; family CF-121; genus CF-120. Next base: position 11,960 of record DASQGL010000137.1, read on the forward strand.
GAGCACGCGCTGCGTCTCACCGGGCGTCAGCGAGATCGGCGGGTAGACGGCGAACGAATCCCCGGAATGGACGCCGGCGCGCTCGATGTGCTCGAGGATGCCCGGGATCAGCACCGCCTCGCCGTCGCACAGGGCGTCGACGTCGAGCTCCCGTCCCAGGAGGTACTTGTCCACGAGAATGCCGCCCCTCAGATCGAGGGCCAGCGCGGCATCCAGGTAGCGGCGCAGGTCCCTGGGCGTGTGCACGATCTCCATCGCCCGTCCACCCAGAACGTAGGACGGTCGCACGAGCACCGGATATCCCACGCGCTCGGCGATCGCGAGCGCCTCCTCGGCGGAGGACGCCGAGGCCCCGGGCGGCTGCGGGATTCCGAGCTGCCGCAACAGCGCCTCGCACTGACCCCGATCCTCCGCCAGGTCGATGGTCTCCACGGATGATCCGAGGATGCGGACCCCGGCCCGGTGAAGGGGATCGGCCAGATTCAGCCCGGTCTGCCCCCCGAACTGGACGAGCACCCCGGTCGGACGCTCGCGCGCCACCACCCGCATCACGCCCTCGATGTCGAGCGGCTCGAAGTAGAGCCGGGTGGAGGCGTCGAAATCCGTGGACACGGTCTCGGGATTGCTGTTGACGAGCACGCTCTCCCAGCCGGCGCGGCGCAGGCTGTCGGAGGCGTGCACGCTGCAGTAGTCGAACTCGATCCCCTGCCCGATCCGGATCGGACCGGAGCCGATGACGAGCGCGGCCGGCGATCCCGTGAGGTGCACTTCGTCGGCGTCCTCGTAACAGGAGTAGTAGTACGGAGTCCGGGCGTCGAATTCGGCCGCACACGTGTCGACCAGGCGGAAGGTCGGCTGGAGCCGGTGGTCGGATGGCGTTCCCGCCAGCTCCGCGATCCACGCGTCGGAGAATCCCGCCCGCTTTGCCCTGCGGTACAGGGCCTCATCGACCGGGGAGCGATGGAGCTCGCGCTCCAGCTCGACGATCGCGCGCAGCCGGGCCGTGAACCAGGGCGCGTAGCCGGTTGCCGTGGCGACTTCCTCGAGCGTCGCGCCGTCTCGCAGCGCCTGGAGCGCGGCGAAGAGCCGCCGGTCGTTCGCCTGGTGCAGCAGGTCCGGCCGGCCGCGCATCTCGTCGGCAACCGGGAGACGCTGCTCCAGCGAGCGGATCGCCTTCATGAGCGCGGCCTCGAAGGTGCGCTCGATCGCCATCACCTCGCCGGTCGACTTCATCTGGGTGCCCAGCGTCCGGTCGGCGCCGGGGAACTTGTCGAAGGGCCAGCGCGGGATCTTGACCACGCAGTAGTCGAGCGCCGGCTCGAAGGCCGCCGAGGTCTGCCCGGTGACCGCGTTGGGGATCTCGTGGAGCGCCTTGCCCACCGCGATCTTGGCCGCCACCCGCGCGATCGGATAGCCGGTCGCCTTGCTGGCCAGCGCCGAGGAGCGGCTCACCCGTGGGTTGACCTCGATCACCACGTAGGCGTCCGACTCGGGGTCGAGCGCGAACTGGACGTTGCAGCCGCCCTCGATGTGCAAGGCGCGGATGATCCGCAGGGCCGCCGAGCGGAGCATCTGCACCTGCCGGTCCGCCAGCGTCTGGCAGGGCGCCACCACGATCGAGTCCCCGGTGTGCACCCCCATCGGATCCAGGTTCTCCATGTGGCAGACCGCGAGGCAGGTATCCTGCGCGTCCCGCATCACCTCGAACTCGATCTCCTTCCAGCCCAGCACGGCCCGTTCCACCAGCACCTGCCGGATCGGACTCGCGGCGAGCCCCTCGCCCACGATCGCGGCCAGCTCGAGCGGGGTGCGGGCGATGCCCCCGCCGGTGCCGCCCAGGGTGAAGGCGGGGCGGACCACCACCGGGAATCCCGCCGTGGCGGCGAATTCCTCCGCCTGCTCGACGGTCGTCACCGTGACACTCTCGGGGACAGGCTCCCCCAGCTCCACCAGCAGCGTCTTGAAGGCCTCCCGGTCCTCCGCCCGTCGGATCGCCTCCAGCGGCGTGCCCAGCAGGCGGACGCCGTAGCGGTCCAGAACGCCGGCCTCGTGCAGCGCCACCGCCAGGTTGAGCCCGGTCTGCCCGCCGAGCGTGGCCAGCACCCCCTCGGGCCGCTCCCGCGCGATCACCGCCTCCAGCGCCGGGACCGTCAGCGGCTCGAGGTAGACCCGGTCCGCGATCCCCTCGTCGGTCATGATGGTGGCCGGGTTGGAGTTGACCAGGATGGTGCGCACCCCCTCCTCCCGGAGCGCCTTGCAGGCCTGGGTCCCGGCGTAGTCGAACTCGGCCGCCTGCCCGATCACGATCGGTCCCGACCCGATCACCAGGACGCTGCTCGGCCGCGGCCGGGTGCTCAAGACCCGGATCGGCGGGCGCGCCTCCCCCGCCACCAGCGCCAGGAAGTCGTCGAAGATCTCCTGGTTGTCCTGCGGCCCGGGCGCCCCCTCCGGATGGAACTGCACCGAGCGCACCGGCCAGCGCGCGTGGCTCAGGCCTTCGACCGAGCCGTCGTGCAGGTTGCGATGGCTGATGGCGAAGCCGCTCTCGGGCGGCAGGCTGGCCGCATCCACCTGGAACTCGTGGTTCTGCGAGGTCATCGTGACCCGTCCGGTGCGCAGGTCCATGACGGGATGGTTGCCGCCGTGATGGCCGAAGGCCAGGCGCGAGGTGGTCGCGCCCGCTGCGCGGCCGATCAACTGGTGCCCCAGGCAGATGCCCAGCACCGGCACCCGCCCCAGCAGCGCCCGGGTCATCGCCACCGCCGCCTCCAGCCGGGCCGGGTCCCCCGGTCCGTTGGAGAGGACGATGCCGTCCGGCCGCGCCGCGAGCACGGTCGAAGCCGCGACCGTGTGCGGGTAGACCGACACCTCCACCCCACGGGCCCGCAGCGATCGCAAGATGTTGCGCTTGACCCCGAAGTCGATCAGCGCCAGGCGGCGGCCGGGCCATTGCCGCACCGGATGCGGCCCGCTCAAGGCGGGGTCGAGCAGCTCCGCGGTATCGATGAAGGCGCTCCCGACCTGGGTCACCAGGTCCTGCTCCTCGAGCGGCGTGATGTGGGATGCCCGCACCGCCAGCCTCGCGATGTGCTCCGGGTCCTCGACCGGCAGCGGCGCGATGACGGCCCGAAGCGCGCCGGTCCCGCGCAGATGCCGCACCAGGTGCCGCGTGTCGACCCCGGTCAGGATGGGAATCGCGAAGGCGTCCAGCCACGATCGCAGATCGGTCGGCGCCCGCCAGTGCCATGCATCCAGGCTCAGCGAGCGCGTGATGAGCGCGCGTGCCCAGGGTCGCGCCGACTCGGAGAAGCCGTCCGTCGCTCCGTAGTTCCCGATCAGCGGGTAGGTCATGGCCACCATCTGGCCGGCATACGAGGGATCGGTGAGCACCTCCTGGTATCCGCTCATGCACGTGTTGAAGACGACCTCACCCTCCGCGTGCACGGCCGCGCCGCCGCGCTCACCGACGAGCGCGAAGCCGTCTTCGAGCACGAGCGCCAGGCGGTCAGCCAACGGGCACTCTCGCGCCGTAGACGACGCGCCCCCGACAGATGGTCATGCGAACCGCCCCGCGCATCGGGCGACCGTCAAGCGGCGTGTTTCGTCCGAGGCTGTGGAACTGCTCGGGATCGACGCGCCACTCGCGATCCGGATCGATCAGGATCACGTCGTCAGCGGATGGGATGCCGAGGATCGCCCGCGGCCCGGCCACGAAGGCCCGGTACACGACCGGCCAGGGGAGCGCGAGCGAGAGGATGACCGGGAGTGCCGTCTCCAGCCCCGAAATGCCCGGCGCCCCCTGGTCCCAGCTGGTCTTGACCGCGAGCTCGTGCGGGGCGTGATCGGTCGCGATCACGTCGATCACACCGTCGATCAATGCGTGCCGGAGCGCCTCCCGGTCCGCGTCGGTGCGCAGCGGGGGATTGACCTTCGCCAGCGGTCCGGTGCGGCGCGCGTCCTCCTCGGTCAGCGTCAGGTGGTGCGGCGTCACCTCGGCCGTCACGCGGAGCCCGTCCTGCCTGGCCGACGCCACCATCGCGACGGCCTCGACCGTGCTCACGTGCTGGAGATGCAGGCGCGCCTCCGGCACGGCCGCCAGCGTTTCGAGCACCTCGGCGGTCGCCTGGTTCTCCGCAGACCTCGACATCCCGAGCCGCTCGTCCTGCGCGTGAACGAAGACGGGCAGCCCCGCCTGGGCGGCTTGCTCGAGCCCTCGCCGGAGCGTCGCCTGGTCCATCGCGTGCCGGCCGTCATCGGAAAGCGCCACCGCGCCGGCGGCACGCAGGGCCGCCGCGTTGGTGAGCTCCCGACCCTGCAGGCCAACGGTCAAGGCGGCGGCGAACGCGATGCGCACGGGTGCGCTGTCCGCCCGCTCGTACTGGGCCCGGACCAGCGCCGCGTCATCAGTGACCGGACTCGTGTTCGCCATCGCGACGAGCTGGCTGAAGCCGCCCGCGGCGGCCGCGCGAGCACCCGTGGCGATCGTCTCCTTCTGCGGAAACCCTGGATCGCGGAGGTGCACGTGCAGGTCGGTCCACCCGGGCGACACGATCACGCCCTCCAGGCTGCGATCGTCGCCCGGCACGCCGGCGACCTCGTAGGAGCGTGGCTCGCTCAAGCCCGTTGCGTCGAGCACGCGCACACCGTGGAGCTGCATCAGTGTCCCTCTCGCTCCAGGATCCGGACGCAGTCCTCCCCATCGACCTCGGCGACGCGGACTTCGATCCATTCGCGGAGCGAGGTGGGGACGTTCTTGCCCACGTAGTCGGGCCGGATCGGCAACTCGCGATGGCCGCGGTCGACCAGGACGGCGAGCTGGATCGCGGTCGGCCGTCCGGCTGCCATCACCGCCTCGACCGCCGCCCGGACGGTCCGCCCGTTGAAGAGGACGTCGTCGACCAGCAGGACGGGACGGTCGTGGACGACCTCGCGCGGAATGGCCGGCGGGGCCGAGACCTCCCGTGGTTGGTCGTCTCGATAGGCCCGGACATCGAGGGCGTACACGGGTGGGCGCCGCCCGGCGATCGTCGCCAGGGAGTCCGCCAGTCGCTCCGCGAGCGGCACCCCGCGGGTCACGATGCCCACGATCGCGAGTCGGTCGAGCTCATGCTGGCGTTCCACGACCTCGTGGGCGATGCGTCGCCAGGCGCGACGCACCCCTTCGGCATCGAGCACGATTGCCTTGGCGCTGGAGGTCTGCATCATGGTCTCGCCCCCAGCAGCCACTCGAGGACCGCCATCCGGACGTACAGGCCGTTGCGCGCCTGCCGGAAGTACGCGGCACGCGGATCGGCGTCGACCGCCTCGTCGATCTCGTTGACCCGGGGCAGCGGATGCATCACGATCGCGTGGTCGGGCAGGCGTGAGAGGACCCGGCGGTCCACGATCGGCACGTCCATGACGTCGGCCGCGCCGTCGAAGCGCTCGCGCTGCAGGCGGGTCTGGTAGAGCACGTCGAGGGTAGCCGCCGCCCCGTGGAGGTCTCCGGTCTCGCCCACCTCGACGCCCCGGACGCGGAGCGTCTCGATCACCTCGGGCTCCATCCGCAGGGACGGTGGCGAAATCAGCGTCAGTCGGACGTCGGGGAAGAGCGCCAGCAGGAGCGCGAGCGAGCGGGTCGTCCGGCTGTGCTTCAGGTCGCCGGAGAGGCCGACGTGCAGCCCGCCGATCCGGCCCAGCTCGGCTTGCATCGTATAGAGGTCGAGGAGCGCCTGGGTCGGATGCTCGCCCGCCCCGTCGCCCCCATTCAGGATCGGAACTGCGGAGGCTCGCGTCGCGCGGGCGGCGGCGCCGCGCTCCGGATGCCGCAGGACGATCGCGTCGGCGTATGAGGAGACCACCCGGATGGTGTCCTCCAGCGATTCGCCCTTGGCGGCGGAGGAGCTGGCCAGCGCGTCCTGCGCGCCGATCACCTGACCGCCGAGGCGCAGCATCGCCGCCTCGAAGGACAGCCGCGTCCGCGTGCTCGGTTCGAAGAAGAGGCAGGCCAGGATTCGCCCGCGCAAAGGCGCCGCCCCATCGAGCGGCGACAGGGAGGCCATCACGCCGGCCGTGTTCAGGATCGCCTCCACCAGCGGGCGGTCGAGGGAGGCTGCGTCAACGAGATGGCGGAGGGGAACCCGCGATCGGGTGGGCGCGACCGTCAGCAGATCGTTCACAGTTCTCTCCTTGCGGCCTCGCTGGACCACTTAAAGGATCGGCGTCGACCGGTAGTCTACCTGAGCATCGGGCCGCGCGCACGTTTCCGTGTCATAGTTGCCTTCTATAGCTGCGATCCAGACAAACGATTGGACTCGATTGCAGACTGGATGCTACCGTCAGGGTAGACCTCTCTGAGCGGAGGCTATCAGGTCTTGTGAGCGTCCAACTGTCGCGCTCGGAGAGGAAGGAGAGCTGAGGCATGGAAGTCATCGTCTACACGAGGCCCGACTGCGAGAACAGCCGGCGGATCAAGGAGATCCTGACGGACAAGGGCGTCGAGTTCCAGGAACACGTGTGCCAGGACGGCAAGCTGGACGGACGGGACCTGAGCGGCCTCGACATCAAGGTGGAGGAAGTGCCGCTCACCGTCATCGACGGCGTTCGGATCGCCGGGATGCAGCGGGCGCAGATCGAGCAGGCGATCGGCTGGAGCGGGTTCTAGGCCCAGCCGGGCCGCGCGGGCGCAGGCGCGCGTCCTGACCGTCGCGCGCTAGCATGAGATGGTGGCCGACGCGGGCAAGCTGCTCATCGCGGCCGGGGCGATCCTGCTGATCGCGGGCGTCCTCTTCACGGTGGCGGGTCGGATTCCGTTCCTCGGTCGTCTGCCGGGCGACATCTCCTTCCGAAGCGGCAACGTCCAGGTCTACATTCCGATCGCGACGAGCATCCTGCTCAGCGTCGTGCTGACGATCGTGCTGAACCTGTTCTTCCGCGGCCGCTGAGCTGGAGTCAGCTCGACCGCGCCGAGCGGAGCTGCTGGTACAGGCCGCGGATGTCGTCCGTGATCCGCTCCGGCACGCGGATCTCGATCGTCGCGTACAGGTCGCCGGGCACGCCCCCCTTGAGCCCGGGGAGCCCCTTGCCGCGAAGCCGGAAGACCCGGCCAGCCTGGCTACCCGGCGGGATGCGGAGTTGCAGCTGCCCGGTCAGGCTCGGGACCAGCACCTCGTCGCCGAGGACGGCCTGGTCGTCGTAGATCGGGACCGCGGTGTAGAGGTCTCGACCTTTCGCCGCAAAGCGCGGGTCGGGCTGGAGGTGGACCCGCAGGTAGAGATCCCCGTGCTCCGCCCCGCGCTCGCCCTCTCCTTTGACACGGATGCGCGACCCTTCGGTCACCCCCGGCGGGATGGTCACCTGCAGCTGGCGGCGCGTCGGACGGACGCCGGCGCCACCGCAGGTTGGGCAGGTGACGCTCTGCATGACGGTGCGGCCCCGGACCTGGCGCCGCTCCGCGGTGAAGCCTGAGCCGCCGCAGGTCGGACAGGCTTCTGGAACCTCGGTCTGGATCGTGCGCTGGCCGCCCCGGGCCGCCTCCTCGAGCGTGATCTCGATCGGATGCTCGATGTCCTCGCCACGCCGGCTGGTTGCGCCGGCGGCGCCGCGGAATCCCTCGAAACCGCCGAATCCGCCCGCCTCGCCGCTGAAGAACGTGTTGAAGAAGTCGCTGAAATCCCCGCCGTAGGCCGTGCCGCCCGTCCCCCCAGCCTGGGACTGATACTGGCGCGCGAACTCCTGCTCGCGTTCGATCCGCTCCCAATCGGACCCCAGCTGGTCGTACTTCTGGCGTTTCTTCGGATCGCTGAGGACCTCATAGGCCTCATTGATCAGCTTGAAGCGCTCGGTAGCCTGCGGGTCCTTGTTGACGTCCGGATGGTACTGGCGGGCCAGGCGCCGGTAGGCGGACTTGATCTCCTTCTCGCTCGCCGTCCTGGCGACGCCCAGGGTGGCGTAGTAGTCCTTGTATTCGGGCGTGGCCATTGACCAAGTCCTCCCCAGTTCAGGGTCGGGCAAAACCCGCGGCCGCGGGAGCCTGACCGGTCAGGAGCTGTGCACCGCGACGTGCTCCCTGCAGTGGGCCACGAATTTGTCGACGAGCACCGGGTTCTGGCCGAAGTGGAGGTGGACGTTGCTGGCGAGCAGGTTCGGGGAGACGAACCCCTCGTAGCCGAGCGCGTCCCCCTCGGCATTGCGCATCTGGTAAGCGGGACGCAGCCCCCCATTCTGCCCGGCGATGCGGCTCCAGTGGAACTCGTGACCACGGTAGAACTGCCCTTTGGGCGAGAGGATGCTGGCCTCGAGCGTCAACAGCTGACGATACCCGAACCGGTGAAGGCCGCGGTCCACCTCCACATCGACGGGGAGCACGCCGGCCATCGCATGGCCGACGCCGTCTTCCGTTCGCAACGAGCGGGCGAGGTAGATCAGGCCC
>DASQGL010000138.1:0-9848 GCA_035632635.1 Candidatus Limnocylindrales bacterium
CACCAGGATTCTCATGCCGGCCTCGATCTTCTCAGCCTCAGTCTTTCATTTCGATGACAGAAGCATAAGGAGCCGGCTCCCGCCGGCTCCTCGATGCCAGAGTGCCCGCCGCGCTAGGGGACCGTCGGGACCTGGCCCGCGTTCTCCTGCGCCTCCCGGGCCGCGCTTTCGCCCGCCTCGTGCGTCGCGTTTTCGTTCGGCACGAACGTGCCGCTGGGCGCCGTCGCCGCCGCGGCCGTGGTCGTCGCGGCCGTGGCTGCCGGTGACGAGGTCGCCGCGCTGGCCGCCAGCGGGCCGGCCACGATGGCGCCGATCGCTCCGCCGGTCAGCAGGGAGCCGCCGATCGCGGCCGCCATGATCGCCTTGCGAATCTGAAACATTCTGTTCACCTCCTCGATCCGTGATGGGGCCAGTGTCGTCCCCCACCCCTTTCGCGGCGGTTATGCGCGCCGACAGGAAAACGCAAGGCGCGGCTGAGCCGGCGATCGCTAAGCTCGTGCGATGCATGGTCGCCTGTCCGTCGCCGTGCTGGCGGGCCTGATCGCGCTGGGCGGCTGTGCGCCGACCGCGAGCGCCACGCCCGCCCCGTCGAGGCGGGCGACCCCACAACCAACGCCGCGGCCGAGTCCATCGCCGACCGCAACCCCCCACGGGCTGGCGACCTGTCCGCCCAGCTCGCGGGAGAACCAGCTGGCGGTCTTCGCGCGGACCGGCGGATCGCCCGATGACCTCGCGCCGGCGCTGGACGGCGGCCTGTGGGTGACGGATCAGCCGAACAACCACGTCATCAGGCTCGACGCGCAGGGCGGCGTGGTCGCCACGCTGTCAGACGGCCACGGGCCCGAAGGGATCGTGCCGCAGCCGGACGGCACGCTGATCCTCGCCGAGCAACGCCTCGATCGGATCGTGCAGGTGCAACCGCCGTCCATGAGCCCGCTCCGCGTGATCGCCCAGCTGCAGATGGCTGCGGGGCAGCTCGGGCTCGACTCCATCGAGGTGGATCGGAGCGGCGATCGCCTGCTGATCCCGGACAGCGCCCGGGGAGCGCTGCGGGCCCTCCCGCTGTCGGGTGGACCCCTGACCACGCTGGCGGTGGGACTCGGCCGCCCGGTCGACGCGGTCCTGGCTGCGGACGGTTTCATCTACGTCACCGCCGAAAACACCCCCGGGCTGACCCGGGTTCCCGCCTCGGGCGGCGCGCCGGTCCGCGTCGGCACGCTCGTCAACCTGGACGACGTCCTGGCCGTCGGCTCGCTCCTCTACGTGACCGACCTCCAGGACGGCAGCCTGCGCGCCATCGACCCCGCAACCGGCGACGCGCGGACGCTGGTCACCGGGATCGCCCAGCCCCAGGGGATCGCGCTCCTGCCCGACGGACGGCTGGTGGTCAGCGACTCCAGCCGCGGCATCCTGGTCGCCCTGCCGGCCTGCTGAGCCGCGGATTCTTAGCAACTTCTTACTCCGTACTCACGATTCTGCAAGGAAAGAGCGGGCATGATAGCGGTGGACATCAAAAGGACGCGACAGGAGGCATCATGATGGTCGCCCACGACCTGGATCCGCTCCCCAACCCGCAGGGTGAGGTGGCGCCGGTCGCGCCGCCCCCGCGGCGCGCACGCGTGCTGCCGGCGATCGCCGTCGTGGTTGCCGTTCTGATCGGGGGCGTCGTGGGTGGCGTGGCGACGTCCCGGCTGCTCGACCGTGGACAGCCGGCCGGCGCGACCGCGACCGCGACCACGACCACGACCGCGCCCCTCGCATCGGCGGCGCGGGCCGGGTCGGCGGCGCCATCGATTCAGTCCGTCTACATCCAGGATGCGCCGAGTGTGGTCACCATCTCGACCGAGGTCCTCGGCCGCTTCGGCCGGTCGGGCACGGGCACCGGCTCCGGCATCGTGCTCGACACCAGAGGCGACATCGCCACCAACGCTCACGTCATCGCGGGCGCCCAGCAGATCAGCGTCACCTTCAACGATGGCCGCACGGTCGCCGCGACCGTGGTCGGCAGCGACTCCGCCCAGGACCTCGCCGTCCTGCGCGTCTCGGTCAGCGCCTCGACCCTGCACCCGATCGCGATCGGGAACTCGAACACGGTCCAGGTGGGCGATCAGGTCTACGCGATCGGCGCGCCGTTCGGCCTCTCGGGGACGTTGACCGAAGGCGTCGTGTCCGGCCTGCACCGCAGCAACCCCGGCTCGAACGCCGCCGTCGGGAACCTGATCCAGACCGACGCCGCCATCAACCCCGGCAACTCCGGCGGAGCGCTCCTCAACGTCCAGGGCCAGCTGATCGGCATCACGGAGTCGATCACGAGCCCCGTGGACGGCAACGTCGGGGTCGGCTTCGCGATCCCCGTGAACCAGCTCGAGCAGGCGCTCGCGGCGCTGGAGGGCGGGGGCCAGTAGCACCGGATTGGGTGCCGTCGCGTCCAGTACGCTAAGCGGCGGCCATGGAGACCGTCGTCGAGCTGATCGCGGCGCACAAGCGCTACGGAACCGTTGAGGCGTTGCGCGGGGTCGACCTCGCCATTCGCCAGGGCGAGGTCGTCGCCATCCTCGGGCCCAACGGCGCCGGCAAGACGACGGCGATCAGCCTCATGCTCGGCCTGCGCCACCCGACCGCGGGCCAGGTCCGGCTCTATGGGATGGACCCGTCCGACCGCCGGGCGCGGAGCCGCTGCGGCGTCATGCTCCAGGAGTCGGGTGTCCCGGATGTCCTGAAACTGCGAGAGATCGTCGACGTCTTTCGCGCCTACTATCCGCATCCCCTGCCCACCGACCGCGCGCTCGGGCTGGCCGGGCTCGACGATCAGGCCGACCGGCAGATCGCGAAGCTGTCGGGCGGCCAGCGGCAGCGCCTCTACTACGCGCTGGCCGTCTGCGGAGACCCGGACATCATCTTCCTCGACGAACCGACCGTCGGAATGGACGTCGAGGCCCGCCGGGCCTTCCTCGGCAGCATTCGCGAGTTCTTCCAGGAGGGCAAGACGATCGTGCTGACCACGCACTACCTGGAGGAAGCCGATCAGCTCGCCGGCCGTGTCGTCGTCATCGATCGCGGCGTCACGATCGCCGACGCGCCCCCGGCGCAGATCAAGGCCCGGGTCGCCGGCAAGCGGGTCAGCTTCACGGCCCGGCCGCCGCTGCAGGCATCAGACTTTGACGGGCTCACGCTCAGTCATCTCGAGATCGACGGCGCTCGCGTCCGCCTGCTGAGCAACGCGCCCGAGGCGGTCCTGGGCGCGATCTTCCGGCGTGGCATCGCCGTGGCGGACCTGGAGGTGGTCGGGGCCGACCTCGAGGAGGCGTTCCTGGCCTTGACGGCCCGCGACGGCGGCGCGGCCGTGCCCGCCGGCCGATGAGCACGCGCACGCTGCCGACCCGAGCGGCGGTGGCGCCCATCCCGCGCGTCGCGCTGGCCCAGATCCGGGCCGTCCTGCTCGTCTACTGGCGCATGCCCGCCTTCGTCGTCATCTCCATGGGGCTCCCCATCATGTTCTTCGTCTTCTTCGGCCTCCCCAACGTCGCCCAGAAGACGACCGGGGGCATCAGCCTGGGCGCCTTCATCCTGGGCTCGCTGGGCGCCTACGCGGTGAGCAACGTGGTCGTCTACAACGTCGGCATCGGGGTGGCGAACCAGCGCGCCCGCAAGTACGACCTGCTCCAGCGCGCATCGCCGCTGCCGGCCTGGATCGCCGTCATCGCGAACATCGTCGGCGGGCTGCTGCTGGCCATGCTGGCCCTGTTGGCGCTCTTTAGCGTGGCGGCGCTGGGCGGGGTTCGCATGGGCGCCGGCACCTGGGTGGCCCTCATCGCCTGGCTGGTGGTCGGATGCCTTCCCATGCTCGGCCTCGGGCTGTCGATCGGGTACGGCGGCGGGCCGAGCACGGCCCCGGCGCTGGCCAGCCTGATCTACCTGCCGATGGCCTTCGCCTCCGGCATCTTCATCCCGCTCCCTCAGCTTCCCAGTTTCATCCGGAGTGCCGCACCGTTCCTGCCCCTGTACCACTACGGACAGCTGGCCTGGATCACCGTGGGAGCCGGCGACGAGAGCCTGCTGACCGCCCTGCTCTGGGTTGCCGGCTGGTCCGTCCTGCTGCTCGGCCTGGCCGCCCGCTTGTACCGGCTCGACGCCAGTCGCAAATTTGGCTGACCTGTGGGCTACGGTCCACGCCGTAGGCAGAAGGGCCGATGGGCCGGGGGCGTACCCTGCGCCGTTAGGTCGGTGTTCACCGGATGCGTGCAGGCTGGGAGCATGCGAGACGTGCTTCGCGCGCTCCGATCGATGCAGGAGGACGGCCAGGCGCTGGTCGAGTACTCCCTCATCCTCTGCCTGGTCGTGATCGTCTGCATCGTGGTCATCATGCTCATGGGCAACCAGGTCCTGAACATGTATTGCAATATCTCGGGCGGCCTCGGCGCCTGAACCCCCGCCTCCGCCTCGTCCTCCTCAGTTTCCTGATGCTCTTTCTGGAGCTCGCCCTGATCCGCTGGTCGGGCGCGAACATCCTCTATCTTTCGTACTTCTCCAATTTCATCCTGCTGGCCAGCTTCCTCGGCATCGGGATCGGCTTCCTTCTGGCCGGCGGGCGGGTCGACGCGTTTGCCTGGGCTCCGCTGGGAGTCCTGGCGCTGGTGGCCTTCGTCCTCGCCTTTCCGGTGCAGATCGACCGATCCGGGAGCGAGCTCATCTATTTCGGCGCCCTCGAGTCGAGCCGGAGCGGGCTGCCGATCTGGGCCACGCTGCCGGTCCTCTTCCTGGCGGTCGCGGCGATCATGGCCATGGTCGCGCAGGGGGTGGCCCGGGCCTTCGCCGGGTTTGCGCCGCTCGAGGCATACCGGCTGGACATCCTCGGCAGCCTGCTCGGGATCGCCGCCTTCACCGGGCTCTCCTTCCTCGGGGCGCCGCCGCTCGCCTGGGGCGCCGTGGTCGCCGCGCTCTTCGCCCTGCTCCTGGTGCGCCGCGACCTGGTGCGCGCCGCCGCGCTCGTGGGGCTCCTCGTCCTGCTCGGCATCGAGTCGGCGGCCGCGTTGACCAGCTGGTCCCCCTACTACAAGGTCAGCCTGCAGCCGCACCCGGACGGCGCCACCACCGTGCTGGTCAACGGCATTCCGCATCAGACGATCGAATCGGTGGCCCGGCGCGAGGCCGTGCTCCCAATCTACGTGGTTCCGTACCGGGAGGCGCCGGCGCACCGCGACGTGCTGATCGTGGGGGCGGGCACGGGTGATGATGTCGCGATCGCGCTCCAGCAGGGGGCGCAGCGGGTGGACGCCGTCGAGATCGATCCGCGCCTCTATCAGCTCGGCCGGGCGCTGCACCCGGATCATCCCTACGACGACCCGCGGGTCCACGTCGTCGTCAACGACGGGCGCGCCTTCCTCCAGCAGACCTCCCGCCGCTACGACCTGATCCTGTTCGCGCTGCCGGATTCGCTCACGCTCGTGGCCGGCCAGTCATCGCTCCGCCTGGAAAGCTATCTCTTCACCACGGGCGCCGTGGCGCAAGCTCGCGCGCACCTGAAGCCCGCCGGCGTCTTCGCCGAGTACAACTACTACCGCGAAGCCTGGCTGATCGACCGGCTCGCGGGCACGCTCGCGCAGGTGTACGGCGCGCCGCCCTGTGTGACGGCGGTCACCGGCGTGTCCGGGGACCTCGCGCTGATCGCGGCCGGGGCCCGGCCCGACGTGATCACCTGCTCGAGCCCCTGGCGCGCCTCGGTCTCCCCGGTTCCGGCGCCCGCCACCGACGACTATCCCTTCCTCTACCTGCGCGATCGGGGCATCCCCGGCTTCTACCTGCTGACCATCGGGCTCATCCTGCTCGTCTCCGTGGTCGGCGTCCGGCAGGCGGCCGGCGGCCTGCGCCGGCTGACGCCCTACCTCGACCTGGCCCTGATGGGGGCGGCATTCCTCCTGCTGGAGACGAAGAACGTCGTCCAGTTCGCCCTGCTCTTCGGCACGACCTGGAGCGTCAACGCGATCGTCTTCGGCGGCATCCTGCTCGCGGTGCTGGCGGCGATCGAGGTCAGCCGCAGGGTCCGGATCGGCACCCCACCCTGGCTCTACGGCGGGCTCCTGCTCGCGCTCGCGCTGAGCTTCCTCGTTCCGCCTGAAGCCCTGCTCGGGCTGCCACTTGGGCCTCGGATCGTCGCCGCCGTCGCGGTCGCCTTCGTGCCGATCTTCATCGCCAACCTGCTCTTCGCCCAGCGCTTTGCGGAGGTCTCGGCGTCCACCGTCGCGTTCGGGGCGAACCTGCTCGGGGCGATGGCGGGCGGGGTGCTCGAGTACGCATCGCTGGCCACCGGCTACCGGGCCCTGCTCGTGGTGGTCGCCGCGCTCTACGGCGGCGCATTCCTCGCGCAACGCATGGCGGCCGGACCGCGCGCTACGCTGAGGGCATGGACAGCCCCGAGGGGATGAGCGAGCGGCGGCAGGAGATTCGGCGCGCGGTCACCGCGCCGGTGCTCCAGATCGACCTGGCGGCGAAGCTTCGCGAGCTGCGCGAGCAGCCCGGATTCCAGTCCTCCGATCACGCGGCCATGACGCTCGTCAAGGAGCCGGACTTCCGCATCGTGCTGATCGCGCTGAAGCAGGGAGGCCTCCTCAAGGAGCACCGGGCCGACGCACGCCTTTCGATCCAGGCACTCGAGGGCCGGGTCCGGCTCCGCCTTCCGGATCAGCCGCGTGAGCTCAGCCCCGGCCAGCTGGTCGTGCTCGAGCCGAACGTGCCGCACGAGCTCGAGGCCCTGCAGCCGAGTGCCTGCCTGCTGACGATCGCCTGGTCGGACGGCCGGCCACCCGCCTAGCCGCCCCAAGCCCGCCCGGCTCGACCGCTACGATGCGCACATGACCGTCGAGCGGGTGCACGCGCCCATTCGCAGCGCGTTGTTCACCCCGGGGACGCAGCCCGACCGGCTGCGCAAGGCGACGCAGAGCGGGGCCGACATCTGCATCTTCGACCTGGAGGACTCGGTCCCAGCGGCGCGCGTCGACGACGCCCGGCGGATCGTCGCCGGCGCCCTGCGCGAAACCGGCGCGGGACACCACGTCTGGGTCCGCGTCCACGCCGCGTCGGATCGCCGGATGGTCGACGACATTGCCGCGCTTCCGCTCGATCGCCTCGAGGGAATCGTGCTGCCCAAGGCCGACGACGCGGACGCGGTCGAGGCCTGCGCGTCGGCGGTGGCCGCAGCGGGCGGGCCGCACCACCTGCCCATCATCGCCATCATCGAGAGCGCGGCGGGCGTGCTGCACGGCGAGACGATTGCCCGAGCCGGGGCCACCCGCGGGCTCGCGCTGGGGCGCTTCGATCTCGCCGCAGACCTTGGCATCGAGCCACACCCGCGCACGCCGGCGCTCTCCGCAGCCCGGGCCGTGATCGTGCTCGCGTCCGCCGCGGCGCGCCTGTGGCCGCCGCTCGATTCGCCCTGGCTCAAGGTCCGAGACCTGGACGGGTTGCGCGAGGCCGGCGTGGCGGCGCGTCGCGACGGCTTCGGCGGCATGTTGCTGATCCACCCGTCGCACGTCGAGCCGGTCAACGCGATCTTCTCGCCGACGCCCGAGGAGACCGGTTGGGCACGCGGGATCGTGGCGGCGTCGAGCGCGGCGGAGGCGCAGGGCAGCGGCGCGTTCACCCGTGACGGCGAGATGGTCGACGAGGCGGTCGTGCGGCGGGCGCGCCGCATCCTGGGCGTGGGGGACGCAGCCAAGGAGGGATCCGCATGAACGGCGCACCGGACGAGGGACGCTACTTCGAAGACTTCAAGGTCGGCGACGTCTACCGGCACCCGATCGGGCGGACCCTGACCGACGTCGACAACACCTGGTTCACCCTGCTGACCTGCAACACGAACGAGATCCATTTCAACGCCGACCTGGCCCGGCAGACCGAGTTCGGCAAGCCGCTGATGAACAGCTGCCTGACGCTCGCGCTGGTGACCGGGCTGAGCGTGCCCGACATCAGCCGGCACCTCGTGGCCAACCTGGGCTGGGACAGGGTGCGCCTGCCCGCCCCCGTCTTCGCCGGCGACACGATCTACGCCGAATCCGAGGTCCTCGAGGTCCGGGAATCGGCCTCCCGGCCGGGCCAGGGGATCGTGCGGGTGCGCAGTCGCGGATTCAACCAGGACGGCACCGTCGTGATCGAGTTCGAGCGAACGGTGCTCGTCCACTCGCGGCGCAGTGAGCCGCCGCGCCGGCGGCCCGAGGTCCGATAAGCCCGGTATCACGTTTGCCCGAACCGCCGGGGCGCCCTCTGGTCCCGGCCGGCTGGCATGATGCCCTCTTGTGCGGGACCTGGCGCGCGACGTCTCCCCGCTCGACCGGCTCGACAGCTTCCGCCGCCTGATCGAGCACCGAACCGCGCACCATGCCGGCTACCCCTACAACCTCGACTACGACTACACGCCGCTGCTCCCCTTCCTCCGTTACACGCTGAACAATCTCGGCGATCCCTACGTGAACGGCAACTACGGCATCCACACTCGCGAGTTCGAACGGGAGACGCTCCAGTGGTTCGCCGAGCTCTACGAGATCGACGACGCCTGGGGCTACGTCACCAGCTGCGGCACGGAAGGAAACCTGTACGGGCTCGCGTTGGCGCATGAGCGGTTCCCGCAGGCCGTCCTCTACTACTCGAAGGACACGCACTACTCCGTCAAGAAGGCAGCCCGGCTGTTCCGGATGCGCGAGCGGATGATCCCCTCCCAGCCGAACGGGGAGATCGACTACGTGGAGCTCGAGGCAGCGCTCCGGCGGCAGCGGCGGCGGCCGGCGGTCATCACCGTCAACCTGGGGACCACGCTGAGCGGCGCCGTCGATCGGATCGACCGGGTCGCGGAGATGGTCGCCCGGCTGGGCCTCGCCGCCCACCTTCATTGCGACGGTGCCCTCGGCGGCCTCCTCCTGCCCTACCTCGAAGGCGCGCCGCGGATCAGCTTCCGCAACCATCCGATCGACAGCATCGCCGTCAGCGGGCACAAGTTCGTCGGGTCTCCGGTGCCCTGCGGCGTGGTGCTCACCCGGCGATCGCACGTCAAGGAGATGGAAACCGCGATCGAGTACATCGGGTCGACCGATACGACGATCATGGGCTCGCGCAACGGCCTGGCCGCCCTGTTCCTCTGGTATGCGATCCAGGACCGCGCGGACGCCTTCGCCGCCGAAGCCCGAACCTGCGTCGAGAATGCGCGCTACCTGCACGACCGCCTCGAGCAGCTCGGCTACCATCCGCTGCTCAACGACTTCTCGACCACGGTCCTCTTCGACCGGCCGCCGGCTCAGGTCTGCCAGACGTGGCAGCTCGCCTGTCAGGGCGACCGCGCGCACGTGGTCGTCATGCAGAACCTGCGACGCGAGCGGCTGGATCAATTCATCCAGGCGCTGGCCTGATTCCTCCACCGTCTCGCGTGCCATTCATGGCACGGGCGTTACCGTTTGGTGGCGCGTTACGAATTGCATTACGGGGCAAAAGGCGGTTACATGGGGACACAGGCCCCTAAGGAGGGATCCGTGCTCACCCAAACCGCATTCCGTGACCGGAGGCCGGCCGGCAGTCTCCCGATCGAGGGGAGCCCCGCCGACCAGTTGCGCGTGCTTCGCGCCGGCCGCCGGATCCTGCAGACCGCCCCGCACGGGAAGGTGACCCTCGCCCTCAACCAGGCAGCCGGGCGCGGCAACTCCCGCCTGGTCCTGCTGGCGCTCGACCAGCTCGATGCGATCACGCTCCGGTCCTACCAGGCGAGCTTCTTCGATTTCGAGGAGCGGACGACGACGGATCTGGTCCAGCTGCTCGGGATCATGGACGATGCGATCGCGCAGCTCGAAGCCGGCCGCAACCGGCGCGCC
>DASQGL010000139.1:0-2584 GCA_035632635.1 Candidatus Limnocylindrales bacterium
CGGACGAGCAGCACGCGATCGTGCTCCTCGATCAGCGCCACCACCACCACCTTCGGATTGCGAAAGAAGATCCGCTCGCATCCGGGACAGACGCTGACCGGGTGACGGCCGACGACCCGGGTCTCGGTCGGCGTGCCGCACTCGCTGCAGTACCGGATCACCGCTCCCCGCGCAACCTCCAGCCCCAGGGCAGGAGCAGCCCGGCAATCGCGAGCTTGAGGGCATCGCCGATCAGGAAGGGGAACATGCCGAGCGCCAGGAGATTGGCCGGCCAGTGCAGCGCGTAGCCGAGCCAGAGGAGCCCGAGCGCGTAGATGACGACCTGTCCGACGAGCATGGCCCCCACGGATCGAGGCAGGGACCGGTCCCAGCGGCGCTCCGCCAGCCAGCCGATGACGAAGTCCGCCACGATGAAGCCGGCCAGGTACCCGCCGCTCGGGCCGAGCAGCTGGCTGAGGCCGTGCGCGCCACCCGCGTAGAAGGGCAGGCCGATCGCGCCCAGGGCGACGTAGAGGAGCATGGAAGCCGGACCCAGCCGGCTGCCCAGCAGCGCTCCCGTGAGCAGGACCGCCAGCGTCTGCCCGGTGATCGGCACCGGCGTGAAGGGCAGCGGAATCGAGATCTGCGCCAGCAGCGCGGTGAACAGCGCCCCGCCGGCCACGAGCGCGGCATCGGCCACGCGCGAGCGCTCGGGGAGGACCACCCGGGCCAGGGTCATGGAGGTTGCTCGTGCTTGCATGCGACGCTCCTCGATCAGGACTGCAGACATCGTATCTAGAATCGCAGTCGATGGTCCGCGAGGTCGTGTGGGCCCAGTTCGACGGCCTCGGCATCGAGCACCTGCGCCTGCTCGACCAGGAGGGGCTCGAGGCGCACTCGACCATCGTCGGCGTCCAGGATGAGCAACCCTTCACGCTGACCTACGTGCTCCGCTGCGACCTCCGCTGGCACGTCCGCAGTGTCCGCGCGGAATGTCGGGCCGCGAATCGGCTCACGACGCTCGACCTCGAATCCGACGGCGAGGGTCGCTGGCAGTCCGGTGGACATCCCGTGGAGCGGCTGGACGGGTGCCTCGACGTCGACCTCTCGGCCACGCCCTTCACGAACACGCTGCCGATCCGGCGGCTCGAGCTCGAACCGGGGGCGAGCGCGGAGATCGCGGCCGTGTACATCGAGGTCCCGGCCCTGACCGCCGAGCCGATGCGCCAGCGCTACACGCGGCTAGCGGCGGCCTCGGGAACTGACGTCTATCGGTACGAGAGCCCGGGGAGCGGCTTCCGCGCCGACCTGCGCGTGGACGCCGACGGGCTGGTCGTCGACTACCCGAACCTGTGGCGCCGCATCGTGCCCCGCTGACGGGTTGGACGGCGCGAGCGCCGCGATGTCGGCTTCGGTCAGCGGCGCGGACTCGAGCGTGCGTCCTTCTTTCGCGGCCGCCACGATCTCGTCCTTGTGCAGGCGCACGCGCTTGATCCCGAGCGGACACTTCAGGTACTCGGCCATCGGCTCGTCGCAGTAGCCCATCCGCTGGTCGCCGCATTTGGGCTGGATCGGCCGGGCCAGCTCGGGGAACTTCGCCTTGATCGCGTTGCGGGCCCGCGCCCACATGTGCCGGATCTCCCACTGCGCCCGCCAGCAGAGCCGCAGGTCGGCGATGTGCAGGAACTCCTCGTAGTTCACCGTGAAGGTGAGGTTCGTGGTCGCGCCGTTGGGCAGCAGGAAGCGCGCGTCCTCGGCCGGCACGCCCGCCCGGAGCGCCTCGTCATAGAGCTGCCCGACGCCGCGCATGAAGGCGACGTACCGCTCGCGCATCCCCGCCTCCGTCCAGCTGTCCGGCACCACGAACGGGAACTCGCCTTCCTTGAAGGCGTAGTACCGCTGGGACTGCTGGTCGAACGTGATGCCGTTGTTGTGGCGCACCAGCTGGTGGCTGGCCGACCGGGAGAGCCCGCTGACCGCGAAGGTGAAGTACACCTGGGTCCGAGGCGAGGAGTGCCCGCTCTTCAGCTTGTCGAAGATGAAGCTCTTCATCTTCTCCTCGCTGATCTTGCCGGACTCGATGTCGGCCCACAGCTCCTGGGGGGAGAAGCGGGAGTAGCAGGTGCGGAAGGCCACGTACATGACCCGGACCGGGTCCGGGGTATGGGTCAGGAGCTGGACATCGACAGACGTTTCCACGGCGTGCCTTGAAAGACTAGGGCGCACAAGATGTGGTGTCAATAAGCAATGTTTTCCACAATCCGCTGTGGATGAACTGTGCACGCAGAGTCCAGGGGGCGCAACGCTCCGAACGTACACAGCGTCGCGGCCTTAGGTCGCCGCACCCTCCGGTGTGCTCGACGGGCCGGCGATCCTTGAGGCCGAATCCGATCCCCGTGCAGACGCCTATCCCCTTCCCTGACCAGGGCCGACGCCCGCACAGCCGCGGTATTGGGTGCGGCGACCCGGCCCGTCTGCGCGCACGGGAGGGGACCTGCGGCTCCCCGGCCGCGCCGCGGCGCCCCGCGGCACCCTGGCGCGTGACTCAGCGAAAGGCGACGTCTGTTTCCAGCTGGCCGATGACCTCGGCGCGGATCGCCCGGAC
>DASQGL010000140.1:0-2051 GCA_035632635.1 Candidatus Limnocylindrales bacterium
CGGGGCGGTCACGGACGTGACGCCCGCCGGCGCGAGCAGCCGCGGCCAGCTGACCGCCATGCTGGCGCCGCCCGCCGCGGAGGTCCCGATCGCCCAGCGCCCATTGGTCGCGCGGACGACGGCGTCCGCGATCGCCAGCCCCAGCCCCGCCCCGCCCGCCTGGTCGGTGGCCCGATGGAAGCGCTCGAAGATACGCGCGCGATCCTCGGGCGCGATGCCGGCGCCTGAGTCGTCGACCGCCAGGCAAACGCGGCTGCCTTCCGCCCAGACCCGCACCTCGACGGATCCTCCATCCGGCGTGTACTTGCAGGCGTTGTCCAGGAGCACGCCCATCAGATGGTCCAGCCATTCGGGTGAGGCGGCGATCACGAAGGCCCCTTCTGCGAGTTTCAACGAGAGCCGCTGGTGGCGGGCCTCGGCGACGGCCGCGAAGCGGTCGGCTGCCTGCTGGGCGAGCACGCCCACGTCGACCGGCTGCGCCCTCGCGGCGCCATGGGTCGCGTCGAAACGGGCCAGCCAGAGCAGGTCCTCGACCATCGTCTTCATCCGCTTGCTTTCCTCGTCGACCCGGACGAACGCCTGGCGGTACCACTGCTCATCGCGCGGATGGGCCAGCGCGATGGCGGCCTGGGCCTGGATCACCGACAGGGGGGTGCGCAGCTCGTGTGACGCGTTCGCGGTGAACGCCATCTGGCGCTGGCGCGCCCGCTCGACCGGGCCGGCCACGCGCTGCCCGATGGCGAGCGCGCCAAGGAAGACGATGAGCAAGAGAACCGGGCCGATCACGGCCTCCGCCAGGACCAGAGTCGATCGGGCCTGGTACACACTGTCCATGGACTGGCCGACGATCACGGCGTCGCCGTCATCGGCGCGCGTCCCGGCGACGCGCACGTCCGTGCCGGCCACCTCGATCGTGGTCGGCTGGCTGATCGTCGCATAGCTGGTGGGGACGGACGCGCCATTGTTCCCGGGACAGCCGAAGACCGTCCCGTCGGGACGGACCCGCCAGCAAATCACCGGGGCAGCGAATTGCGGGCCGCCCGGGGGCGCGCCCACGCCCTCGGGACCGGGCGGCCGCTGGGCGGTCTCGTACTTCAAGGCCTGCGACAGGCGGCTGTCGATCCCGGCGGTCAGGTTGTGGTTGACGATGAGGACGACCGCGACCGCGATCAGCACATAGAGGATGGCAACGATCCCGGCGGCAGCCAGGGCGACCCGGCGCGCGCCCGCCTGGACGGCGTTCGCCCCGGGAAGGCTCACGCTTCCTCCAGCCGAAAGCCGGCCCCGCGAACCGTCAGCACGCGGACGCCGCTGTTGACCAGCTTGGAACGCAGACGGCTCATCTGGACATCGATGGCGTTCGACCCCATCGGATCGGTCTCGTCGCGCCAGCCATGCTCCGCGATCGCTTTCCGGTCGACCACGGATGGCGCGCGCCGCATGAGCAGCTCGAGGATGTTGAACTCGGTCAGCGTGAGCCGCAGCGGCCGCCCCAGGTGCGTGACCTCCCGCCGCACCGGGTCGAGTTCCAGCGACCCGCGGCGGATCACGGGACTGTCCACGCCGCGCGGGCGGCGCTGCAGCGCCCGGATGCGGGCGAGCAGCTCGCCGAAATCGAATGGTTTGACGAGGTAATCGTCGGCTCCCGCATCCAACCCCTGGATCCGGTCCGAGGCCGTATCGCGGGCGGTCAGCATCATGATCGCGGTCGGCCGCTGGTGCTTGCGAGCCCAGGCGACGACCTCCACGCCCGGCGTGCCCGGCATCCGCCAGTCCAGGATCGCGACGTCGTATTCGTAGAACTTGAGCTGCTCGACCGCGTCGTCCCCGTCCGCCACGGCGTCGACGACGTAGCCCGCATCCTCCAGTCCCTGAACCAGGACCTCGCGGAGCCCCCGATCATCCTCGGCCACCAGGATTCTCATGCCGGCCTCGATCTTCTCAGCCTCAGTCTTTCATTTCGATGACAGAAGCATAAGGAGCCGGCTCCCGCCGGCTCCTCGATGCCAGAGTGCCCGCCGCGCTAGGGGACCGTCGGGACCTGGCCCGCG
>DASQGL010000141.1:0-26594 GCA_035632635.1 Candidatus Limnocylindrales bacterium
CGTGGCGCAGCTCCAGGCGGATGTCGCCGGCCGGGCGCGAATCCGCGCCGCGCTCCGCCGGCTGCACGACCTGGAGCGGCTCGTCAACCGCGCCGGCCAGGGCCTGGCGCAGCCGCGGGATCTCACCCAGGTCCGCGCCACCCTGGCCGCGCTGCCCGATGTGCGGGCGGCGCTGCCTTTAGCCCTGGCCCGGCTCCCGGATGAGTCGCCGGTGCTCGAGGCGCTCCGCCGGCAGCTGACCGGCGCGCTGGTCGATGAGCCGCCCTCGAGGCTCCGTGATGGCGGGGTCTTCCGACCCGGATTCGACCAGGACCTGGATGCGATTCGCGACGGCTCGCGGGCGGCGCGCGAGTGGATCGCGGGCCTCGAATCCGCCGAGCGTGACCGTACCGGGATCCGCTCGTTGCGGGTGGGATTCAACCAGGTCTTCGGCTACTACCTCGAGGTCAGCCACTCCAACCGCGGCCTCGTGCCGGCCGAGTACGTGCGCAAGCAGACCCTGGTCAATGCCGAGCGGTACATCACCCCCGAGCTCAAGGAGCAGGAGACGCTGGTGCTGAATGCGAAAAGCGCCATGGCGTCCCGCGAGCAGGAGCTCTTTAGGGACCTGGCCCGCGGGGTGGCCCTGGCGGGCCGCGAGCTGCTCGACCTGGCCGCCGCGCTCGCCGAGCTCGACGCGCTGGCCGCGCTGGCCGAGATCGCCGCCCGCGAGCGCTGGGTGCGTCCGACCCTGACGGAGCATCCGAGCCTGCGGCTGCAGGGCGCGCGGCATCCGCTCGTGGAGCACGCCCTGGGACCGGGCCGTTTCGTGCCCAACGACCTGGCGCTGGACGCGGAGTCGGCGCAGATCGTCCTGCTCAGCGGACCGAACATGGCGGGAAAATCCACCTACCTGCGCCAGGCCGCCCTGATCGTGCTGCTGGCGCAAGTGGGCAGTTTCGTTCCGGCCGCGCAGGCGGAGATCGGGATCTGTGATCGCATCTTCACCCGGGTCGGCGCGCACGATGAGCTCGCTCGCGGCATGAGCACCTTCATGGTGGAGATGGTCGAGACGGCGCACATCCTGGCGCACGCCTCACCGCGCAGCCTCCTGGTCTTCGATGAGGTCGGCCGGGGCACCAGCACCTACGACGGGGTCAGCATCGCGCAAGCGCTCATCGAGTACCTTCACGACGCGCCGCACCTGCGCAGCCTGACGCTATTTGCGACCCACTATCACGAGCTGACCGCGCTCGCGGACCAGCTTCCGCGTCTTCGCAATTTCCGCATGGAGGTCAGGGAAGAAGGCGAGAACGTCGTCTTCCTGCATCAGGTGGCCGCCGGTGGGGCGGATCGGAGCTACGGGATCCACGTGGCGGAGCTCGCGGGCCTCCCCCGCCAGGTGGTGGTGCGGGCGCGCCAGGTCCTGCATGAGCTGGAGGGCGCGCGTCCCCTCGAGCGGGTCGACACCGTGAGCGACCAGCTCGCGCTTCCGCTCGAGCACACGATGGTCCAGGAGTTGAAGCAGCTCGATCTCGAACGCCTGACGCCGCGCCAAGCGCTCGAGAAGCTCTACGCGTGGCAGGGCCAGCATGCCGGCTCCTGAGCTCGCGCGCGCCGCGCGCATCGAGGTCCTGCCGCCCGAGGTCGCCGACGCGATCGCGGCCGGAGAGGTGATCGACCGCCCGGCCGCCGTGGTCAAGGAGCTGATCGAGAACGCGATCGATGCGACCGCGAGCCGGATCGCGATCCGGGTCGAAGACGCCGGGCGCGCGCTGATCGAGGTGGTGGACGACGGCAGCGGCATCGACCCCCAGGACCTGGCGCTCGCCTTCCGCCGCCACGCCACCAGCAAGACGCGGACCATCGACGACCTGCTCGCGCTCACCACGCTGGGTTTTCGGGGCGAGGCCCTGGCCAGCATCGCCGCGGTGGCCGAGGTGGAGGCCGTCAGCCGGGCCCGGGGGAGGGAAGAGGGGCGGCGGGTTCGGATCGTGGCCGGAGTCCCCGAGGCGGAGGGCGCGGCCGGCGCTCCGCAGGGGACCCGGATCAGCGTGCGCCGGCTCTTCTTCAACACGCCCGCACGTCTCCAGTTCCTCAAGCAGCCGTCCACCGAGAATGCGGCCATCGCACGGGTGGTCTCTGACCTGGCGCTCGCCCACCCTGAGGTGGCGATCCAGCTCCAGGTCGACGCGCGCCCGGCGCTGTCCACGCCGGGCACCGGCGACCTGCGGGCGGTCGTCGCCACGATCTACGATGCCGAGATCGCGGCCGCCATGCTGGAGGTCGACCGGGACGGCGTCACCGGACTGCTCGCGCCACCGGCGATTTCCCGCGGCAGCCGCGACCATGTCATGCTCATGGTCAACCGCCGGCGTGTGCATCATCGCAACCTCGTGTTCGCGGTGGAGCAGGCGTTCCGTGGATTGCGCGAGCCCGATCGGTTTCCGATCGCGGTCCTCGACGTCCGGATCGATCCCGCCCAGGTCGACGTCAACGTGCACCCGACCAAGCGCGAGGTGCGCTTCCGCAACGACGGGGCGGTCTTCAGCGCGGTCGAGCGCGCCTGCTGGCACGCGCTCCGGTCGAGCCCGCTCTACCGCGTGGACGCACAGGCCGGCGCGCTCAGGCTGCGCGAGGTCGGCGTGACGACCCAACCGACGCTCCCGGTCGGGCCATCGTCCGCCACCGGTCGCGGCGAGACTGGGCCCGCCGTCCCATCGGTCCGTCCCGAGCTGCCCGACCTGACCTTCCGCGCCCAGCTGCTGAACGCCTACCTGGTGGCCGAGTCGACGGACGCCCTCGTGCTCGTCGATCAGCACGCGGCTCACGAACGCGTGCTCTACGACCGGATTCGGGAGCGCCTGGCGAGCGGGGCCCCATCGCATCAGCTCCTGCTCGTTCCCCCGGTGCTCGAGGCGACCCCGGCCCAGCTCGACGCGTTCGCCGCCCACGCGTCCACGCTTCGCGGGCTGGGGTTCGAGGCGGACCTCTTCGGTCACCGCGCCATCCGGATCACGGCCATTCCGCTCGAGGTTCGCGCGGCCGCCGCCGTCCCGCTCTTCGAATCGATGCTCGGCGAGCTGGAGCAGGAGCGCCTGCCCGACCGTCGCCTGCACGCGATGGCGGCACTGCTCGCCTGTCACGGCGCGGTTC
Organism: Candidatus Limnocylindrales bacterium; assembly: GCA_035632635.1. Lineage (GTDB taxonomy): Bacteria > Chloroflexota > Dormibacteria > CF-121 > CF-121 > CF-120. The sequence goes on from DASQGL010000141.1 coordinate 3,136, forward strand.
GCTTTGGCGATCCGATGTCGCGCCAAGAGTCCTGCGCGCTGCTCGAGGCTCTGGCCTCGACCGCGGAACCGATCACCTGTCCCCACGGCCGGCCGACGACGCTGGTCCTGCCCGACGCCGAGCTGCGGCGGCTCTTCAAACGCCCCTGACCCCGCTGACGCTGCTCGGTGTCGTCGGCTCCACGGCGAGCGGCAAGACCGAGCTCGCGGTCGAGCTGGCCGCGCGCTGCGGGGGCGAGCTCGTCTCCGCCGATTCGCGGCAGGTCTACATCGGCTGCGACATCGGGACCAACAAGCCGAGCCCGGCGCAGCTGCGCGGAATCGCCTGTCATGCGATCGACGTGGTGGAGCCGGGCCGGTCGTTCACCGTCGCCGACTACCGCGTCGTGGCGACGCGGGCGATCGAGGACATCGCGGCGCGCCAACGCACGCCCGTCCTGCAGGGCGGCACCGGGTTGTACGTTCGTGCCCTGCTGGACGGTTGGAACCTCGCCGCGGTGCCCGCCAACCCGGCGCTGCGCGAGCAGCTGGAGGCGCGGCTGCGGTCAGACGGCGTCCCCGCCCTGGAGGCGGAGCTGCAACGGATCGACCCGGCCGCGGCCGCCCGGGCGCAGCGCAATCCGCGGCGACTGATCCGGTCGCTCGAGCTGTATGCGTCAACCGGTCTGCCGCCCAGCACGCTGCGCCGGGCGACGCCCCCGCCCTGGCGGGTCTTGCTGCTCGGCCTCGAGGTCCCGTTCGACGAACTCGATCGGCGCATCGAACGCCGCGTCGACCGGATGCTCGAGGAGGGACTGCTCGAGGAGGTCCGCGGCCTGCGCGCGCGCTATCCGGAGGTCGATCTGGCGGGCCTCGGTCACGGCTACCGTGAGATGGGCGCGGTGCTGGATGGCACGATGGAGCTCCCGGCCGCCCGGACGAGCACGATCCGCCAGGTGCGCCAGTATGCCCGCCGGCAGCGCACCTGGTTCCGCGCGGATCCTCGCGTGCGCTGGATTCCACCGGATGTCGAACCGGCCGCCGCGCTGGCCGCCGCCTTCATCGGCGGTGAGGGGGAAGGTTTCACCCGGCCGCTATGATGGGAAACCAAGGGCATTGGTTTCTCACGTGAACGGGGCGCGCGAACGCGCCTACCTGATCGCTCTCGACCACGAGAACCAGGGGGTGGCTGCTCTCGAGGAGCAGATGCTGGAGCTGAGCGAGCTCGCCCGCACCGCAGGCGTCTTTGTGGTCGGCACGGACATCCAGCGCCGTCCCAGACCGGATCCGGCGCTCTTCATCGGGTCCGGAAAGGCGGAGGGTCTGCACGCCGTCAAGCACGAAGCGGGCTTCGACCTGCTGATCTTCAACGAAGAGCTGTCCCCCCGGCAGCAGCGGAATTTGGAGCGGAAGCTCGATGTGAAGGTGATCGACCGGACCGAGCTGATCCTGGACATCTTCGCGCGCCGCGCGCGAAGCAAGGAAGGTCGTCTGCAGGTCGAGTCGGCGCAGCTGCATTATCTGCTGCCGCGCCTGCAGGGCGGCCGCGATCTCTCGCGCCTCGGCGGCGGCATCGGGACCCGCGGTCCAGGTGAGCAGAAGCTGGAGTCCGACCGCCGGCGCATCCGGCATCGGATCCGCGAGCTGGATCGGGAGATCAAAGAGATTCGCGCCCAGCGCGCCCGCCGGCGTGAGGGGCGCCGGCGGGTTCCGTACCCGGTGGTCTCCATTGTCGGCTACACGAACAGCGGCAAGTCCACGCTGCTCAACGCGCTGACCCAGGCGCAGGTGCAGGTGCAGGACGCGCTCTTCGTGACGCTCGATCCCACCACGCGGCTGGTCCGCCTCCCGAATCGCCACGAGGTTCTCGTGACCGACACGGTCGGATTCATTCAAAAACTGCCGACCGGTCTGGTGGCGGCCTTCAAAGCGACCCTCGAGGAGGTCCAGGAGGCGGACCTCCTGCTCCACGTGCTGGACGCGACCCGCTTCAACGGTCGCGACCAGATGGAGGCGGTCCACGAGATCTTGCAGGACCTCGAGGCCATGGACAAGCCGATGGTGCTCGCGCTGAACAAGGTCGACGAGCTGCGGGGCGATGCGGTGAAGACGCTGCTCGCCCAGGATTGGTCGCCCTATCGCGCCGTCGTCCCCATCTCGGCGCTGAAGAAGATCGGGCTCAAGGCGCTCGGCGAGGCGATCGCGGACGCGCTGCCCGGGGACTTCGTCGCGGTCGAAGTCGTCCTGCCCTACAGTCAGAATGCCCGCCAGGCGGAGTTCCACGCGCGGGGCAAGGTCGACGCCGTCGACTACCGCGCGGAGGGGGTCGCCATGCGGGGTCACCTGCCGCGCCGGCTGTTGCCGCGCTTCGAGCCCTACCTGGTCAGCGGCAGTCCCGACAAACGGTCAGCGCACTAGACGGATGACGGCCACGACCCGACCCTCGAGCTGGGCGCTCGTGGTGTAGATCGGCTCGTACGCATCGTTCTCCGGCTGCAGCCGGATGCGGTTGGCCTCCCGGTGGAGCCGCTTGACGGTGGCGGTGGGTTCATTCGTCTGCTCGTCTTCCAGGCGCGCCACCACGATGCTGCCGTTGGGAGCGTCCTGTCCGGGCCGGACGATCACGAAGTCTCCGTCGAAGATGCCGGCGTCCTTCATGCTGTCGCCGCGGACCTCGAGGGCGAACGCGCTCTCACTGCCGATCAGATCCTGGCTCAGCATCAGGTGGTCCTCGATGTTCTCCTCGGCCAGGATCGGCTGCCCGGCGGCGACCCGACCGATCAGTGGCACGGCCACGACCTTGCTCAGTTTGCTCTGGATCTGGTCGAAATCGACCACTTCGATGGTGCGCGATTTCGTCGGATCGCGACGGATATAACCCTTGCGCTCCAGCGTGTTGAGATGATTCTGCACCGTCGAGCTGGAGGAGAGACCGACCGCCTCACCGATCTCCCGGACGGTGGGGGGATAGCTGCGAACTTTCTGCCGGAACCTGAGGTACTCGAGGATTTCCCGCTGCCGTGCGGTCAACGGCTCTGGCATTGCGTCCCCTCCCTTGTGCGCCTGCGCCGCGGGCCACGATCCGATCATCTAGCCCCGGACGCGGCGTCCAGGAGACGCCGAAACAGGGGAGAGGTGGGGATCCCAAGGCCGCGACCCCAGCATGGTAGCACGCGTTCGCGTTGACAAGACGCTTGCGATCCTAGCACAGATGTTCGGAGAGCGCAAACAAGTGTTCGAGGAAGGCTTGACACGAACGGGTGTTCGTGCTAGCCTGGATCCCGAACTAATGTTCGCCATGGACGTCGCCCCCAAGACCTTCCTGCGGACCCCGGCGCGCCGGCGTGGTTGGGGGCGCGTGATCGCCCTGGCACTCGGGCTGGTCGTGCTCTCGGCCCGCTTCGCGTACGGCGGAGAACCGATCCAGTTGGAGAGTGTGGTGGTCGCGCCGGGGGACAGTCTCTGGAGCATCGCGCAGGCGCACTATGCGGGGGACCCGCGGCCGCACGTCGACGCGATCATCCGGCTGAACCACCTGGCCTCGCCGGTGGTCGTCCCGGGCGAAACGCTCCAGATCCCGCGGGTCTGAGGCGCGGTCGGTGAACGCCACGCTCGTCAACCTGGCGTCCCTGCTGGACGCGTACGGCGGGGGAGACGTGGCCATCCTCGTGTCGGCCGCCGTGTTGCGCGGGCGTCGTGTCCTCCTGACCCGGGCGCCCATGGCCGGCGCCCACGCCTACGCCCTGCCGACCGTCCGCCTCAAGCCGGGCGAACGCCTGCTCGAGGCCGGCGAGCGAGCCGGCCAGGGCACCGTCGAGGCGATCAGCTGCGGTCGCCTGCTGGTCCTGGTCGAGTCGATCGCCGGGGCCGAGCACCGCCTCCAGCTGACCTTTGGAGCGTCGGCTCGAACCGGCTCAGGCGAGGCACGGGGGATCTGGGCCTCGGTGACCCGCCTCGGCGACCTCGACCTGGACCCCTGGATCGCCTTCGGCCTTCGTACCGCCCTCGGTCCCGGCCGGCGCACCCCGGTCCACGTGGTCGCCGATCCCACGATCCCGACCGGCGGGGAACCGGGGCGCGTCCCGGTCCCGGAGCCGGCCTCCTCCCATCGTTCTCGGGTTACTCGATAACGTCGCAAATTGTCGATTTTGCGACGCTACGAGGGCCCGGGGGGCGGGGCGCCGCTCGAGAGGCGTCGGGCGCCGCCACGGCCGCCAGCGGCGACGATCGGCCGGGATCAGCCACCGCCGCTGCCCGGGTGACCGCTCCAGAGCTGCCGCAGCGAGCCGAGGGCGGCGCGGCTGAGGCGCTGCAGGCTGCTCGGCGTCGGCGCCGGCCGGTACGAGGTGCCGAACTCGCGCGCGTGCGCTGCCAGGTACTTCAGCTCGAGCGCCGGGACCGCGTAGGCCTGGGCGACCTCGGCCACCTGGGCCGCGGCCGTGGTGGGCGCGGTCGGGTCGACCAGGCAGAGCGCCAGGGGCCGGGCGTACTGGGCTCGAAAGCCCTCGGGATGGATGACGATCCGCCCCCAGGACAGGATGGCGCCGCCGACCAGGATGCGGCGATCGCCGAGCGGCCGGAAATGGCCGAGCCGCTGGACCTGGAGCATCATCGCCTCCAGGTCGTGGTAGGCGTGGGCGCCGCAGGAGCACTCGGTGGCGGGCGCCAGGTGACGGGGCACGCCGAGCTGGCGCAGGCGCCAGTGGGCGCGCGCGGCCAGGCGTCGCTCGCAGACCGCCTCCAGCCGGTCGCGGAACGGCCAGAGGGTCTCGGCCAGCAACGACTGCAGGCGCCATCGTGTGAGCCCATCGTGCAGATCCGCGTACCAGAGGCGGTAGCCGATCGCGGGGGTCACGGTTGCTGCGCAGGAACCTCGGCGGGCTCGCGATCCGGTCGCTCGGGGACGGCGAGGGGCGCGGCGCCGGGCAAGCGCTCCGGGACCGGCTCGGGGACGTCGATGACCCGCACGGGCTTGCTTGTCCAGCCCATGGTCTCAGCTTACCGCAGCCGTCCCGCAGATTTCGCGCCGCATCGGGGGTTGCGGGCTCAGAGGCCGGCCGGGAGCACGTGCGTCAATCGCGGCAGCAGGTCGGGCAGCGCCGAGGTGATGAACAGGACGAACACGAGCAGCAGCATCAGCACCGTGGTCACCCGCCGGCAGGCCGCCTGCTCGTCGGAGGCGCGCTGCTCCTCGACCGGGGCGACCTGCGGGGCGAGCGCCAGCATGCGCATCTCGTTGACGAGCGCCTGGCTGTCGTCGACGGGAGCGGCCTTCCGGCTCATGCGCGGACCTCCTGGGGGACGGGCGGCGAGGCTGCGGCCGGGCCGCCGACCGCGTCGAACACCAGCCCGAGGCGTTCGGCGAGCATCTGGAGCAAGCTGCCCTCGCTGGCCGTGAAGGGTCGCGCGTCGCGCCGTCCGACCTGCAGGGTGCCCGCCCGGCCGGCGCCGCGCAGGGGCGCGACGGCCACGTGCCGGATGGCGGCCGCGGCCAGCACCACGTCCTCCGGCCGGCGCCCCGCCACGGGCTCGCGCAGACTGCGCCCCGGGGTCGCCTCGCTGGCCCGGGTCCGGGCCAGCGGAATCCGGGGCGGCGCGCACAGGAACAGCGGATCGCTCACCGGCAGGACCAGCCGCAGGTCATCGCCCTCGACCCATTCCAGGTGCACGCTGTCGCAGCGCAGCGTCTCGCGCAGGACGGGCGCGAGCGCCGCGAGCGCGGCCGCATGGTCGTGGGCATGGCCGGCCGCCATCCCGGCCAGGCGGTTGGCGGTCTCCATGGTTTCGGTGCGCTGGCGCTCATCGTCGAGCGCGAACAACCGGATCAGGGTGCACGCCGACTCCTCGGCGAGCGCGGGCAGCAGCCGGCGGGTGGCCGGATCGAGGAACCCGGCCGGCCCCGAGAGGGTGATCAGGCCGACCGTCTCCCCCGCCGCGGTCATCGCCTGGATCACGGTCCGGGCGCCGGCCGAGGTCCCCGGCAGCGGCCCGAGGATCTCGATCGGATCCGCCCGCTCCGGCGGCAGGCTCGGGGTGAAAGCGGCGACCGGGCGCTCCCCCGCGGGCAGCCCGTACCAGCGTTCGGGACGGTAATCGCCGGTCAGCTCGTCGCGCAGCCAGATCGCCCAGGCCGCCTGCGGGCGCAGCGGCGGCGCCAGGGAGATGAGCTGTCCGAGCAGCGCCTCCGGATCGGCCGCGCGCGCGATGGCGGAGCTGAGCGTCGCCATCGTCCCCTGGTGGGCCGCCTCCTGCCGGAGGCGGGCGGCGAGCCCGAGCAGGTGCTCGATCCCGAGCATGAGGACGAGCACGCCGAAGCCCTCGAGGACGAGTTCGACCGGGGAGCCGGCATGGCGCCAGCCGATCGGAAGCAGGATCAGCAGGCCGAGCGGAATGGCGCGCAGGTCCTTGAAGCGCTCGACCATGCGGGCCGCGGCGAAGAAGAGCAGCATCTCGCCGTAGGTCACGTAGGGGGCGGCCAGCAGGTAGATCGTGATCGCGACCCCCGCGTCCGAGACGGTCATCACCAGCGCGCGCAGCGGCAGCGGCCGGCGGATGCGGGCCAGCTCCGCGTAGAGGTAGAGGTAGACGAGCGCGGTGACCCCGACCGCGTAGCGCACCCCGAGCGGGACGGTCCCGGTGGACACGATCACGACCGCGGCCAGGAAGACCGCCACCCACAGGGCGAGCGCGAACAGGAACTCCTCGTCGAGCAGGCCGGGCAGGCTGTGGTGGAGGCGGACGAGATCGCCTTTGAGCGCGATCGCAGCGTCCCGCACCCGCTCCGGGATCGACCGGGACGGGCGCCAGTTCGCGACCGCCGCCTGGAAGGCGCTCACCGGGCGGGCCGGCTTGCGTCGTTTCAGGCGTGCCAGTTCGGCGGCGCTGAGCCCATGACCGTCCACCGCATGCAGTCTGTCACCCGACCGTTGCGGCGGCGGGCGCGGAATCTTGGAGACACGGTAACGAAATCCGTAACGGTACGCTTGCCGCATGGGTCGCGCGCTCCCGCTCTCCCCCACCGTCTCGGCCTGGCAGCGGCTCCCGCTGCGCTCCCGCGTGCCCGGGGTCGACGTCGTCACGCTGCGGCGCTGGCTCGAGGACCTTCCCCCCGCCACCGGCTACCAGGTCCTGGGCAAGCCCTTGCGCTATCGGGAGGCGCCCCACCTGGCCGGGGCGACCTGGTACGAGGAGCGCTTGATCGAGCTCCAGGTGCCGCAGCCGTTTCGTGCCTTCGCCGAAAAGGTGTACTACCGCGCGCAGCGACGGCCGGGCCGGCCGATGGCCTTTCGCTGGTTCGCGAAAACGGTGCGCTTCCGCACCCGCCGCGAGGTGCTGCGGTTCCTCTATTGTCACGAGTTCTACCACTGGTACCTGCGCGAGGTGCGTCAGCGCAAGGCCGCGGCGGAAACCGCCTGCGATCGGTTCGCGCTGGCGCATTTCCGCCGCCGGCAGGCCGGGGTCGACTGGTCGAGGCTGCTGCCGGGCTACGAGGTGAGCCCAAGGCTGCGATCCCGGAAGACGGCTTAGACCCGGGCGCGTTCCTCGGCCAGGATGGCCTCGATCTCGGTCCGCGTCCGGGCCAGCACCTCGCGGATCCGCCGGATCTGATCCGGAGACGGCCACCGGTTGCGCGCCTCGCCGGCCACGGTGCGGCCCAAATCGCGCAGCTCGTCACGAAGGTCGTGCATGACCCGGTGGATCTCCCGGCCCCAGGCCGGATCCCAGCGGTCCCGCATCCGGTCGAAGATCTCGTCCACCAGCGGCCGCCGTTCGTTCAGGAACGCGCTGCCGGCCTCCGTGATGCTGTAGACCTTCTTGCCGTCCTGGGTCTGGGCGGTCACGTAGCCGAGGTCCTCGAGCATCTGCAGGGTCGGGTAGACGGCCCCCGGGCTGGGCGCGTAGAAGCCGCCCAGGCGCTCCTCGAGAGCGCGGATCAGCTCGTACCCGTGCGCCGGCTTGTCCTTGAGCAGCTCCAGGATGACGTACTTCAGGTCGCCGCGTTCGAACATGCGCTCACGGAATCGGTTGAAACGGAACTCGCGCCCGGACCACATGGGTATCTCCTCCCATCTCTGAAACACTATCGCGATATATCGAGATCTTACGCAAGTGCGCCCGCCGTGTCAAGGCGGGCCCGAGCCCGGTCAGGCCTCGGGCGCGGCGGTCGGCGCGATCAGGAAGATCCAGATGTCCCAGGCGACGTGGCTCACGATCAGGGCGGGCAGGCGCTGCTCACGGACGAACAGGGCGCCCCAGAAGCCGCCCGCGACGCCGGCCGCGCCGGTGAGCGTCAGGTTCGCCGAGACCAGGTGGATGGCGCCGTAGACGGCGGAGGTGACGGCCGCGGCGCCGACCCGGCCGAGCGGCGGCTGCAGCCGGCGCTGGACGAGGCCGCGCCAGAAGAGCTCCTCGCTGGGGCCGATGACGAGCGCGAGCGCGGTCGCGATGGCCCCGCGGGGGGCGAGCGTGCGCAGCTCGTAGATGGCCGCGATCTCCCCCTCCCCCGCCGGCATGATCCGCCGGGCCAGGCGATCGCCCAGCTGGAACAGGCCGTAGAGCGCGGCCGCGGATCCCAGGCCGACCGCGAGGTCGCGTGCCCGCGGGCGTTCCCGCCGCAGCGCGGGTTCGGCGAGCAGGGCGTAGAGGCCGAGGCTCCCCGCCCCCAGCGTCATGCGCGGCCAGAACTGCGCCTTCGGGCCGCGGAAGATGGCGGTCCAGGCCGCGACCGCCAGGCCGAGGCCGAACAGGACACGTTTCATCGACGCGCCGCCCTAGGGCTCAGTGCGCGACCGTCCCGGCCACCAGACCGACCAGCAGCAGGGCGCCGAAGGCACTGTGCAGGCGGGCGGTCATCAGGTCGATCATGGCGATGGCGCGCAGGTGCCCGCCGGCGCCCAGTTCGGCGGCGCGCAGGATCCAGGCGGTCAGCGGCAGGCTGAGCAGGGTGAGCAGCGCGAGGGTGGGCAGCGCGCCCACCATCACCCCCAGCCCGACCGCCATGTAGGCGCCCAGGATCAGCATCACGTAGATCCAGTGCGCCGCGTCCCGTCCGATCTGCGCCGACAGCGTCGTGAATCCATGCCGGCTGTCTTCCGCGACGTCGCGCCATTCGTTGCCGTGCAGGATGGCGGTGACCAGCAGCCCCACCGGGATGGAGACCACCAGCAGCCGCGGATCGAAGCCGCCGGTGGTGGCGTAGTACCCGCCGATCACCATCAGCGGCCCCATCAGGACGAAGACGAGGGGCAAGCCGAGCGCCCGGTACTTGTACTGGAAGGGCGGAGCGGTGTAGAAGTAGCCGCCCACGAACCCGATCAGGCCGAGCAGCAGGATGGGCCAGCCGCGCGCCCAGATCAAGAAGGCGCCGAGCAGGAGCGCGATGGCAAAGCCCGTCCAGGCGACGATGAAGGCTTCGCGCTCGGTGATGCGACCCTTGACGATCGCCATGGACATGCGCGGCGAGGTGATCGAGTCGATCCCGTGGCGCACGTCGTAGATCTCGTTGACGACGTTGGTCCCAAGATGCAGGCCCAGCCCGCCGAGCAGCGCGGCGCCCAAGAGCGGCCAGTGCATCCGGCCCTGCTGCAGCGCGATCGCGCCGCCCACCGCCACCGGCAGCAGGGACGCGGTGAAGCTGAAGGGGCGCACGATCTCCCACCACGCCTCCAGCCGCCGGCCGAGCCGACGCCCGAGCGGGTCCTCCTGCCCGAGCGCCGCGGCCCCGGTGGTGGCGGCCGGCTGCCCGGCCGAGACCCGCGCCCCGCGCGTCCCGTAGAGGACGGCCGCCGCCAGCACGGCGTCGACCTGCGCCTGCTCCTGGAGGATCGGCTGCAGCAGCGGCACGTCCATGCCGGCGTCGTGATACGCCTGGGCCCGCTCGGCCACGCCCTCGATGGTGCCGCACAGGATGAAGGCGTCCAGCAGCGCGTCCGGGATCATCTCGCCGGCCGCGTGGTAGTCCTCGGCGCGCCAGGCGGCGGCGATCCGGTCGCGCAGCGCGGTCTCGAAGCCGGCGCGTTTGAGGGAGACGTCACTCAAGACGGAGATCATGTAGATGACGAAGGGCTCCCGTTTGGCGCGGTTCAGGGCCTCGCGCCGGCTGCCGTCGATCAGGGTCAGCAGGTAGCCGCGGCAATCGATCGCGTCGGGATCCCGGCCGTGGGTGAGGGCGGTCGCCCGCACCCGCTCGCGCATCTTGGCGAAGGCCGGCAGGGATTCCGCGGGACGGGCGAGGTAGCCGTCCGCCTTCTCCCCGCAGAGGTCGAGGAACGCCGTGCGATAGGCGGCGATGTAGATCGGGATCCGGTGGGTCGGCTGGAACATCGGTTGCAGCGGCGGCACCTTCGGGTTGAGCGTGAGCCGCTCGCCGCGCCAGAGGGTGCGAATCTCGTCGATCGCCTCGGAGACTTTCGCGACGGTGTCGTCGTAGGGAATCGCCATCTGGCTGAGGCGCAGGGGCAAGCCACTTCCGAGTGCGAGCGTGCAGCGGCGCGGCGCCAGGTCGTCGAGCGCGGACATCGTCATGGCGACCGCGACCGCATGCCGCGTGTAGGGGTTGAGCGCGCCCGCGCCGAGCCCGATGCGGCTGGTCTCGTGCGCCATGGCGCTGAGGAACGTCACCGCGTCGCGCTCGAAGTAGCTGTCGTGGACCCAGACGCCCTCCAGGCCCAGCTCTTCCGCGCGCCGGGCCCAGCGGACCGCCTCGCGGACGTCGCCGCGGGCGGCGAGCCCGAGACCCACCGGAACGGCAAGGTCGGCCATGGCCAGGGTAAGCGTACCCAATGGACGCGGACGGCAGACCCGCGCCCGCCATAATCGGGCCTATGACCGATGCCGCGCGGGCGGAGCGGATCCGGCAGATGTTCGATCGGATCGCGCCGAGCTACGACCGCATGAACATGCTCTTCAGCCTGGACCGCGACCGCGCCTGGCGCAAACGGGCGGCCCGGATGGCGGGGCTGCAGCCGGGGCAGACGGCGATCGATGTGTGCACCGGAACCGGCAAGCTGGCCCACGAGCTCCTCCCCTACGTGCAGCCTGGGGGCCAGGTCATCGGGGTCGACTTCGCGCCGGCCATGCTCGACCTCGCCAGGAAGCGCTATCCCGACATCCGATTCCAGCTCGGCGACGCCACGGCGCTCCCCTTCCCGGACGCGAGCGCGGACGCGGTCACGATCGCGTTCGGGTACCGCAACCTGGTCGACCGGGTGGGGGGGCTTCACGAGATGGCCCGGGTGCTGCGCCCGGGCGGGCGCCTCGTCCTCCTGGAATTCACGCCGCCCGCGGACGGGATCCTGATGCGGCTCTACCGCGTCTACCTGGCCCGGGTGATGCCCGCGATCGCCGGAATCCTCCGGGGCGGCGACCGCGACGCCTACTCGTACCTGGCCGACACGGTGCACGCGTTTCCCCGCATCGACGAGGTGACCGCCCAGCTGCGGGCGGCCGGCTTCGCGCCGATCACCGCCCGGCGCATGACGTTCGGCATCGTCGCCCTGCACGCGGCCCGCCGTCCCTGATCGGCGGCCCGCCGAAAGCGCCTACAATCCGCGCAGGCGTGCCCACCGTCTCCGATGCGTCACCCGTGCAGGCCGCCGCCGGGCCCCTCGCGTTCGCCGGCCGCGTTCGCGCCTTTCTGGAAGCCTGCGAGATCGACCGCAACCTCAGTCCGCTGACCGTGCGCCAGTACGACCAGTACCTGTCCCACCTGCTGGAATGGCTCGGGCGCCACGAACCGCTGGTCCACGACGTGACCGATCTGACCCCCGAGGTGGTCCGGCGATACAAGCTCGCGCTGGCGCGACGGCTGACCCCGTCGACCGGCCGGCCGCTGACCCGCGCGACCCAGACCTACTATCTGGTCGCGCTGCGCTCGCTGCTCCGCTATTGCGCGCTCCAGGGGATCGAGACGCTGGCCGCCGACCGGGTCGTGCTGGGCAAGCACGATGCTCGGTCGCTGAAGTTCCTCGACGCCTCGCAGGTCGACCGGCTGCTGCAGGCGCCGGATACCACGGAGGTCCGCGGGCTACGCGACCGGGCCCTGCTGGAGATGCTGTTCAGCACCGGGTTGCGGGTGTCGGAGATCGCGCGGCTCGATCGAGCCGATGTCAACCTGCGCACGCGAGAGTTCGGGGTGATCGGCAAAGGCCGCAAGCCACGTGTCGTCTTCCTGAGCGAGGCCGCAGTCCACTGGCTGGCGCGATACCTCGAGGCGCGGTCGGACCGATACCGGCCGTTGTTCCTGCGGACCCGGGGCAGGCGGGATGCGACGCCGGGGGGCGCCGGGCTGCGCGTGTCTCCGCGATCGATCGAGCGGCTCGTCCAGAAATACGTGCGACTGGCCGGGCTCGGCGTCGCCGCCACCCCGCACACCCTGCGGCACTCGTTTGCGACCGACCTGCTGTCGAACGGCGCCGATCTGCGGGCGGTCCAGGAGATGCTAGGTCATGCGAACCTGAGTACGACGCAGATCTACACGCACGTCACCAACCCGCAGCTGCGCGCGGTCCATCGCAAGTTCCACAGCGGCAACCGCGGCTGAGTTCGCGATCCCGGCGAGTACCATGAGAGGGTAGATGGCTGACGCACGCCGGCGGCTCGAGGGCACGGATCTCGATCTGTACGCGCTGGATCGGGCCCCGGGGGCAGAGGCCGCCGACCTGCAGCGTCTGCCCATGACGATCAAGGTCCTGCTGGAGATGGTCTTGCGCGACCTCGGACGCGACCCGAGGGCCGAGGCCAACCTGACGGCGCTCGCCCGCTGGCCCAGCCCGCCCGCGCCCGAGGCGGAAGTCCCGTACCGGCCGGCCCGGGTGCTGCTCCAGGACTTCACCGGCGTCCCCGCCGTCGTCGACCTGGCCGCGATGCGCTCCGCCCTCGAACGGCGGCGCGGCGACCCAACCCGGATCGATCCCCTGGTCCCCGCCGACCTGGTCATCGACCATTCGGTCCAGGTCGACGTCTTCGGGACGAGAACGGCCTACGCCGGCAACATCGAGCGCGAGTATCAACGAAATGGCGAGCGCTACGCGCTGCTGCGATGGGCACAGCAGGCCTTCCACGATTTCAGCGTCGTGCCGCCCGGCATGGGAATCTGCCACCAGGTGAACCTCGAGCGCGTCAGTCGCGTCGTGCAGGTGCGGTCTGACGCCCGTGGGTCCTTCGCGATTCCCGACACCCTCGTCGGGACCGACTCGCACACGACCATGGTGAACGGGCTGGGCGTGCTCGGCTGGGGCGTCGGCGGGATCGAAGCCGAGGCGGCCATGCTCGGGCAGCCCATGTTCCTGCCCACTCCGGTCGTGGTGGGTGTGCGCTTCACCGGCGAGTTGCGACCGGGCGCGACCGCGACCGATCTCGTGCTGACCCTGACCGAGATGCTGCGCAAGCACGGGGTCGTCAACAAATTCGTCGAGTTCTGCGGGCCCGGCCTGTCCAGCCTCTCGGTCCCCGACCGGGCCACGCTGTCGAACATGTGCCCGGAGTACGGCGCGACCTCCGCCCTCTTTCCGGTCGACGCCCAAACCCTGGCCTACCTGAAGGTGACCGGTCGCCCGGCCGACCTGATCGACCTGGTCGAGCGCTACACGAAGGCGCAGGGCCTGTTTCGGACCGACGCGATGGAGACGCCGACCTTCAATGAGGTCCTCGATCTCGATCTCGCCGCGGTGGAGCCCAGCGTCGCCGGGCCGAAACGCCCGCAGGACCGGGTGCCGCTGCCCGGGGTCTGGAAGAGTTTCGCGGCCGTCTTCTCGGATGACGGTGACCCCAATCACGAGGCGGTGGAGCGCTTCGAGGCCGAGGGCGGTGAGGCGGACCGGCTCAGCGAGCCGCGGGGCGGCGCGGCGGTGGCGGTGCTACAGCCGGCCCGTCTGCGCAACGGCTCGATCGTGATCGCGGCGATCACCAGCTGCACGAACACCTCGAATCCCTCGGTCATGGTTGCGGCCGGACTGCTGGCCAAGCGCGCGGTCGAGCGGGGCATGCGCGTCGCGCCCAGCGTGAAGACGAGCCTCGCGCCCGGCTCCCGCGTGGTCACCGACTACCTGAAGGCCGCCGGTCTGCTTTCCTATCTCGAGCAGCTCGGCTTCTACCTGGTCGGCTACGGCTGCACGACCTGCATCGGCAATAGCGGGCCGCTGGCCAGCCCCGAGGTGGAGGCCGCGGTCGAGCGCGAGAAGCTCAGCGTGGTCGCCGTCTTGAGCGGGAATCGCAACTTCGAGGGCCGGATCCATCCGCTCGTGAGGGCGAGTTACCTGGCCTCGCCACCGCTGGTCGTCGCCTACGCGCTGGCGGGCGACGTCCGGTGCGACCTGTCCAAGGATCCGATCGGCACGGATCGCGACGGGCGGGACGTCTACCTCCACGACCTCTGGCCCAGCGCCGACGAGGTGGCGTCCGCCATCCGCCAATCCCTGCGCGTCGACATGTTCGAGCGCGAATATGCGCGAATCTTCGACGGCGATGAGCACTGGCAGAAGATGGCGGCGCCCACCGGACCGAGCTATCGCTGGGACGCCGAATCGACCTACGTCCAGGAACCACCCTATTTCGACGACCTCACCGCCGTGCCGCCCGGTATCGCCGACCTGATCGACGCGCGCGCGCTGGTCGTGATGGGCGATTCCGTGACCACCGACCACATCTCCCCCGCCGGCAGCATCCCCCCCGACAGTCCGGCCGGGCGGTATCTGATCGCGCACGGAGTGCCCCGCTCGGAGTTCAACAGCTACGGTGCCCGCCGCGGCAATCACGAGGTCATGATGCGAGGCACGTTCGCGAACATCCGCCTTCGGAACCAGCTCGTCGAACGCGAGGGCTACTGGACGCGGCATCTGCCCGAGGGCGACGAGATGACGATCTTCGACGCCGCCGAGCGCTACCGGGCCGAGGGCGTGCCGCTGGTCGTGCTGGCCGGCAAGGAGTACGGGTCCGGCAGTTCGCGAGACTGGGCGGCCAAGGGTCCGCTCCTGCTCGGGGTCCGGGCGGTGATCGCGCAGAGCTTCGAGCGCATCCACCGCAGCAACCTCGTCGGGATGGGCATCTTGCCGCTCCAGTTCCTGGAGGGGGACTCGGTGGCGTCGCTGGGACTGACCGGCCGCGAGCGCTTTTCGATTCGCGGCCTGGACCAGGGCCTGCGGCCGGGTCAATCACTCACGGTCGAGGCGCAGGACGACGCCGGCCGGAGCACGCGCTTCCAGGCCCTGGCGCGGGTCGACAACGCCGTTGACGTCGAATACTTGCGCCAGGGCGGAATCCTGCCGATGGTGCTGCGGACCCTCCTGCCGTCGCGCTAAGCCGCGTCCGACCGGTTGCCCCGGTCGCGGGTCCTTATAAAACGATGACCGGCCGATGAAATTCGTAACAGCTCCATAGCATCCTCGACGCGAATCTGACGTCGCCGCTGGAACCGGCGACGATCTGGTGGGAAGATCCAATCGGATGCAGGGATGACCCCGGCCGGCTCCGTTGCACTCCCACGCAAGGTGTTATGAAAACCGAAAGGGTCGCGACCGGGCGCACGCGTCGCCGCGGGCAGACGATGACGGAGTTCGCCATCGCCGTGCCCATCCTCTTCCTGCTGATCCTCGGCGTGGTCGACGGCGGCCTGCTCATGTTCAGTGTCGGCAACGCCCGCTACGCGGCCGGCGAGGGATCGCGGGTGGCCGCCCAGCTGGGCAACGCCTCGACGACCGATCAGCAGGTCCTCCAGACGATCGAGAAGACGGTGGGCCAGACCTCCCTCTACAACGTCAATGAGATCGACATCTACAAGCTCAATCAGGACGGCAACGGCAACCTGACCCCCGATCTGACCCTCTACAACCGCTACCGCGCCGACGGCAGCCCGATGCTGTCGCCCGAGCCCTGGGCCGCCTCGAGCCGGAACGTGGGCAACGGCACCAGCGACTTCCTCGGCGTGACGATCAACTTCACCTACAACTGGAAGGCCGGCCTCTTTAGCGCCCTCGGCCCGGTGACCACGAACGCCACCTATTACGTGCGCCTGGAGCCGCAGAGCTTCTGATGAGGACCAGGCCGCCGTTCAGCGCAGGCGTCGCCTTGGGCACGCGCCGGCATCGCCGGGGCCAGTCGCTGGCAGAGATCGCGATCGCCATCCCGGTGCTCATCTTCCTGCTGATGGGCGGGTTCGACGCAAGCCTGATGATCGTCAACAAGCTGAGCGCCGGGTATGCCGTCCGGCAGGGGGCGCGGCTCGCCGCCGAGCTGGGCGGGTCCCAGACCAATCCGTCGGCCACCACGGCGCAGATCGACAACCAGATCCTGCGCAACGTCCTGGCGGTGACCAGGGGCATGAACTCGGCCACGATCTCCGAGATCGACATCTATGCCCCGCGACAGGCTGACGGCACCTACACGAACGGCGATCCGCTCGACCAGTACTTCATCTCGCCCGGAGGGGGGATCTCGAGCGGGGTGCAGACCTTTCCGATCGCGAACCGGAACCAGACGCCGCCCAACGAAACCTCGATCGGCATTCGCCTGGTCTGGGTCTACAACGCGCCGGCCGGCGTCTTCCCCAAGAACATGCAGCTCTCCGACTACGCCGTGATGAAGGCGGCGCCAATTCTCCTATGAAGGTGATCATGATGCGGGACGCACGCGCGGGATCGTCTCGACGCCGGTCCAGGGCCGGACAGGCCATCGTGATCATCGCGCTGGCGGCGACCATGATGATCGGGGGCATCGGCATCGCCGTCGACGTCGCGGTCGGCTACCTGTACAGCGCCGCGGCCGAGCGCGCCGCCGCCGCGGCCGCCCTGTCCGGTGTCGTGTTCATGCCGGACCAGTTCACGCCCGCCTCAGCGCTGCCGGTCGGCTCGGGCAACGACGCGACCGACCGGGCGATCAACGAGGCGCGCCGCAACGGCTTCGACCCTGCGGACGCAGCGAACGGCGTCGCGATCACTCCGAGCCAGGTCCCCGGACACTCGAACCAGCTGAAGGTGACGGTGTCGCGGAATGCGCCGGTCTTCTTCATGCAGATCTTCGGGTTCCAGCCCTACAAGGTGTCCCGCAGCGCGATCGCGGCCTACCTGCCGCCGATCTCGCTCGGCCAGCCCGGCGCCCAGATCGGCACCTCGCTGGGACAGCTCGGACGGACGGGCTTCTTCTACGTCCGCGAGGAAGGATGGCACACGGACCGCGGGCAGGGCGACGCCTATACGCCCAACCCGGCCAATCCCCCCGCCTCCGCAGGCGCCACCGACGATGTGCATCAGATCAGCTTCGCCAACGGTTCGGAGCCGCAGGATCCCACCCTTGCCGACCGCGGCGGCTACAACTACCGGATCACCGTGCCGGCCGGCGGCTCCGGGGGCGTGGTCCAGATCTACAACGCGGCCTTCGCCCCCGACGGAACGGGCGGATCGGCGAACTTCTGTGACAACAACAACCAGAACCCGGCGTTGCGGACCTGCTCGGTCGGCGGCAACAACTGGTTTCACGAGGACGACGGCGGCCCCTTCAGCTTCACGACCGCGGCGAACTATTCGACGATGCGGTACAGCCTGTTCCGCGTCAACAACCTGTTCATCCGCAGCAGCGACGTCCTCCTGTCCCAGATGACCGTCTACCCGATCGACGCGCGCAACTACAACGCCGCCAGCAACCAGTACCTGATCATGGGCGGCCCGAAGCTGGGTCAGACGGTGACCCAGCAGTACGCCGGCGGCCTGCCGACGAACATGCTCATCTACCACAACTGGGTCGACGTGGCCTCCTACACCGGGGCCCAGGACAACGGGCTGGTCAGCCTGCGAACCACGGGGCAGTTCGCCACCTACTACCAGGGCGGGGCGCTGGTCCCCGGGACCTACCGGCTCCGGGTCGACTCGCTGGACAACACCGGCACGACCTTCACCGGGGCCAACCCCACCGGACACAAGGGGTACGCCGTGCGGGCCGTGAGCGGCGACGTCAATCGGAGCGCCTGCGCGAGTTGCGTCGTGGCCGCCTGGGACGAGATCTGCTTCTTCACCCCGTTCGACGCCGGCCCAGGGGGGAGCTTCACCATGAACCTCTTCCAGCTGACGCCCGACTACGCGGGCCTGACGGTCAGCGTCGACATCTGGGACGTGGGCGACATCTCCAGCAGCTCCGGCTTCGTCCGGATCAACATCCTGGATCCGACCGGGGCGGTGGCCTCCTCGCCGCAGGGCATCAACATCTACAACCTCGGGTCGCAACGGTCCAACCTCGCCCGGGGCGCGTACACCATCTATCCGAACACGGCCGGGACGACGATCGCCTCCTTCGTGGCCCAGGACACGAGCACCGGCGTGAACTCGGACAACAAGTGGGTCCATCTCGAGATCCCCATCCCGTCGACCTACAACCCGCCGCCCGGCCAGTACTGGTGGAGCATGCAGTACGTGACCGGCGCGGGCACGGTCGCGGTCGACACGGTGACGGTCGCGGTCGGTCTCAAGGGCGGCCCGGTCCACCTGGTCGGCTGACCGCAGTTCCGGGCCTTCCGGCGCCGCGTCCCCGGCTGATATAACGCGTGTCATGTCGGATGTCGCGCTGATCGCGATCAAGGCGGTCATGGGCGGCCTCTTCGTGGTCGCGTTCTCGCTGATCGCAGAGGTCGTCCGGCCGAAGCGATTCGCCGGGTTGTTCGCGGCGGCGCCCGCGGTCGCCTTCGCCAGCATGCTGATCACGGTGGTCGTCAAGGGGCCCGAGGTCGCCGCCACCATGAGCCGCGGCATGCTGATCGGCAGTGCCGGGATGCTCGCCTACTGTCTCTGCTGCCTGTTCACCATCGGCCGGTTGGGCGCGCTGCTCGGCTCGCTGACCGCCTGGATCGCCTGGTTCGCGGTCGCCGGCCTCCTGGCGGTTGCGATCGGCGGTTAGCCATGGCCGTCTCCACCCTGATCAGCCGTTCCGAGCTCCTCGAGGACGACCGTCAGCCGGTCGGCGTCGAGCTGAGCACGCTCAAGGAGATCCGGCTCCGCGACATGGCCGTCCGCTTCGCGTTCGGCGCCGTCATCGCCCTGATCGCCGCCGTCGTCGGGATTCGGTTCGGCCCTCGCGTCGGCGGCCTGTTCCTCGCCTTTCCGGCGACCCTGCCGGCCGCCCTCACCCTGATCGAGAAGAAGGAGGGCCTCACCAAGGCGCTGGCCGACGCCAGCGGCGGCATCCTCGGGTCGGTCGGCATGGCCGCCTATGCGGCCGTGGCCCTGGTCCTGCTGCCCCGGATCGCGGCGGTGCTCGCCCTGGTGCTGGCCCTGCTCGCCTGGGCCCTCGTGTCGGTCGGCCTGTTCGCCCTGCTCCGGGTCACCGGCCTGGATCGTCTCGAGGACCGGTCGGCGCCGATCTGACCGGCTAGCCCGGCTACGCCTTACCAGTAGCGCCAGGCGTTCGCCGGCGTCACCCCGAACATGTCGTTCCAGAGGACGTCGTTGCCGGTCAGCGGCGAGCGGTTGAAGGCCTGGATGAAGGCGCTCACGCCGATCCGCTTGGTCGCCCGCGACCCGATCAGGCCGACGGTGTTCAAGCGGTCGGACGCGTCGCGGTCGTTCAGGGCCAGCCCGACGAGATGCCCGTAGGTCGCGACGTCCGCCGGGCTGAAGTAGATCCGCTCCAGCGTGGCGTAGCCGTAGGTCCCGGTGTACCACGTGTGCCTCGGCGCGACGACGTCCCAGGGGTCGAGCACGCCGGTCAGGTACGGATAGGTCTGCAGCGACCCGCCGAAGATGTCGGAGACGTTGGCCGTGTGCCCGCCGTCCGAGGCCGAGAAGAAGGCCAGGATCACGTGGCCGTTCGAGAGCAGCACCTGCCCCTGCGTTTGATCGACGGCCGCGTTCTGCGCTGCGCTCTCGTTGTCCGCGCCCAGGTAGACCTGGTAACGGGTGGTGTCGTCGACGTCGAAGAGCGGCGTGCTGCCCAGGTGGGTCAGCGCGTAGCAGCGCGCCGCCACGATCTGGGCCTTGATTGCCTCGATCGGCCAGCTCGCGGGAACCTCACCCAGCCCTCGCAGGTAGTCCTCGATCGGGAGCTCATTGATGACATAGAGGATGCCGTTGCTCGGCTGTCCGACGATGGCGCCGCGGTAGTGATGGTAGAGGCCGGCCGGCGTGAACACGGCCAGCCGCGTGGAGGGCTGCAGCGGCGTGATCTTCTGCACGCCCTGGCTCGCGGTGAGCGTGATCACCTGGCCGGCATTGACCGTCGAGGTCTTCCCGCCGGCCTGGAGCTGGGCGGGGCCGTCCGGCACCACCCGGTAGGAGCCGGCGCCCCACAGGATGCCGACGTGGATCAGGGTGTGCGCGGAATCGACCTGGGCCCAAATGGTGTTCCGGTAGAAATGCTGATCGATGGCGCGGTAGGACAGGCCGGCCGCGGCCATGCCCATCGCGCCCCACTGCCCGAGCCCGACGCCGTGGCCCCAGCCGTGGCCGCAGAATCGCACCGCGCCGGCCGGCGCTGCCGGGGGACAGGTCGCGCCGTAGCCGCCGGGGTGGCGGAGCGCCTGCTCCGCCTGCTGCTGCACGTACCGGTCGAGGGCAGCCTGGAGCGAACGGGTCTGCGAGGCGAGGCCCGCGATCGCCATCAGGGCGCCGCGCCGGGCCGACTCCAGCTGGCTGTCATAGGCGGCGGCCGAGGCCACGGCGCCGGCCGCCGCGTCGACGCGCGCCTGGAGCGCCTCGAGCAGCGGCTCGAGCGCCTGGCGCTCCTGGGCGAGCGCCGTCCGCCGCGCCTGCAGACGCTCGCCCTCGGCCCGCAGGCGGGTCGCGAGTTGCGCTTCTGCCAGCGCGAACGTATCGAGGTAGACGATCCGGTTCAGGAGGTCGCCGAAGCTGCTCGCCGAGAAGAGGAATTCCGCCGAGCGGCGGCTCCCGATCGCGTAGAGGTGGCGGAGGTCGGCCTGGAAGACACGGACGCGGGCGGCGTAGGCGCGCTGGTCGGCGTCGATGGACGCCTGGGTCTGATCCAGCTGCGCCTGGAGCGCCTGCGCCTGGGTCGCGATCGGCGCGAGATTCTGCGCCTGCTGGGCGAGCTGGGCGCTGAGCGCGTCGATCGACTGGCGCACGCCGGCCTGCTGCGCCGTAAGCGACTGAAGCCGCTGCTGCTGGAGCGCCTGCTGCTGCTGGAGCTGAGCCAGCCGGTTGGCGAGCGCGTTCGGGTCGTCGGCGCGGGCGGGTGCCGCGCTGAGGACGATCAGCAGCAGCGCGACAATCGCGCTGCCGGTGCGACTTATGCGGGCGGCGCTCCCGGCGGGCTCGGCACGATCGGTTCGCGCCGTGGGCTCGTCATCGTGAATCCGCTGCTCTGAGTCGCGACCTCAGCTTTCTTCGGCTTCTTCTTCTTTTTCTCTTCGCGCCCCCGCTTGTCGCGCGACTTGGCCATCGCCGCACCTCCCTCACGGTGATACGGAGAGCCGCTATTGTAATCGGCCGGGGCCCGGATGTCCATGCGAGGGCCGGAGGAGCCGGGCTCAGGATTCGGCGAGGACGCGCAGGCAGGCGACCACCGAGTCCCCCAGGGCGCGCAACTCGTAGCCTCCCTCCAGCGCCCAGACGGTCCGGCCCGAAGCGAACTCGCGGGCCCACCGCACGATCAGCTCGGCGATCTGTTCGTAGCCCTCGGTCGACACAGCCAGCCCGGCCAGCGGATCGTGCGCGTGGGCGTCGAAGCCGGCCGAGACGAGGATCAGCTCGGGCCGGAAGCGTCGCATGAGCGGGTCGGCCCGTTCGCGATAGGCGCCAAGGAACGCCGCATCGCCACTGCCTGCCGGGAGCGGGAGGTTGAGCAGGTGATCGGATTGCTCGTCGGGTGAGCCGGTGCCGGGATAGTAGGGGAACTGGTGCGACGAGACGTAGAGAAGGTCGGGATCGTTTGCGAAGCTGTGCTGGGTCCCGTTGCCGTGGTGGACGTCGAAGTCGACGACCGCGATCCGTCCGATCCCGCGCGCTCGGGCCGCCTGGACCCCGACGGCGACGTTGTTGAACAGGCAGAAGCCCATGGCGCGGGCGTGCTCGGCGTGATGCCCGGGTGGGCGGACCACCGCGAAGGCGTGCGCGACCGACCCGTCCAGCACACGGGTCACCCCCTCCACCACCGCCCCGGCCGCGGTCCGGGCGGCTCTCATGGACCCGGGCGCCAGGTAGGTGTCGGGATCGAGGTAGCCTCCGCCGCCCTCGGCCGCGCGATCCAGCATGGCGACATAGCCCGGATCGTGCACACGCGTGACCAGCTCGGCTGGGACGGCGGGCGCCCGCACCGGCTCGACGCCCAGCTCCGACCGGGCGACCGCATTCAGGATGGCGGTGACCCGTTCCGGGCGCTCGGGGTGCCCGGCGGTTCGGTGCTCTTCCTGCTCCGGATTGTGGAGCAGCACCAGGGGAACGGTCATCCGAAGGTCCGGGTGCGGAAGCGCAGCAGCTCGATCGACGCGTCGGCGTCGATGCCGGCCTTCTCCAGGGCAGCGGCGAGCTGCTCGGCCGCGGTGCGAATCCCGTCGACGTTGGGCAGCAGGAGGCCCTGCCGGTCACCGCTGCGCACGATCAGCCCGTAGCGCGCCGGATCGAGGGCGTCGGTGCCCTCGACCGGCTCCGGCGCGTCGAGCAGGTGCACGTGCACCGACAGCATCGACACCTCCGCGGGCTCGACCGGCTCGAAGCGGGGATCGCGGACCGCGGACGCGATCGCGTAGTGGACGATCTCATGCGCGGCGGTGGCCCGGGTCGGCCGGATGGTGCCCACGCATCCCCGCAGGACGCCGTCGCGGCGAAGCGTGACGAAGACCGCGCTGGGCGCGCGCAGCGCCGCGGGGATCGGCTCCGGCGGCGCGATCGTCTCCCGCCGCTCCAGGTAACCGGCAATCGCGCTGCGCGCAAGGGCCGCGACGTCGTAGTCGGGCGTGGTCGCGTTGAAAGTCGCAACCGGATAGCCGACCCCGAACGGTCCCTCGTAGCTCAAGACCTCGGAGCGAAGACCGGCTGCCCTGGCGGCGCCGAGCAAGATGGTGAGCGGTCTCAGGCCGCACTCGCCGGCAGCCTCGACGCTGTCGGCATCGAGGCTCGCGATGTCCTCCCATTCCGAGGAGCGCAGCGCCTCGATCACGCGCTCGTCGAAGACCCGACCCTGTGGGCGGAAGCCGTAGGGCGCCGCCTCGGTGAGGCGGTGCGAGAGATCACCTGAGGCGATCAGGATCGCGGACCGGTCGGCGAGGAACCCGTGCAGCCACTCGCCGAAGGCCAGAAGGCGCGCGCGCGACCAGCCGCAGATGCCGATGAAGACGAAGCGTTTGCCCGCTCGCGTCCGGGGCAGCAGCCAGAGCGGCACCATGGTGCCGTGATCGAGGCCGCGATCGTCGCATGGGCTCACGCGAAATCCATCCGCTCGAGCCGCTCGAACCAGGGCCTGCGCCAGCTCGAGGTCGACGGGGACGTCGAGCGCGACCCGAGGCGCGCCGAAGCGCGCCAGGTGTCCACTCGCCCGCGGGACCAGGCGGAC
>DASQGL010000142.1:0-49977 GCA_035632635.1 Candidatus Limnocylindrales bacterium
GCCAAATTCGGTGAGCTTCGCCCTAGGATGAACCATAGAGAGCCTCCTGTCGGTCGGGTTGGTTGCACATCCCAAACCGAACAGAGGGGCTCTCTGCTGTCAACCAGTTGTCAACAACCTACGTGGGAATCACACCTAGGCGGCTTCGGCGACCACTTTGACGTGCTTCTGCTTCACGTAGCCGCTGCCGGGCGCCGGGCTGAAGTACTCGACCGGGACCATGTTGCCGGTCGATTCGAGGATCTCGAGGCAGCGCGGCAGCGCGCCGGTCGCCGTGTGCATCCCGGACACCTTCCCGCCGTCGTACCCGGTCTGCTTGTAGACGAAGATGTCCTGCAGCGAGATCTGGTCCCCTTCGATCCCGGTGACCTCCGAGATGTAGGTGATCTTGCGAGTCCCGTCCCGCATCCGGTTCTGCTGAATGATGATGTTGATCGCCGAGGCGATCTGCTCCCGGATGGCGCGCGAGGGCAGCTCCATGCCGGCCATCAGCACCAGGGTCTCGAGCCGGGAGATCGAGTCCCGGGGCGTGTTCGCGTGGACCGTGGTCAGGGAGCCGTCGTGACCGGTGTTCATAGCCTGGAGCATGTCCAGGGCCTCGCCGGACCGGACCTCGCCGACCACGATCCGGTCGGGACGCATCCGGAGTGTGTTGATGACGAGCTCGCGGATCCCGACCCC
The DNA here is from genome assembly GCA_035632635.1 of Candidatus Limnocylindrales bacterium. Classification (GTDB taxonomy): domain Bacteria; phylum Chloroflexota; class Dormibacteria; order CF-121; family CF-121; genus CF-120. Next base: position 682 of record DASQGL010000142.1, read on the forward strand.
ACCCTTGCCTTCCACGTTGGCCGGGCGCGATTCGAGGTTGATGACGTGGATCTGGCGGAGCTGGAGCTCGGCGGCATCCTCGACCGTAATGATGCGCTCGTCGGCCGGGATGAAGCTGGAGAGCACATTCAGGGTTGTCGTCTTCCCTGACGAGCCACCGCCCGCGACCACGATGTTCATGCGCGCGTTGACACAGGCCCGCAGGAAGTCCGCCATCTGCTGGGTCAGGGTGCCGTTGCTTACGAGATCCGTCACCTGGAGCGGATCGCGCCGGAACTTGCGGATCGTGACGGCGGCTCCCTTGACCGCCAGCGGGGGGATGATCACGTTGACCCGGGAGCCGTCCGGCAGGCGGGCGTCGCACATTGGCGAGCTCTCGTCGACGCGGCGGCCGACGCCGGTCACGATCCGCGAGATGATCTGCATCAGGTGGGCGTCGCTGTCGAACTTGATGGCGGCCCGCTGCATCTTGCCGGATCGCTCGACGTAGACCTTGTTCGGTCCGTTCACCAGGATGTCGGAGATGGCGTCGTCGCCGAGCAGGAGGTCGAGGGGACCAAACCCCAGGATGTCCGCCAAGAGCGCGGAGAGGAGCTGCTGCCGTGTCGTCTGGTCGAGCGCGATGCGGCGCGCGCTGAGGTACAGATCGAGGGTCTCCTCGGCCCGCTGGCCGATCGCCTCCCGGTCGAGCTCGTTGGCCCGTTCCCCGAGCTCGCCGATGACCCGGTCGTGGACCGCGGATTTGATCCGGCTGAAACGTTCGGCGGCAGGCAGGTCGTTCAAGTTGGCGTTGGGGTTGATCGGGCGCTTGGCCACAGGCTGGCTGGTCGCCGACGCCGCCATCTTGTCCGCCAGCGTCGGGGCGGCCGGCGCGGGCGCGGGCGACGGCGCGGCGCTGGGCCGCTGTGGCGGGGCGGGAGCGGCCGGACGGGCGACCGGCCGTGGGGCGGCGGGCGCCGGCTCAGGCGACCGCGGCGGGACCGGCCCACGCCCCGGAGCCCCCGGATCCGGCTGCGCGACTCGAGCCGGCGGAGCCGGTTGCGGCGCCCGCTGGACGGGTGGTTGGGGCTGGCCGGGATCCTGCGACTTTTGAATACGCTCGAGCAGCGACACCCTGTTCTCCGTTCCTCGACTCCCCCGTGTCAATCAGTCACAGTCCGGGGGGCGGTGGTCATCATAGGCAGGCATTCTTGCGACGGCCATAGCAGCGGGGTCACAGGGACCTTACGGGCCGTCACGAGTGGCCCACACTCGCGAAACGTATGACGGGGTGCTGGAAACCGTGCGAAATCTCCGTCACAGACGCGGTGGACCGGCCGGGCGGCTCGGCGTCCCGGCGGTCGCCGCGAACTTCATTACGGGAGGTATCGATCGTGTCGATTCATACGCTGCTCCTGTTGGCCGCCGTCATCCTGTTCATCCTGGAAGCGCTCGAAAGGCGGATCAAAGTGCGCGCCCCGTTCGGGCTGCTGGGCGCCGGGCTCGCCTGTTTCGCCGCCGCGTCACTCCTGTAGACGCACCGACCGGGCGGACCCGTCAGAAGCCTCACTCGTAGCGGACCCGAGGATCGAGGATCGTGTATGAGATGTCGACGATCACGTTCGCGAGCACGATCAGGAGGGCGCCGAAGAGGACGGTTCCCATGACCAGCGGGATGTCGAGCGTGTTGATGGCGTCGATCGCCTGCTTGCCGATTCCCGGCCAGGCGAAGACGGTCTCGATCACGACCACCCCGGCGAGGAAGTAGCCGAGGTCCATGCCGAGCTGAGTCACGATGACGGTCAGCGCGTTCGGGATGGCGTGGCGGATGATGACCTGCCACCGCTTCAGCCCTTTCGCGTACGCGGTGCGGATGTAGTCCGCATGCAGGATGTCGAGCAGGCTGGCGCGCAGCAGCCGGGCGTAATAGGCCGCCCCGCCCAGCCCGAGCGTCAGCGCCGGCAGGAACAGGTACTGCGGCGCCCCGCCCCCGTACCCTCCGATCGGAAGCAAGGGCACCACCACCCCGAGCGCGAACAGAAGCAGCAGCCCGAGCCAGAACGGCGGAGCCGCCAGGGTGACGAAGCTGAACACCATCAGCCCGCGATCCCAGATGCTCCCAGGGCGGACCGCCGACAGGATCCCGATCGGCAGCCCGATGACGACTTCGAAGAAGACGCCGGCCAGGGCCAGCTCGGCGGTCGCCGGAAAGCGCTGCAGGATGGCGGGGAGCACCTTCGTCTGGTAGCGATAGGAGAAGCCGAAGTCCAGGTGGAGCACCCGCCACATGTAGTCCAGGAACTGGACGTAGACCGGGCGGTCGAGGCCGAGCGCGTGGTGGATGATCCGGATCGTGTTCGGTGATGCGTTCGTCCCTGCGTACAAGCGCGCCGGATCGCCGGGAACCATGAAGGCGATCGCGAAGGTGATCGCCGCCACCCCGAACAGCACGAGCACCATCCAGAGCAGCCGGCGCACGATGTACGCCGTCATCGTGCCGGATCCAGGAAGGGGAGCGCCGGCTCCCCTTCGCTGACGATCATGGCGGTGCTACGAGCTCGTCGCGGAGGCGCTTGCCGACGCAGCGGGGGCGCTCGACGCCGCGCCGCTGACCCAGAGCGTGGTCAGCACGAGCGGCCACACCGGATGGATCTGGTAGCCGTGGGTACGGGTTGACGAGATGCTCGTCTCTACGGTCGAGTACATCGGGACTTCCGGGAAGTCCTGGGCGGCCACGATGTCCTGGATCTGCCGGTACAGCGTGAGCCGCTCGGTCGTGTTGGTATCGCCCCGGGCCTTATCAGCGAGCTGGTCGACGGTCTTGTTGCAGTAGAAGGGGTTGTTCGTCCCGTTCGCGGTGACGTTGGCGGAGGCGCAGGTGAGAAGCGGGTCGATGAAGTCCGACGGATCCGGGAAGTCCTGGATCCAGCCGGTCCAGCTCAGGGCGACGGTGTTCGGCTTGCCGACCAGGTCGAGGAAGCTGGCGAAGGCGAGCCCCTTGAGGTTCAGCGTGATGCCCGCCTGCTTGAAGTCTTGCTGCATCGAGGCTGACTCCCGATCCGCGTCGGGTGTCGTGTTCGCGTACAGGAAATCCTGGGCGGGGAACGGATGGCTCGCGTCGTAGCCCGCCTGCTGCAGCAGTTGTTTCGCCTTCGTCAAGTTCTGGCCGTTGCTGTCGAGCCCGAGCGGGTTGTACCCGGACACGAAGCCGGGCATCGGCGGTGCCTGGATCCCGTTGTTGATGACCGCGCGTCCGTTGAGGATCTTGACCAGGTTCGCCTTGTTGATGATCAGGTTGAACGCCTGCCGGACTTTGACGTTGTCGAATGGCTTCATGTTCACGTTCATCGAGATGTACCAGATGTCCACGTTCGGCTGGCGCACGATGCGACTGCTCCACCTGGGATCGCCGTTGAGCTGGATGTAGTTTGAGGAGGGCATGGACACATCCGGCTGAGGCAGGTCGACCTGCCCGTTCTGCATCCGGAGGTAGGCGACGTCGGTGGAGACGCCGATCTGCGCGTCCACCTCATCCAGGTACGGCCGTGCGCCGAAGTAGGTCGGGTTGCGCTTGAGCACCAGCAATTGGCCTGGCGTGTAGCTGGCCAGCGTAAAGGCACCGGTGCCGATCGGATGATGGGCGAAGTCGCCGTTCGCGGCATCCACCGCTTCCTTCGGAATCACGAAGGCGAACGGCATGGCCAGGATGTTGGAGAAGGCCAGGTTCGGGGTGTCGAGATCGATCTCGAGCGTGTACGGATCGATCGCCTTGATCCCGGAAACGCTCGTGGTCTTGCCGTTGAAGAAGTCCTGGGCGCCGGTCACGCTGCCCCAGAAGGGCCCGCCCGTCATCGGACCCGCGGTCTTCGGATCGAGCATCCGCTCCCAGGAGTACTTGAAGTCGCCGGCTGTGACTCCCCGCCCGTTGCTGAACTTGACGTCGTGCCGAAGGGTGAACGTGTAGGTCTTGCCATCGGCGCTGATCTTGGGCATCGCGGAGGCGATGTCGGGCACCAGCTGGGTCGTGTACCCCTTGTAGTCGAGCAGGCCGTTGTAGAGCGCCCGCTCGATGGACCACGAGTCGGTGTCATAGCCGATCGCCGGGTCGAGCGACTTGAAATCGTCCTTGAAGGTCGTGATCAGGGTCCCGCCGTACACCGGCTGCCCCCCGGTGGTCGACGTGGTCCCCGAGTTGCCGCATGCCGCGAGGACGGCCGAACCCGCCATCACGGCAGCCAGAATCAGCGCCGCTCGTCGATTCATAGCTGTCCCTCCCTGCTAATCTTCGCCGTCGCCTGCGCCGCGCGTGCGGTGACAGTATCACCGTCTCGTTAGAAACTGTTAGGCATCGGTCAGACGGTCTCCCCCTGCAGGCCCGACGAGCCACCCGGGGTCGGCGCCCCCGCCAGCGGCGCATCCAGGGCGCCGCTTTCGAGGCCGGGACGCTGACCGGCGGTCAGGGCGCCGCCGGTGGCCGCCGCGCCCATCGCGCCGCGGAAGAACGCCTGAGAACGCGGGTCGAGCGCGTCGCGCAGCCCGTCGCCGACCAGGTTGAAGGCCAGCACGGTGAGCAGGATCATGAGCCCGGGAAAGACCACCAGCCAGGGGGCCAGGAACATGAAGCCCTGGCCCTCCGCGACCATCTTGCCCCAGTCGGCCGTCGGCGGCTGGACGCCGATGCCGAGGAAGCTGAGGATCGACTCGGTGCTGATCGTGGTCGCGATGCCGATCGTGCCGTACACGAGGATGATCGGCACCAGGTGAGGCAGGATGTGGGTGAGCAGGATGTGCCGTGAGCTGCCGCCCAGCGCCCGGGCGGCCTCGACGAACTCCCGCTCTTTGAGGGAGAGAACCTGGCTGCGAACGATGCGGGCGACCGCGGTCCAGTAGAAGAGCGCGATGACCCCGACGATCACGAGCACGCTGCCCCGCTGGATGATGGCGATCAGGGCAATCGAAAAGAGCAAGACGGGGAACGCCATCATGATGTCGGTGAGGCGCATGAGCGCCGTCTCGAACCACCGGCCGAAGTAGGCGGCGAGGGCGCCGATGCTGATGCCCACCAGCAGGGCAAGGCCGTTCGCGAAGAACCCGATGAAGAGCGAGATCCGGGCACCCCAGATGATCCGGCTCAGCATGTCCCGGCCGTTGGCGTCGCTGCCCAGCAGGAAGGCCGAGCCGGGCGGCAGGGGGCGCCCGTCCAGGGGCAGCAGCTCGTAGTACCCGTGATTGGGATCCCGGATGGGCAGGATCGGGGCGAACAGCGCCAGCGCGATCAACAGCATGAGAAACACGCCCCCGGCGAGCGCCAATGGCTCACGTCGAAATCGCGCCCACACCGGTGCCCAGGCCCCGAGCCGGCTGGCTGCCATGGCGGAGTCCACGTTATCACTCCGCCGCTGGGTTACAGGAAGCCCAACTCCATTCTTGCGTCGTCCGACATCATGTCGACGCTCCAGGGCGGCGAGTAGACGAGCTCAACCGTGCACTCGGTGATCCCGGGGACCTGCTCCACCTTCTGCTTGACCTCGTCGAAGAGATCCTGAGCCCAGGGACAGCCGATCGCGGTCAGCGTCATCTTGATATGCGCCCTGCCATCCTGCAGCGCCAGGTCGTAGACGAGACCGAGGCTCATGATGTCGAGGCCGATCTCCGGATCGCGGCAGGTGGAGAGCACCTCGGCCACCTGGTTGCGCAGGTCTTCTCCCCCGGCCTGGGCGCCGTTTCCGCCGGCCGCCCCGCCGGTGGCCGATGCGGGCGCGCTCGGTTCCGATTCCGCCATACCGTGATTCTACCCCTCGACTTCCACCTCAATCTCGCCGTTCGAAACCGTGACCGGATAGGTCTTCGCCGGGATCACAGCCGGCAGGCCGGTCACCTTGCCGGTCCGGACGTCGAAGCGAGAGCCGTGACGCGGGCACTCGACGGACAGGTCCCACAGCTCACCTTCGCTCAGCGAATAGTCCTCGTGGGTGCAGGTATCACCGATCGCGTACACCTGGCCGTCCTCCGCGTGGACGAGACAGATCGGAATCCCCATCACCTCGACCCGCGAGAGCGACCCGATCGGAAGGTCGTTGAGCGACCCGACGCGACGGCGCACTAATCGATCCGGCGGGCCAGCTCGTGTTCGACGATCTCGCGCGCGTACGCGAGCGGGATGCGGTCGAGCACCTCCGAGAGAAAGCCCTGGACGAGCATGCGCTGCGCGATCGAGCGGGGTATCCCCCGGCTGGTGAGATAGAAGAGGTGCTCGGGATCGACCGGCCCCACCGTGGCGCCATGGCTGCAGCGCTGGATGTCGTTGTTCTCGATCTCGAGGATGGGCTCCGAGGTGGCCCTCGCCTTGTCGGACAGCAGCAGGTTCCGGTTCGCCTGGTTCGCAGAGGTGCCGCGCGCATTCTTCTCGACGCGAACGACCCCGACGTAGACGCTGCGGGCGTGGTCGCGAAGCGCGCCCTTGTAGAGGAGATCCGACGTCGTATGCGGCGCGAGGTGTTGCTGCAGCGTTCGGAAATCGAACACCTGCTGCTCGGTCCCGAAGAACAGGCCGCGCAGCTGCGCGCTCGAGCCCTGGCCCTCCAGGAGCGCCTCCATCCGAAGCCGCGCGAACCGCCCGCCCAGGCCGACGTTGAAGCCCCGGAACTGGGCGTCGCGGCCGAGCCGGATACGCTGGTTCGCGAACTGCCACGCCCGGGCCCCCCAACGATGGACGGCGACGTAGTCGACGTTCGCACCTTCGTCGAGGAAGATCTCGGTGGAACCGCTCGCGAGCGACGCGGGGTCTCCCGGAGGACTGAGGAACTCGTCGAGGTACTGGAAGCGCGAGCCCCGGCCGGCGACCACGAGCGTGTGCGGCAGCGCCGTTCCGCCGGTGCCGGCCGACCAGAACTGGCTGACGATCGGGCGATCGATGCTGACCCCGTCGGGGACGTAGAGGAAGCTGCCGCCGCTGAAGAAGGCGGCGTGCAGCGCCGCGAACTTGTCGCGGTCGGGCTTCACCGCGGTGAAGAGGTAACGTTCCACCAGCTCCGGATGCTGCGCGGCCGCCTGCCAGAGCGGCTGGAAGATGACGCCCTTCGCCTGAAGGTCCTCGGCCCCCAGCCCGGCCGCCAGCCGACCGGTTCCGCGCTGGGCGAGAACCGCGGCGGTGTCGGGAATCGCGGGCGCCGGCGCACTGCCATCCGGCTGCTGGAACGGCTCGAACGCGCCCAGGTCCAGTCCCTTGAGATCGACCTGGCGCCATTCGCCGTCCCGGCGGGTGTCGGGCAGCGGCATCCGGTCGTACAGCTCGAACGACTCGAGCCGCCGCTCGCGCATCCAGGCGGGCTCCGCTTTGAGCGCGGAGAGGCGCTCGACCGCCTCCTTCGTGAAGCCCATGCCCGCCGCGATCAGCCCACCGAGCCGGTCATCTCGAGCTGGATCAGGCGATTCAGCTCGACGGCATATTCGATCGGCAGCTCCTTGGTGAAGGGCTCGATGAAGCCGTTCACGATCATGGTCTCGGCTTCCGCGCGCGTGATGCCGCGGCTCTGCAGGTAGAAGAGCTGTTCGTCCGACACCTTGCTCACCGTGGCTTCGTGCCCGATCTTGACCTGCTCCTCGTCGACCTCGGTGGTCGGATAGGTGTCCGAGCGGGAGGCTTCGTCGAGCAGGAGCGCATCGCAGCGCACGAAGGACTTCGAGTTCTTCGCGCCGGGATAGACCTTGACCAGGCCCCGGTACGACGTGCGCCCTCCGGCCTTCGAAATCGACTTCGAGACGATGTTCGAGCTCGTGTTCGGCGCCACGTGCACGGCCTTGCCGCCGGCATCCTGGTGCTGGCCCTTGCCCGCGAAGGCGACGCTCAGCACGTCCCCCTTCGCCCCCGGCTCCATCAGGTAGATGGAGGGGTACTTCATCGTGATCTGCGAGCCGAGGTTGCCGTCGACCCACTCCATGGTGGCGTCGCCGTAGGCCATGGCCCGCTTCGTGACCAGGTTGTAGACGTTCGTCGACCAGTTCTGCACCGTCGTGTAGCGGCAGCGCGCGCCGCGCTTGACGATGATCTCCACCACCGCCGAGTGCAGCGAGTCGGTCGTGTAGATCGGCGCGGTGCAGCCTTCGATGTAGTGGACGAAGCTGTCCTCGTCGCAGATGATCAGGGTCCGCTCGAACTGCCCCATGTTCTCGGCATTGATCCGGAAGTAGGCCTGCAGCGGGATCTCGACCTTGACGCCCTTGGGGACGTAGATGAAGGAGCCGCCCGACCAGACGGCGCTGTTCAGGGCCGCCAGCTTGTTGTCGGCCGGCGGGATGACCGTGCCGAAGTACTCCTTGAACAGGTCCGGATACTGCTTGAGCGCGCTGTCCGTGTCGAGGAAGATGACGCCGCGCGCCTCCAGCTCCTTGTGGAGCGAGTGGTAGACGACCTCCGACTCGTACTGGGCGGCCACGCCGGCCAGGAACTTCTTTTCCGCCTGAGGCACGCCGAGACGGTCGAACGTGCGCTTGATGTCCTCCGGCACGTCCTCCCAGGTCTTACCCTGCTTCTCGGTCGACTTGAGGTAGTAATAGATGTTGTCGAAGTCGATCTTCGAGAGGTCGGCGCCCCAGGTGGGCATCTCCTTCTTCAAGAAGATGGCCAGCGCGCGCAGCCGGAACTTCGCCATCCACTCCGGCTCGCTTTTCATCCAGGAGATCTCTTTGACGACCTCTTCGCTCAGCCCGCGCTTCGCCTTGAACACGTACTTCTCGGGATCGAAGAAGCCGTACTTCTCCTTGTAGTTGTCGCCGACGTCGATCCGTGGAACGACTGCCATGAGCTTCCTATGCCTCCTGCGCCGCGGGCTGCGGCTCCTTGACCCATTCCGCGTAGCCGGTACGTTCGAGCCGGTCTGCGATCTCTGGTCCTCCCGAGAGGACGAACTGCCCGTCGACGAGCACGTGGACGAAGTCGGGTTTGATGAATTTCAAAATCCTGGTGTAGTGGGTGATGATCAGCACCCCCAGCTCGGGACCGCGCATCCGGTTGACCGCCTCGCTGACGAATTTGATCGAGTCGATGTCGAGTCCGGAGTCGGTCTCGTCGAGGATCGCGATCTCGGGCTTGAGCACCGCCATCTGCAGGATCTCGGCCCGCTTCTTCTCGCCGCCCGAAAAACCCTCGTTGACGTAGCGCGAGAGGAAGGAATCGTCCATGTGCAGCGTCCCCATCTCACTCTTGAGCAGGGCTCGGAACTCCTTCGGGCTCACCGCCTTCGATTTGTCCTTGCCGTCATAGCCGCGCTTGGCGTTGAGCGCCGTGCGGAGGAAGTTCGCCATGCTGATCCCGGGCACGACCACCGGGTACTGGAGCGCGAGGAAAAGGCCAAGCTTGGCTCGCTCCTCGGGGAGCAGGTCGAGGACGTTGCGGCCCTTGAGAAGCGCCCGGCCGCTGAGCACCTTGTAGTTCGGATGCCCCATCAGGGTGTGCGACAGCGTGCTCTTGCCCGACCCGTTCGGGCCCATCACTGCATGCACCTCGCCCTTGTTGATGCCGAGGCTGATCCCTTTCAGGATCTCGCGACCCTCCACGCTGACGTGCAAGTCTTCGATCTGAAAATCCGCCATGTTGCTCCTTTGTGAGTCTACCCGTGCCATTTCCATGTGAATCCGTTCAGTCCTCATCGTCCGCCGTGGCGCCCAGCGCCACCCGCAGCGTGTTCACCGAGAGCGTGGCGCACTTCATCCGCGCCGGGCTGATCGGGATGCCCAGCTCGTCCAGCAAGTCCTGAGTGGGAAAGCGCCTCAGCTCGTCGATCGGCTTGCCCACCACCAGGTCGGTGAGGATGGACGCCGAGGCCTGGCTGATGGCGCACCCGCGACCTCGGAACTTGATCGCGCCGAGGTGGCCGTCGTTCAGCTTGAGGTACATCGTGATCATGTCGCCGCACAGCGGGTTGTCGCCTTCCTGCTTGATGTCGGCGTTCTCGATCTCCCCGAAGTTGTGCGGGTTCTTGTAGTGCTCCAGGATCTGCTCGCGATAGATGTCGTCACTCATTGCCCAAAGACCTTCTGTGCCTTCCCGATCGCCTCGACGAGCTGATCGATCTCGTCGGGCCGGTTGTACACGTAAAAGCTGGCCCGGGTCGTCGCCGGGACGCCCAGGCGATCCATCAACGGCTGGGTGCAGTGGTGGCCGGCTCGCACCGCAATCCCTTCCCGGTCGATCAGGGTCGCCAGGTCATGCGGGTGGATGGCATCGAGGCTGAAGGAGACGCTGGCGCCGTGCAATTCGGAGTCGGGGGGACCGTAGAGGGTGATCCCGGTGACGTCCTGCAACCGCTCGAGCGCATATTCGACCAGCGTCCGCTCGTGTGCCCGGACGCGTTCCATGCCCAGGCCGCACAGGTAATCGACGGCGGCGCCGATCCCCACGCCCTCGGCGACCGCCGGCGTGCCGGCCTCGAATTTCCAGGGCAGCTCGTTCCAGGTCGCATCGCGCAGGTGGACCCGCTTGATCATGTCCCCGCCGCCCAGGAAGGGTGGCATCGCCTCGAGCAGGGCGCGCCGGCCCCAGAGGACGCCGATCCCGGTCGGGCCGCACATCTTGTGGCCGCTGAAGGCGTAGAAATCGACGTCGAGGGCCTGCACGTCCACCGGCATGTGCGGAGTCGCCTGGGCGCCGTCGACCAGCACCGTCGCGCCCGCCCGATGAGCCGCAGCCGCGATCGCGCGGACCGGGTTGATGGTGCCGAGCGTGTTCGATTGGTGTGTGAAGGCAACCAGCCGGGCCCCCGCCACCCGCCGGTCCAGGTCGTCGAGCCGCAGCATGCCGCGGTCGTCGATTTCGAGGAAGTCGAGCTGGGCGCCGACCTCGGCGGCGAGCAGCTGCCAGGGCACGAGGTTGCTGTGGTGCTCCATCTCGGTCAGCAGGATGCGGTCGCCCGCGCGCACGTTGGCGCGGCCCCAGCTGTACCGGACCAGGTTGATGGCCTCGGTCGTGTTGCGCGTGAAGACGACCTCGCGGCGACTGTTGGCGTGGATGAACGACGCGACGCGGTCGCGAGCCGACTCGTAGGCCTGGGTCGCCTCTTCGCTCAGCGCGTAGACGCCCCGGTGGGGGTTCGCATTGTGGCAGCGGTAATAGTCGTCCATCGCCTCGATGACGGATCGCGGCTTCTGCGAGGTGGCCGCGCTGTCGAGATAGACGAGCGGCCGGCCGTTGACCGTGCGCTCGAGGATCGGGAAGTCGTTTCGAATCGCCTCGACGTCCAGCGACCGGGTCTGGATCATGCGGGCGCACCCTCCTTCATCAGGTCGGCCACACTGACCGACTGGAGGGTTGCCGTGATCGTGCTCTGCAGGCGCTCCCAGAAGCCGTGCGCCGAGCATGGCGTGTCCGCGTGGGTGCATTCGCCCGGTCCTCCGCCGGCCGCCAGGCAGCTGACCGGGGCCAGCGACCCCTCCAGGCCGAGCGCGATGTCGGCCATGGTGATCGCTTCGGGACGGCGCGCCAGCGCATAGCCTCCCTTGACCCCCATCCGGCTGGTGACCAGGCCGACCCGGCGCAGCTGGGCGGCGATCTGCTCCAGGTAGGGCAGCGGCAGCCCCTCCTGGTCGGCCAGCTCGTTCAGCGAGACGGGCCCGCCGCCATACCGGCGCCCAAGCCGGACCATGATGCGGATCGCGTATTCGGTGCGGGTGGAAAATCTCATGGATCTCCGACCGGACTAGTCGGACATTTCGAGTATAACATGGGCCGGTGCCGGCCCCCCTGCCCAATCGATTTCGTCACACCCTGGGGCATTTCCCGTCCGGCGTCACCATCATGACCACCGCGCTGGAGGGCCGGCTGCACGGGATGACCGTGAGCGCGTTCTGCTCCGTCTCCCTCGATCCGGCACTCGTGCTCGTCTGCGTCGAGAAGGTGACGGTGATGCACGCGATGGTGACCCGATCGAGCGTCTTCGCCGTCAACGTCCTGGGCGAGGCCGATGAGGGCCTGGCACGCTTCTTCGCGGACGACGAGCGCCTCAAGGGCCCGGAGTTCGTTCCCGGCACCTTCAGGTTGGGCTCCACGGGCAGCCCGATCCTGGACCGGGCGACCGCCGTGATCGAGGCGCGCGTGAAAGCCGCCTACGACGGGGGCGACCACACGATCCTGCTCGGCGACGTGATCGACCTCGAGGTCCGAGGCGGGGAGCCGCCACTCGTCTTCTATCGAGGCGGCTACGCGGGGCTGCGCGCCGGCGGCTGAGCCGGAGCGCTTGGCCTAGCTGATCAGATCGGTCAGCTTGCCCTCGAACACTGCCAGGCGCTCGTGGGCGTCGAGGACCTCGTCCATGGTCAGCGGATCGCCCTCGATCTCGTCCGCATCGCGAGGCGATGGCGCGGCCACGCGGGTGACCTCCTCGACGGCGTTCACGATCGAGCCCTGGAATTCGACGTGCAGGAAGAAGGAATCGCGGCAGCGCGAGCAGGTCACCTGCACGACCAGCTTGTTCTGGTGGCTGCCAACCTTGCGAAGGTGGGATCCCTTGTGATTCTGGCCGCAGACTCGGCACTTGTAATTCCGAGCCTGGGAGCGCAGGAATTCGAGGATCGGATCGTCCAACGAGACCTCCTGGGCGGAAGGCCGGTTCAGCGCTTCATGGGACGCCCGTCGCGGACCCCACGGAGTGCGCGGTCTGGAAGCGCACACTCCTCGCTAGTATAGGGCGGGCGCCCGGCAGGTTCGATGAGGACGTAGCGGGAGGGACGAGGTGGTCAACGATCGGGTCGAGGCACCCTCGCGTGGGACCACTCGGCCCCTCATCCTGCTCACGAACGACGACGGCATCTACGCCCAGGGGATCCTGGCCGCCTGGCAGGAACTTCGGCGGATCGGCCAGGTCCAGGTGGTCGCCCCCGACGCGGAACGCAGCGCGGTCGGGCACGCCATCACCATCCTCCAGCCGCTGCGCACGAAGGAGGTCGTCCGGCGCAACGTTCGCTTCGGCTACGCGGTCAACGGGATGCCGGCCGACTGCGTCAAGATCGCGGTGCGCGCCATCCTGCCTCGTCCTCCCGACCTGGTCGTGTCCGGCATCAACCTCGGCTCCAACACGGGGACGAACGTCATCTACTCCGGGACGGTCAGCGCCGCGACCGAGGCGCGGATCCTCGGGATCCCGTCGATCGCCGTGTCGCTGGCCACCTTCTTGAACCCCGACTTCTCGTATGCCGCGCGCTTCACCCGCAAGCTGGCGGAGGCGGTCCTCGCCCACGGCCTACCCGACAAGACGCTGCTCAACGTCAACGTGCCGAACATTCCCGAGGACGCGATCAAGGGGGTGGCCATCACCCGCCAGGGGGCCTCCCGGGTGGAGGAGCGCTTCGAGAAACGGATCGACCCCCGCAACCAGACGTACTACTGGCTCGACGGCCAGTTCCGGATCCAGGAGGTGGAGAGCGACGCCGACGCCACCATGGTCCAGGAAGGCTACGTTTCGATCACCCCGGTGCAGTTCGACCTGACGGCGTACGGCGCGCTGGACGTGCTGCGGAGCTGGCGGCTCGAGCCATGAGGCCTTTTCCGATTCATACACTTGACGCCATCGCAACATGTGATAGTATGAATGATGGTTTAGGTGCCAGCATAAGTGATCAGGTCCGAGCTGAAGTCCGAATTCGCGACCCGGGACCTCTGGCGCCGCCGCCGCCGGCGCGACCTGCTCCTCTCCGCCGCCGGCTGGGTGCTGACGGGGCTCTGCATCTGCTGGCTGCTGCTGATCGCGGTGGCCGGCCTCTATCCCCCCGCCTGATCCGGCGCGCGGGCTGACCGCAGGGCTGCCCACACCTTCATCGGCGTGCAGGGGGGATCCATCTCGAGCACGCCGTAGGGCGCCAGCGCATCGATCACCGCGTTCACGATCGCCGGCGTCGATCCGATCGTCGCCGCCTCACCGACGCCCTTGACCCCGAGCGGGTTCCGCGGCGTCGGGGTCACGGTGCGATCGAGCGTGAAGCAGGGCAGGTCGGGGGCCGTGGGCAGCATGTAGGTGAGCAGGTTCCCCGTTCGCAGCTCGCCGTCAGGACCGTAAACCACCTCCTCGAAGAGTCCCTGGGCCAGACCCTGCGCCAGTCCCCCGTGCACCTGGCCCTCCACCAGCAGGGGATTCAACACCGTCCCGCAGTCGTCCACGGAGACGTAGCGCCGCAGCGCGACCGCGCCCGTCTCGGGGTCGATCCGGACGACCGCCACGTGCGCCCCGAAGGGCACGACCATGCCGTCGGGCTGAAAGTACCGGGTCGCCTCCAGACCCGGCTCGAGTCCGGCCGGGCGGTCGGCCCCGTAGGCCATCGCCGCGATCTCGGGCAGGCGCACCGACCGGCTCGGCACCCCGCGCACGTGCCAGGACCCGTCCGAGTGGACGACGTCGGCGGGCGCCGCCTCGAGGAGCTGGGCCGCCAGCCGCCGCGCCTTCTCGGCAACCTCGCGCGCCGCCAGGTGCACGGCCACGCCGCCGACCGCGGCGCTCCGGCTGCCGAACGTACCGACGCCGACCGGCACCGCCGCCGTGTCGCCGTGCAGGACCTGGACCCGGTCACTGGGGACGCCCAACTCCCGCTCCACCAGCTGGGCCCAGGCCGTCTCGTGCCCCTGGCCGTGCGGCGACGTGCCGGTGAGCACGGTCACGGTCCCGTCAGGCTGCACGCGCACGGTCCCGCTTTCGAAGAGGTCGGGGTCCGGACCGAAGCCGGCCAGCTCCAGGTAGCAGGCCACGCCGATCCCCATGACGCCGCCGGCCTCGCGCACCTTGGCCTGCTCCTCACGGGCCTGCGCGTAGCCGGCCACCGCCAGGGCGCGATCGAGCGCACCCTCGTAGTCGCCGCTGTCGTACTCCTCCTCCATGACGTTCACGATCGGCTCGGTGAAGGGCTCGAGGAGATTCCGCCGCCGGATCTGCACGGGGTCGAGTCCAAGCCGCCGGGCGGCGAGGTCCATCAGCCGCTCGATCGTGAAGATCGCCTCGGGGCGCCCGGCGCCGCGATAGGCGGCGACCGGCGTCTTGTTCGTGTAGACGGTGACGCAGTCGACCTGCGCCGCCGGCACGCGGTAGCAGCCCGTGATGATGCGTCGGGTCAGCCGGGCGAGCGCGGCGCCCATCGGATAGGCGCCGAGATCCGCCAGGATCCGGCCGCGCAGCCCGAGGATGCGGCCGTCGGCGGTGAGCGCCAGTTCCATGTCGTGGATCTGATCGCGGCCGTGCGTGGTTGCGTGCAGGTGTTCGCCGCGCGTCTCGACCCACTTGACCGGGCGGTTCAGCCGCATCGCGACGAGCGGCACGATCAGGTCTTCCGGGTAGACGCTGAGCTTCGCCCCAAAGCCGCCCCCGACCTCCGGAGCGACGACGCGGATGGCCGACTCCGCCAGCCCGGTGAAGGCGGCCAGGCGGCTGCGCACCTCGTGCGGGATCTGGGTCGACGACCAGACGGTCAGCGACCTGTCCCATGGGTTCGCCATGGCGAGCACGCCGCGCGGCTCGATCGGGATGGCGCTGAGTCGCTGGTTGCGGATGCGGGCGCGGACGACATGGTCCGCGGTCGAGAACGCCGCCTCGACCTCGCCGTGCACGCGGCGGGACTGATAGGCGACGTTCGTTTCCAGCGCCTCGTGGACGAGGACGCCACCAGACATCGCGATCTCCGGATCGACCACTGCGGCCTTCGCCTCGAGCTCGAGGGAGACGAGCTCGGCGGCGTCGACCGCCTGCTCGCGTGAGGTCGCGACCACGATCGCGAGCGGCTCGCCCTGGTAGCGGACGCGATCGCGCGCGAGGAGCGGTCGCACCGGGAGGCGCGTGCCCTTGGGGCCGCTGACCGGGAAGGGCGGCGCCCCGGCGAAATCCTCGGCGGTGAAGACGGCGACCACGCCCGCAGCCGCCCGCGCCGGGCCCGCGTCGATCGCGGTGACCGCGGCATGGGGCAGGTAGCTGCGCACGAAGGTCAGGTGCAGGAGGCCCTCGGGACGCAGGTCGTCGAGATAGGCGGCCGACCCGGTGATCAACCGCGGATCCTCGCGGCGGCGGATCCGCGCCCCGACCTGGTGAGAGATGGCCATCCTGGACTCAGGTTACCGATCCTGACAGCGGCGCACTATTGACATCGGCGTTGTGCCGAGTTCACTATTAAGCGGTTCGCTCTTAACCGGACTTAACCGCGGTTAGCTTTCTGGGGAGGGAAGACCGCCGAAGGCCCCGGCACGGCAATTCTTCTGCGGGCAGGTGCCCGGACTCCCAGCCGCACAGGAGGGATCAATGAACCACCGATGGCTCCGACTGCTGTCTGCCGTGCCAATCGCCGGGCTGGTCCTGGCTACCCAACCGGCGACCACTCCTCTCACCGCAAACGCGGGTTCGCTCAAACAATTGACGACGCTGCAGCAGCGAATTCTTTCTGGTTTCGCGAGCCAGGAGCTCAGCCAGCCTTCGCCCCGTGTCCAGGCGCCGGCGCAGCGCGGTACCTATTTCCCAACCAGCGATGACGGCTGCCCCACGAACCTGGGCAGCAACATCAAGGTCAATCAAAATTGCCTGAATCTCACCGACCCGAGCCTGGCAGGACGGGGGCAGGCCCAGAATGAAACCGCCATCGCGCAGGACCCATCGCATCCAGACCATGTGGTCGCGACCTTCAACGATTACCGGCGGGGAGACGGGAATTGCTACGGCGCCTTCAGCCGGGACGGCGGCCGCACCTGGACCGACACCACGATTCCGATGGGCTTCACAAACGGCAGCGCCTTCGGTGGCGTCGCGCGGCAGTACTGGCAGGCAGGAGGCGATACGTCGGTTGCCTGGGACACCAAGGGCAACGCCTATGTCGACTGCCAGGTCTTCATGCGCGGCCCCGGCGTGACGAACAATCCGGATTTCTCCAGTGCGATGTATCTGTTTCGATCTACTCACAACGGTGGCGCCTCCTGGAATTTTCCGGGACGCCCGGTCGTGGAGCAATCGAGCACGACGTTCCTGCCGCTGCTGGACAAGCCCTACATGACGGTCGACAACCACGCGGGCAGCCCCTTCCAGGACCGCGTCTACGTGACCTGGACCCTGTTTCTCAACGATGGCACCGCGAACATCTATGAAGCCAACTCGTCCGACTACGGCGAAAGCTTCAGCGCCCCGGTGCTGGTGAGCACATCCAGCACGCTGTGCCCGAACGCGGTGACGGGCGGAAACCACTGCGACGCCAATCAGGACTCGGATCCGTTCACCGGGCCGGACGGCGCCCTGTACGTCGCCTTCAACAACTTCAACAACGCCCTGAATTCGGCGAACGACAACCGGAACCAGATTCTGCTGGCGAAGTCCACCGACGGAGGCGCCACCTTCTCAGCCCCGATCAAGGTCGCCGACTGGTACGACCTTCCCGACTGCCCGACCTACCAGGGCGGCCAGGATCCAGGGCGCGCCTGCGTCCCGGAGCAGGGTTCCAACATGCGATCGGTCTTCCGGGCAACCAACTATCCCTCCGGCGGCGTCAAGCCGGGACGCTCGGGGCAGATCGTCGTGACCTTCGGGTCGTTCATCAACCGGTACTCCAACGAGAGCACCGGATGCGTCCCCGCCGGTTTTGCGGCGGACTTCAACAATGCGTACACGGGCGTGAAGACGCCGGCGTGCAACAACAAGATCCTGCTCAGCGTTTCGAATGATGGCGGCGCGACCTTCACCGGCACCACGACCGACCCCCGGAACCTGCCCACGGTGAACACCTCCGGGCAGGCCGGCTCCGATCAGTGGTGGCAGTGGGCCGCCTTCAGCCGAGACGGCCAGCTGGCCGTCTCGTACTACGACCGCCGGTACGGCAATGATGAGACGACCGGGTTCTCGGACATCAGCCTCTCGGGGTCGGGCGATCTGACCCACTTCGGGGTGGAGCGGGTGACGTCGTCGTCCATGCCGGTTCCGACCCAGTTCCCTGATGCGCAGGGCAATAGCCTCTTCTTCGGCGACTACGCGGGTCTGTCCGCGGCTACGGACGCGCTGCCCCTATGGATGGACACACGGAGTCCGGACCTGTTCGTCTGCCCTGGAACGGCGGCGCCGGGCGTGCCTCCCCAGGTGTGCACCGGCCAGTCCGCCAACGGGACGACGGCCAACGATCAGGACATCTTCGTTGCTCGGGTGAGCATCCCGTCCCAGGGTGAGGGCGACAACGGGGGCAGCGGAGGCAACGGCCACTAGTCGTCGAAATCGGTCAATCGACTGAGCGCCAGAAGGGCGCCCCACGGGGCGCCCTTCTCCGTCATTGCAAGGGCCCTGCTTCAGGCTGGCGCACACATCGGCAGCGGATGATGCCCAGCCTGACCCGGCGTTAGCGCACCGCGGGTGTTCAAGCTGTTGCACCGGTCGCCTGCGAGCGGCGCTCCCGCCCCGGCGGCAGGGGCCGGCGTCGCAAGCGTCCGGGTCGACCCACGCGGAGGCTCGAGGTCCGGCTGGGATGACCCGGTGGCGGCCCGTCCGGTCCTGGAGAGGTCGGCGCTGCCCGCCGCCGCCGGCTGAACGTGGACCGCCCCGAGCGTCGTGACCGTCGTGGTCCGCGACGTGGACAGGGAGCCATGAACGGCCGCCGTGCCACAGCCTGCCGCGACGACCGCCGCCGAGGCGAGCGCAACGACGAGCTTCTTCATTACGTCAGTTATAACGCTGCCGCCCGGGAGAACTCACGCCCTGACCTGGGCCGACAGACGGCCCTGCAGCGGGGCCAACCCGCACGCCTCACGCAGGGCCCGTTCGATGTAGACGCGCGTCATCCGCTTGCGCCAGTAATGCGACAGATCGGCGTTGTCGAGCGGGCGCGACGGCTTGTCGGCGGCCTCCGCGACCTGCGCCAGCAGATCATCCGTCGGCCGCGCACCGCTGAGAGCAGCCAGGTAGTCGCTGATGTCGACCGGGTGCGAGGCCACGGCGCCCAGCGCGCCGCGCGCTCGGGTGACGACGCCATCGTCCCACCAGCAGGCGATCGCCACGCCCAGGATCGGAAAGTCGAACGATCCACGGCGGCGCAGCTTCCAGTACGCGCTCGTCAGGCGAGAGGGCACGCGATCCAGGTGCAGCGCGGTGATCACCTCCTCCGGGTGCTTCGACGTGTACGCGATCCCGTCGTCCTGGTAGAGCGCCGAAACCGGCACGCGTCGCGATCCCGACATCCCTTCGAGCGTGACCTGGGCGTCGAGTGCGACTGCCACCGGCGCGCTGTCCGACGAGGAGATCGCCCAGCATCGTGGCGAGCTGCGGGCGACGAGGCAGAGGTCGCCGTCCCGCTTCATGCAGTAGCCGACGGCCTTCCGCCACTGCTCCGACTGGTTGTAGTAGTTGCAGCGCGGGTCGACCATCAGGTTGCCGCCGATCGTGCCCATGTACCGGATCTGCGGTGTGGACACGTCGCCGCAGGCCCGGGCCAGCGCCCGCCACCCGTCCTGGAGCAGCGGGTGCGCGGCCACCGCGTCGAGCGTCGCGCCCGCCCCGATCGTCACGCCGCCCGGGTCGTCGCGCTCGATCCGCTCCAGCCCTGCGACCCCGCGCAGGCTGACCAGCACCGGCGCATCGAACTGACGCCGCTTGAGGTTGGGGAGCAGATCGGTACCGCCTCCGATCAGCATGGCCCCCGGCTGCGTCGCGACCGTCTCGACCGCGTCCCGGACCGAGGCGGCCCGAACGTAGCGCAGCCGCGGCAGCCTGAGCATCAGCGGGCCTTCCACTCGTCCGGGATCTCGGCCTTGATGAGCGGCGGGAACGCGAAGGCGGGAATACCTGCGGGGCCGACCCGGGGAGATCGCCCGCGCGCCTTTTCCGCCAGTGCCCGGAGCACCTTGTCCGGCGTGATCGGGATCTCATCGATCCGGACCCCGAGCGCGTTGTAGACGGCGTTCGCGACCGCCGGGATCACCGGGAGCAGTGGCCCTTGCCCCGCCTCCTTGGCTCCGAACGGGCCTTCCCGGTCGATCGTCTCGATGAGATACGTATGCATGACCGGCGTCTCCAGGGCGGTGGGACTCTTGTAGTCGAGCATGGACGGGAACTTGTGGACGCCGAGGCGGAAGACCTGCTCCTCCATCAGCGCCTCCCCGAGCGCCATGTACACGCTGCCCTCGACCTGCCCCTCGACGAGCACCGGATTGATGGCGCGCCCGATGTCGTGGGCGATCCAGACCTCCACGACCCGGACCTCGCCGGTGCGCGCGTCACACTCGACCTCGACCACCGCGGCCGAATAGGAGTAGGCCGGGCTGGGTCCGACGCCCGAGCCCTTGTAGGGGCCGGCCAGCCGGGGCGGCGTGTAGCTGCCGGTCGTGGCGACCACGCCGCCCTCCGCCTCGGCGGCCTGTACGGCTTGCGCGAACGCGATGCCTTCCTCGGGCCGATCGCGCCGGAAGATCCGGCGGTCGCGTGCCACCAGCTCGTCGGCCTCGCAGTGCAGGACGCGCGCCGCCACCTCGAACAATCGGCCCCGGGCGCGTTCGGCGGCGGTCTTCGCCGCGTTGCCCGCCATGAACGTGACGCGCGAGGAGTAGCTCCCCAGATCGATCGGCGTCAGGTCCGTGTCGGCAGTCGTGAGCTGAATATCGTCGAGGGAGACACCGAGCACCTCGGCCACGATCGCCGCCAGGATGTGGTCGGAGCCCTGGCCGATGTCGATCGCGCCGCAGAGCACGGCGACCCCGCCGTTGCGATCGAGCTTCAGCTGGACCTCGGAATGCGGCATGTCGTTCCAGTAGATCGCGGTCCCTGCGCCGCTCAGGTAGGCGCTGACCGCGAAGCCGAGGCCGCGCCCGGGCGGCATGGATTTCCAGCGCTCGCGAAACCGCGACTCCGCCACCACGCGCTCGATGCATTCGCGCAAGCCGCAGCTCGTGATGCGCAGCCAGTTGATCGTGCGGCTGTTCGCCCGCGGCAGATTACGCAGGCGCAGCGTGACAGGGTCGATGCCGAGCTCTTCGGCGAGCTTGTCCAGGTGGACTTCGAGCGCGAATCGCGGCTGGGGCGTGCCGTGGCCGCGCTTCGGCCCGCAGGGTGGCTTGTTGGTGAAGAGCCGCACGCCCTGGAAGCGGTACGCGGGGATGGCGTAGGTCGCGGGCTGGAGCGCGCCCGTGTAATACGTGCTCGCGACACCGTAGCTGCCGTAGGCGCCGCCATCGAGGAACGTCGTGAACTGCATGCCGGCGATCCGGCCGTCCCGCTGGAGCCCGGTGCGCACCTTCATCAAGACGGGATGGCGCCCGCGGTGGGCGTAGAAGACCTCCTCGCGCGACAGCGTGATCTTGACCGGCCGCCCGGTGACCATCGCAAGCTTGGCCGCGACCAGCTCGTGCGAGAAGATGTCGCTCTTTCCCCCGAACCCGCCGCCGTTCGGGGTGGCGATCACCCGGATCCGGCTCATCGGGATGCCGAGCACCTTGCCCAGCGCGCGATGGACGTAGTGCGGCGTCTGGGTCGAGGACCACAGCGTGAGCTTGCCGTCCTGCCCGTACTGCGCGAGCGCCGCATGCTGCTCCATCGGCAGGTGGGTATTGCCTTCGAAGAAGACCAGGTCCTCGCGCACGTGGTCGGCGGTCGCGATGGCCGCCTCGCTGTCGGCGAACTCCAGCGCCACCGCCTTGTGCACGTTGCTGCGGCCGTGGATCGGCTCGCCCTGGCCCCGGATCGCCTCCTCCAGCGACATGTAGCGCGGCAACTCTTCGAAGCGCACGTCGATCAGGTTGAGCGCGTCCTCCGCGATCCATTCGTCGGCCGCCGCGACGGCCGCAATCGGATCGCCCACGTAGCGCACCTTTTCGCCCGCCAGCGCTTCCTCGTCCTGGCTGACCGGGAGGATGCCGAACTTCTCAGGCAGGTCGGCGCCGGTCAAGACCGCCGACACCCCCGCCAGCGCACGCGCTCGGCTGACGTCGATGGCGACGATCCGGGCGTGTGCCACCGGACTGCGCAGCAGGCGTCCGTAGAGCATGCGCGGCAGGGCGAGGTCGTCCGCGAAGCGGGTCTGGCCGCTGACCTTGCCCATGGCATCAGGCTTCATCAGCGAGTGCCCGACGACCCGCAGCTCCTCCTCGTCAGCGATCGCCATCCGCCATCCGCTTTGCGGCGAGCTCGACCGCCTCGAAGATCTTGACGTACCCGGTACAGCGGCAGAGCACCCCGGCGAGCCCCTCCTGGATCGCGGCGCGGGATGGCGCCGGCTCATGCTCGAGGAGCGCCTTCGCGGTCAGCAACATCGCGGGAGTGCAGTAGCCGCACTGCGCGGCACCCAGCTCGGCGAAGGCGACCTGCAAGGGATGGGGGCGACCCGGACGGCCCAGTCCTTCGACCGTCGTGATGGCCCGCTGCTCGAGGTCGAGCGGCATCGCGAGACAGGACAGGTAGGGCCGGCCGTCGACCAGGACCCCGCAGGTCGAGCACTCACCCAGCTCGCAGCCATGCTTGGTCCCGGTCAATCCCAGGTCCTCGCGCAGCACCTCCAGGAGCGTCTTGTAGGGCGGCAGCAGCAGCTCGACGTCCTCGCCGTTGACCCGCAGGCGGACCGGGACGCGGCCAACCGTCATGACGCCCTTATGCTACCCAGCCACCGCCGAAGGCAGGCTCAGATGGGCAGAGTCGGCACCTGGATGTCGACGCGCCGGGACCGATCGGGTCGGCTCGGGTCCAGCAGCGGCATCCGAACGCACTCCTCGGGGAGGACGTCGGGCCGAAGGCCGCTGAAGATCGGGAAGCGGAGCTGACCGCGGGCGTCCCACTCGCTGAACTTGACGCAGACCACGACCCGCGGGGAGACCCACACCATGCCCTCCTCCTCCCAACGGGCATCCGCCGGCGCCGGCGCGGCGGGCAGACCATCGAGCAGGCGACGGAGACGGAACGACGTGTCGGCATCGAAGCCGCCGCCGACCCGGGCGACCGGCCGGACGCCGTGCCCGTCGAAACTCCCCACCACGAGCGCCTGCAGGAGCCGGCCGCTGCTCCCGGGAAGGAAGCCGCAGACGACGAAGTCTTCGCGGCGCACGGCGAGCACGAGCAGCCAGTCCGGGTGGCGGCGACCCGGATGATAGCGGCCGTCGAGTCGCTTGGCCACCACCCCCTCCAGCCCCCGGTCGCGCGCTGCGTCGTAGAAGGCAATCCCTTCGCCGATGATCGGTTCCGGGACGTACACGCGACCCGCGCTGGGGATCGAGTCGCGCAGCAGCGTGCGCCGCCGATGCAATGGTTCCCGGAGCAGCGACCGGCCGGCCAGGACCGGCAGGTCGTAGATCACGTAGGTGACCGGGTGCCGGGCCTGGAGGCGTTCGATGAGCGCGGGGCGATCGGCATGCTCCCGCTCGACGAGCAACGCGGCATCCGGCCTGCCCGCGGCATCGCCCACGATCAGCTCGCCGTCGACCACCGTGTCCGGCGGGATGGCGGGCGCGAGCGCCTGCAGCTCGGGGTAGCGCGGCGCCAGGTCGCGCAGCGCGCGTCCCCAGACCCGCAGGCCGTCGCCGTCGCGGCAGGCCAGCGCCCGCACCCCGTCCCAGGCCACCTCGAAGGCATGGAGCGGCGAGTCGAACGGATCGGCGGCGGCCATGGGGAGCATCGGACGAATCCGGTCGGGGAGCGGCCGGCCGAGCGGCAGGTCGAGCTCAATCGTGTTGCGCGCGCCGGGCATGACGCGGGCTAGGGTACTACGGATCTGGAGGCCGGATCAGGCCGACTTGCGGCGGGCCGCGGGCCGGGCCGCCGTCGCTTTGGCCGCCACCTTGACCTTCGACCGGGACGGCGCCGCCTCACGCGCCGGAGCGGCCGCCTTGCCCTTGCGGGTGGCCTCGACCGAGGCCTTCAGCGCCGCCATGAGATCCATGACCGGCGCCGGCGCCGCGGCGGGCGGCCCGGTGATCGTCTCCCCCTTCATCTTCTGGGCCAGAAGTTGCTGGAAGGCGGCCTTGTAATCGTCCGTGTAGCGTTCGGGCTTGAACGAGTCGCTCAGGTTCTCGATCAAGGAGGTGGCCATCTTGACCTCTTTGTCGTTGATCGTGACGGTCCGCTCGGGCAGGTTGAGCTCGTCCGCGGACCGGATCTCGTCCGGCCAGTTCAGCGTGTTGCAGAGCAGCGTCTTGCCCTCGACCTGGATCAAGGCGAGATGCTCCCGGTCTCGAAGGGCCAGCTTCGCGACCGCGACCTTGTTCGTGTCCTGCAGGGCACGCTTGAGCAGGAAGAACGGCTTGACCCCGACGTCCTCCGGCTCGAGGTAGTAGGCGGCCTTCAGGTAGAGCCCCATGGGCACCTCATCCCGATCCACGAACTCGACGATGTCGATCGTGCGCGTGGTCTTGAGCGGAAGCTGGTCGAGGTCGGACTCCTCCATGACCACGTAATGGTCCTTGGAGACCTCGTAACCCTTGAGCACCTCCGAGAACGCGACCACGTGATCGTCGACCGGGCAGTGTCGCTGCTGCTTGATCGGCTGCTGGCAGTGGGGGCAGAGCTGCCGGAACGAGACGGTCGAGTGGGCTTCGGTGGCGACGTACATCCGGACCGGGATCGCCACCATCCCGAAGCTGATTGCGCCCCGCCACATCGAGCGGGCCATGGCCTGGTCCTCCTTGAATACGGGACTGCGCCGGATTATAGCGCCGTCCCGGCCTCGGGACGACCGGATGTTTGGACCCATCGGGCAAAGGCCGGGGCGCTGACCTCGTGCTTGAAATAGGCGAAGACGTCGCGGCCTTCCGCCGCGTAGCGGGTGAACCGGCGGCGCCAGCCGGAGAGGGCGGCCGGCGCGTAGTCGTCCTGACGCAGGCGGAAATACAGAAACGCCCCGCGGCCGAGCGGCCCCGGCTCCGGCTCCCCGTCGGCGTGACAGACGGCGCCGCCGTATTCTTCGATCAGGGCGCTGACCGCCTCCACGTGCCAGGAGGGGTGGCGGAACTGGAAGGCGACGCGCCAGGCCGGCGGGAGGGTGGGCAGGAAGGCCTCGAGCCGGCCCGGCTGGTATTCCGCGGTCGGCGGAAACTGGAAGAGCACCGGCCCGAGCCGGTCGCCGAAGCCGCGGAGGATCTCGACGAAGACGCCGAGGCCCACCTGCATCAGCCGCTCCCGCCGGACGTGCGTGACCCGGCGGGGCGCCTTGACCGCGAAGCGAAAGGACTCCGGGACGGCCGCCACCCAGGACGCGATCACGTCCTCGGTCGGATTGCCGTAAAACGTCGTGTTGATCTCGACCGTGGAGAGCCGGCTGGCGTAGTAGGCGAGCATGTCCCGCTGCCGCAGGCGCCTCGGATAGAACGGGCCCTTCCAGGCCGCGTAGGAGAAACCGGACGCTCCGACGTAGACCCGACCTATATGTTTGGCACGCCCTTGATCAACTGCATGAATTCGGCCCGCGTCTTCGGATCGGTCTGGAAGGAGCCCAGCATGCAGCTCGTGATCGCCCGGCTGTTCTGCTTCTCGACTCCCCGCATCATCATGCAAAGGTGGCTGGCCTCGACCACGACCGCCACGCCGACCGGCTCCAGGTGCCGCTGCAGGCACTCGGCGATCTGCCGTGTCATCCGCTCCTGGACCTGCAGGCGGCGGCTGTACATCTCGACCAGCCGCGGCATCTTGCTCAGCCCGACGATCCGGCCGTCCGGGATGTAGCCGATGTGAACGCGGCCGAAGAAGGGCAGCAGGTGATGCTCGCAGAGTGAGTACATCTCGATGTCCTTCACCACGATCATGTCCCGGTAGGCTTCGGTGAAGACGGCGTCGCCGTACACGTCCGCCTCGGACATCTGGTAGCCGTGGGTCAGGAACTCGAGACTGTCGGCGACCCGCTGCGGCGTCTCGCGCAGGCCGTCGCGGTCCGGGTCTTCGCCGAGCAGGGCGAGCTGCCGGCGGACCAGCGCCGGCATCGAGCCGTCTCCGAGCGGGAAGCGGGCGGCCTCAGCCATCGAGCCGTCCATATTCTGCGCTGTTCTTGTCCGTCTCCTGGACCCGCACGTTCACGACGCGGCCCGTGGGCAGTGCCGGCTGCAGCTGCTCGAAGATGCGGCGGGCGAGATTTTCCGTGGTGGGCTGTAGCCCGTGCAGGAAGTCCACCTCCGTGTTCAGGTTCCGATGGTCGACCTTGTCCAGGATCACGGCCTGCAGGACCTCGTGCAGGACGCGAAGGTCGAGGACCATGCCGGTCGCCTCGTCGATCTCACCCTCGACCGTGACCTCGAGGCCGTAATTGTGGCCGTGCCCACCCGGATTGCTGCAGGCGCCGAACCGCCGGAAATTTTGCGCATCGTCGAGCGCCGGATCGTACAGCCGGTGCGCGGCGCTGAAGTGCTCGCGGCGGATCACCCTCGCCCGGCGCTCCATCCTCTTAAGGTACATGCGTGGCGAGGCTGCCTCCGTCCGATCCCCGCTGGCGGCCCCGCCGGCCGCCGCCAGCCGGCCTGCTGCGCCGGTACGGCCTGCGAGCCGGTCGGGATGATGCCTGGCGACATCTGTATGAACGGGAACCGGAGCTGTACGACCGGCTCGTCGAGGGCGAGCCGCTGCACCCGCAGCTCTTCCGGGCGATGCCGCTCGACGGGGCCGTCCTCGTCGAGGTCGGAGCCGGCACCGGCCGCTTCACGCTGCCGGCCGCCAGCCGGGCAGGCCATCTGTACGCGGTCGAGCCGGTTGCCGCGATGCGGGCGGTGCTGGCCCGCAAGCTCGCTGAGCGGGGCATCGGGAACGTCAGCCTCCTCGAAGGACGGGCCGAGGCGATTCCGCTGCCGGACGGGGTCGCCGACCTGACCATCTCGGCCTCGGCCGTCGGGGCCGATCACGGGGGCGAGGACGCCCTCGGCGAGCTCCGGCGCGTGACCCGCGCCCGAGGACAGGTCGTCGTGCTCTGGCCCGACGACCCCGGCTGGTTCATCGATCGCGGCTTCGGCTACGTGGCCTATCCCGGCGAGCTCGAGGTCCGCTTCCGAGATCTCCCGACGGCGCTCGCCTGCGCCGACATCTTCTATACGCCGGAGGTGACGGAGCACTTCCAACGCAGCCGGCGCCCCGTGATCGGCTTTGCCGCCCTGGGCGTCAACCCGCCGCGTGACCTCTGCCGGCTGACGCTGTCGTGAGCCCACGACCGCTGGCGCTTGCGCTGGTCGCGCCCCTGGTCTCGCCGATCGCCGAGCCGTTCCTGGGAGGCAGCCAGGCCCTCCTCTTCGATCTCGCACAGGAGCTGGCCGCCCGCGGCCACGCGGTCACGCTCTTCGGGGCGGACGGGTCTCGGGTTCCCGGGGTCGAGGTCGCTCGTCTGGGGATCCAGGCGGAGACGCTCCGCGCGGCGTCCTTCTCGATCGTCGAGCATGACGCAGCCTTGCGCGAACGCGAGCGGGTCAGCTTCCTGCGGATCGCCTACGAGATCCGCCGGCGGGCCGACGAGTTCGATGTCGTCCACAATCACGCCTTCGACGCGCCTGCCTACGAGCTCCTCTGCGATGCCCACCCCCGGATCATCCACACCCTCCACCTCCCGCCCGTGCTGCCCACCGTCGTCAGCGCGGCTGCCGCCGCCGCCGAGCGCGCCACGATGGTCACGGTGTCGAGCTTCATGGTCAGGGCCTGGGCCGGCGCCGTGCACGGCCTGCGGCTCATTCGCAACGGCGTCCCGGTCGCACGCATCCCGTTTCACGACCGCCCCGGCGAGGGCTGGCTCTTCGTCGGGCGGATCGCTCCGGAAAAGGGGCTGGAGGATGCGCTCGACGCAGCCGAGCTCGCCGGACGGCGCCTGCGCGTGGTGGGCGGCGTCTACGATGCGACGTACCATGCCCGGCTTGAGGCGCGACTCGAGCGGCACGAGATGCTCGGCGCCCTGCCGCGGTCCGGCGTCTTCCTCGAGATGGCGCAGGCCCAGGGGTTGCTGATGCCGGTGAAATGGGACGAGCCCTTCGGGCTCGCGGCCGCCGAGGCGATGGCGGCGGGATGCCCGGTGGCCGCCTACGCGCGGGGCGCGCTGCCCGAGGTGATCGGGGATCGGGTCGGCGGCTACCTGGTCGAGGACATGCGCGTGGAGAGCCTGGCGACGGCAGCCGAGGCCTTCGGCGCGATCGACCGCGCCGCCTGCCGAACCTGGGCCGCCGAGCATTTCGATCTCGCCCGCATGGTGGACGACTACGTGACCCTCTACCGCGAGCTCGCGTGAGCGATCGCCCGGTCGCGGTCGTCACCGGCGCCGGCCGGGGGATCGGCCGGGCGACCGCGATCGCGCTCGCCCGCGCGGGCTACTCCGTGCTGGCCGCCGCCCGGACTCGGGCCGAGCTCGAAGAGACGGCGGCGACCGTCAGGCGGGGGGGCGGCGAGATCGACATCGTGGTGGCCGACATCGGGACCCTGGCAGGCGTCGTCCGCGTCTTCGAGCGGGCAGGCCGGCGCGACCGGCTCATCAAGCTGCTCGTCAACAACGCCGCCACGCTGGAGCGCGCCGACTTCGACGAGCTCGACATCGAGGCCCTGGATGAGACCCTCGCCGTCAACACGCGCGGGGCGATCCTGTGCTCCCTCTTCGCCTATCGAGCGATGATCGGCTCCGGCGGAGGGTGCATCGTCAACCTCGCCTCCCTTTCCGGGGTCGCCGGTGTCGAGAAATTCCCGGGCCTGTTGCCCTATGTGGTCTCGAAGTTCGGCGTGGTCGGCCTGACCGAGGCGCTTGCCGTGGAAGGACGCGCGAAGCACATTCGCGCGATCTGCCTCGCGCCCGGGGCCGTCGATACCGCCCTGCTCGCGCGGGCGCTGCCACAGATGCGGGCCGGGGTGAGTCCCGAGGAGATCGCGAGGCTGATCGTCTTCCTGGCCAGTGACGCGGCGGCCCCGCTCAACGGCCTGACGATCCCGCTGTTCTCGAACCTCGCCTGACTACCAGATGACGTTCAGGGGGTCGTAGGGCGCCTGGACGTTGTACTGCTGCATGGCGACCCAGAGCGCCTGGACGGAGATCGTCTGGAAATCGGGGCCGCGATAGCCGGCCAGCGGGGACGGCGTCTCGGCGTAGGTCACCGTGTCCTTCAAGGGGTCGTTGTGGCTGAAGTCGAAGGCGAAGATCGCGATCATGTGGGTCGCGTTCCAGTGATTCCAGCCGGGCATCGTGCGCGTCATGGTCTGGACGATGACCGGGACGCCGTGCCCGAACGCCTGGATCGCGGTCGGATCGAGGATGTCCGAGCGGACGCGCGTCATCACGCCGTCGAGCGTTGTGATGTGTTCGGCTCGATACCAGGGGCGGCCCAGCTGGGCGCTGACGATCGGATCGAGGAAGCCGTTGATGGCCGCCAGCGCATCGGCGCCGTACTCGCCGCGATTCGGGTTCAAATGCGAGCGCGCCGCCACGGTTTCGATGTCCGGCACATTCGCCATCCACCCGGACAGCAGCACCTGCGTCGCGCCGGCTCCGCAATAGTTCCGGTGGGCGAAGTCGCCGGGCTCGTGAAATCCGCGGACGGCCACGCTCCCGCGGTCGATGACCGCGGCCGCGATCACCGGGGTGGCCGCCGGCTCGGTGTCGTGGAGGGCACGGGCCTGGGTGAAGTTATAGGCGAGCGCCACCGGGCCAGGACGCCGATCGGAGGCCAGCTGGGTGCCGTAGCAGGACGGAAGGATGACCGCCAGCGCGCCTCCAAGTAACAGCTTGGCCACTATTTGTGACATTTCACCAACATCCTAGCAGTGCGCCTATCACCTGGCTAGACCCCACGAGCGGATGTTACAACGCCGCCGGCCGCGGAAGGTTACCAGGCTCAGCCCGGGGAAATCGATTCACAGCATGATATTCCGGCTATCAGCTAACATGGTCGCAGGTTGCGGGAAACACGCGTTCGTCGTCACTGAGCATGGCCAGGAGAAAATCAGCCCAGCCCGTCGAGGATCCCCTGCTTCGAGCGTCAAGCCGCAGCCTGAGCCGCCGGCGCAGGTGGTCCTCAAGGACCACGGACGCCGTTCGGACCTCGCAGCCAGCGGCGGTCCGCCGGCGGGACGGACGACTGTCGCGCAGGCCGGCCGCTGGGGGCCGATCGGATGGCTCCAGCTGCTCGGCCCGGGGCTGATCACGGGAGCCAGCGATGACGACCCGAGTGGCATCGGCACCTACTCGCAGGTCGGAAGCCAGTTCGGGCTCGGCCTGCTCTGGACCGCCCTGTTCACGTTCCCGCTGATGTCGGCCGTCCAGGAGTTGTGCGCCCGCATCGCGCTCCAGACCGGCGTCGGGCTCGGCGTGAGCCTGCGCCGCAAGTTCCCTTCCTTCATCGTGGCGATCGCCATTGGGGGCCTGCTGATCGCGAACACCATCAACGTGGGCGCTGATCTCGGCGCGGTCGCGGCCGGCGGCTCGCTGCTGACCCGGGGCCACCTCAGCGGCCTGTGGCTCGTCGTTCCGGTGGCGGCGCTGATCATCGGCCTGCAGTGGGTCGCGACCTACGCCACCATCTTCAAGATCTTCAAGTGGCTGACGCTCGCGCTCTTCGCCTACGTGATCACCGCCGTCTTCGCCCACCCGAGCCTGGCGGAGGTCGTGAAGGCGACGCTCGTGCCGCATATCGAGCTGAGCCGCGACTACGTCACCGCCCTGGTTGCCGTCCTCGGCACGACGATCTCCCCCTACCTGTTCTTCTGGCAGGCGTCCTCCGAGGTCGACGAGATGAAGGCCGCCGGCAAGATGACGGAATCGGAACGGCGCGGCGTACGGCGCGCCGAGCTGCGCGCCGCACGGGTCGACATCATGATCGGGATGTTCTTTTCCCAACTGGTGATGTACTTCATCATCCTGACCTCAGGCACGGTCCTCCATACCCATGGCCGGACCGGCATCCAGACCGCTGACCAGGCCGCCGCCGCCCTCGCGCCGCTGGCAGGCCCCTTTGCCTTCGTGGTCTTCGCCGTCGGGATGATCGGTGCCGGGCTGCTCGCGATTCCGATCCTGACCGGGTCGGCGACGTATGCGCTCACGGAGTTCCTCGGCCTCAAGGGAAGCCTCGCCGTGCGGCCTCGGTACCGCCCCACCTTCTACCTCATCCTGACGCTGGCGACCGTGGCCGGCGTGCTCATCAACGCGCTGCACCTGAACCCGATCGCCGCCCTGTTCTGGACCGCGGTCATCAACGGGGTGGTCGCCCCTCCGCTCCTGTTTCTGATCGTGCTGCTGGGGACGGACCGCGCCGTCATGGGGTCGAAGGCCAGCGGGCCGCTGAGTCTGACGCTGACCTCGATCGCGACCGCGTTCATGACGGTGGCCGCCACCGTCATGCTCTGGACCATGCTGGTCCACTGAGGCCGCCGGGCGTCGGTCGCCCGCCAGTTCTTCTTAGACAAATCTCATGGATCCATGATTAGATTGACGCGTGCCCGAGCAGCCACACATCCTCGTCGTCGACGACGACACGAAGATCGCGGCGGCGCTCCGCCGCGCGCTCGTCTACGAGGGGTACCAGGTGGACGTCGCCCCCGATGGCCAGCTCGCGCTCAACCGCGCCCGCGAGCGCATGCCCGACCTCGCGATCCTGGACGTGATGCTGCCGGGGATCGACGGGCTGGAGGTCTGCCGCCGGCTGCGCGCGGAGGGTGATCTCCCCATCCTGATGCTGACCGCCCGGGACGGCACCGCCGACCGCGTCAAGGGCCTCGACAGCGGGGCTGACGACTACCTCGTCAAACCTTTCGCCTACGAAGAGCTCCTGGCCCGCGTTCGCGCGCTCTTGCGCCGGCGCGCGCCGCGCATCCGCCGCACGCTCCGCTACGCCGACATCCTGATGGACATCGGCACCCACGAGGTCAAGCGCGGGGAGACGGTCATCCCGCTGACCGCCAAGGAGTTCGACCTGCTCCAGCACTTCCTGCGAAACCCGAACCAGGTGCTGCGCCGGGAGCAGTTGCTGGACGCCGTGTGGGGATTCGATTTCGGCGCGTCGAGTAACGTGGTGGATGTGTACGTCGGCTATCTGAGGCAGAAGCTGGAGGTCTCAGGGCGCCCGCGGCTGTTGCAGACGGTTCGCGGGGTCGGATACGTCCTTCGAGAGGAATGACGCTCCCCATGGGCGTGGCGGCCAGCCGCATCGGTGCCCTCGGATCGCGAGTCAGGAGTGCGGTCGGCGGGCTTCGGGTGCACCTCCCGGGTCACAGCCTGCCGATTCGCGCCCGGATCGCCCTCTTCGGCGCCGGCGTGGTGGCGTTGACGGTGCTGATTTTCGGCATCCTCGTCTACAAGCTCGTCGAAGGAAGCCTGCTCCAACAGCAGGACGCCACGCTCAAGGCGCGCGGCCAGCAGATCACGGCGTTGATCGTGCGCCGCGGCTTCATCCCCCGCGGTGGGCCCGGGTTCTCGCCCGACCTGTCAACCGCTGACGACACCTTCTACGAGGTCATCAGCGGCAACCAGATCATCTCGACGAACGCCTCGCTGGACAACGCTCCCGTCGCGATTCCCAGCGACGTTCTCGATGCCGCCACGAGCCCGCTGGGCTCCACGACGACGATGCAGCTCAGGTCTGACCTGCCGCTGCGCGTGTTCACGCAGCCCTGGTCGCGCCCGGATCTCGGCGTCAGCGGATACGTGGTCACCTTTCGCTCGCTGACCGCGATCACCAATCAGCTCGCCACACTCCGCCTGTTCCTTCTGATCGGCGCGCTCCTGAGCCTGTTCGGCGCCCTGGCGGCGAGCTGGCTGCTGGCGGGGCGCGCCCTGCGTCCGCTGGAGACGATGGCCCGCACCGCCGAAGAGATCGGGCAGACGCAGGACCTGAGCCGGCGCCTCCCGGCGCAACCGACCGGCGACGAGGTGGGACGCCTGCAGCAGAGCTTCAACCTCATGCTGCAGCAGCTCGAGGACGCCTACCGGCGCCTCCAGGGGGCGCTGGCCGCCCAGCGCCGGTTCGTCGCCGACGCCTCTCACGAGCTGCGTACGCCGCTGACCACGATCCGCGGCAATGTCGGCCTGCTGCTCAAGCGCGACGACATCACGACTGAGGACCGGGCCGCCGCCCTGCAGGACATCGCCGGCGAGAGCGAGCGCATGAGCCGGATGGTCCAGGACCTCCTGACGCTCGCGCGCGCGGACGCCGGCCAGCACCTCGACAAGGCACCGCTCGACCTGGCGCCCATCGTCCGCGAGGTCTCCCGCCAGGCGCAGACCGTGGCCGAGCAGCGGGACGTCCAGCTCGAGGAGGCGCGCGACGTCCGGGTGGTCGGCAACGCGGACGCGCTCAAACAGCTGCTCTGGATCCTGGTCGACAACGCAGTCAAGAACACGCCGGACGGCGGGCACGTGCGGCTGCGGCTCGACCAGGAGAACGGCTTCATCGCGCTCAGCGTCCGGGACGACGGCAGCGGCATCCCCGCGGGCGACACCGAGCGCATCTTCGAACGCTTCTACCAGGCGGACGCCTCCCGCGCGGGCGAGGGCACCGGGCTCGGGCTCGCGATCGCCCGCTGGATCGTCAAGGAGCACGGCGGCCGGGTCCAGGCGACGAACAATCCCGATCGTGGGGCCACCTTCCGGGTCGAGATCCCGGTCGCAAAGTCTTAGGGCCCTCTTACCCTTGTCTCACGAGGCACTCACGTCTCGGATGCAGCATGGGACCCGTGGAGCCGTTGCTGCCCGGACCTGAGCCGCTTCCGACATCGGGGCCCCAGGCGCCGCCCGCGGCCACCCCGGATCCGGGCTTCCGCGGCGGCATGGAGCCGCCGCCCGCGCCCGATCCACCTCCGGTCTGGACCGGCGGGATGGAACCGCCCCCGCCGCCGGACACGGAGCCGCCGATCGACACCAGCCATCCCAGGGCGATCCCGCCCTCGTCAGACGCGTCCTCTCCCTTCCCCCACCGTCCGGCCCGCAGCATGGCCATCGCCATGCTCGCGGCCGGGCTGGTGCTCGGCATCGTGGGCGGCTCGCTCGGCGCCCTGCTCTTCGGTCACTCGCGGCCGGTGGCGACGGTCAACACCAGTCCGACCGCCGCCGCCTCGCAATCCGCGGTGGCGGTCGCGCCCTCGCCCGGCGCGTCGCAAGCGGCCAGCAGCCTCACGCCGGAGGCGATCTACAAGCAAGCCTCGCTGGGCGTGGTCACCATCTCGAGCGTGGTCGGCTCGACCTTCCGCAGCTTCGGGGAGGCGACCGGATCTGGCATCGTGCTGGACACGCAGGGCAACATCCTCACCAACGAACACGTGGTCGCGAACACCAGCCAGACCCAGGTCACCTTCAGCGACGGCTCGACGGTGAGCGCCACCGTGGTGGGCGTGGACGCCTCGGACGACCTGGCGATCGTGAAGGTTTCCGTGTCGTCGAGCCGCCTCCATCCGCTGACGCTCGCGGACTCGGACGCGGTCCAGGTTGGGGATTCCGTGCTCGCGATCGGCGCGCCCTTCGGCCTCTCGGAGTCGCTCACGGCCGGCATCGTGTCCGGTCTGAACCGGAGCAGCTCGGCCCCCAACGGCCGGGCTCTCACCGGGCTCATCCAGACCGACGCCCCGATCAACCCGGGCAACTCGGGCGGCCCGTTGCTCAACGCGCAGGGCCAGGTCATCGGGATCGATGAGTCGATCCAGAGCCCGATCCAGGGTTCGGTCGGCGTCGGATTCGCGGTGGCGTCGAACACGGCCAAGGGCGTGCTCAGCGCGCTGGAGAAGGGCCAGTCGATCCAGCATGCCTCCCTCGGCATCGAAGGGCAGACGATCACGCCGGCCACGGCGCAGCAATACGGCCTGGCGAAGCAGTCCGGCGTGCTCGTGATCCAGGCGCTCAGCGGCAGCCCGGCGGCCCAGGCTGGCCTGCAGGGCTCGGGCCAGCCGGACGCCTCGGATGACATCATCACCGCCATCGACGGCCACCCGGTCAACACCATCGAAGACCTGACCCGCTATCTCAACACCAAGCACGTCGGTGACCGCGTCACCCTCACGGTGATCCGGGGCGGCAAGAGCATCTCCGTGGGGGTGACGCTGGGGAACTTCCAACCCCAGCCATCGACCGGTGGCTAACCAGGGAGTCCCTCGGCCGAAGATCTCGCCGCTGCCCAGGCGAACCGGCGCCGCCGCCTGGCTGAGCGGGGGTCGCGCCTGGATCGCCGGACTCGGCGCCGTCGCCCTGATCCTGATCGGGCTGATCGCGCGCGATCTGTTCTTCCCCCCGGCCGCCACGGCGGCCGCGCTGCGACTGGCGACCGTGACCCGCGGCACCGTGAGCACCACCGTGACCGGCACGGGATCCCTGGTGGCCGGTAGTCAGGTCAACGTCGGCTTCCGCGTCCCGGGCCAGTTGATCGAGATCGATGTGAAGGTCGGCGACACGGTGAAGACCGGTCAGGTCCTGGCGCGGATCGATCCGAGCGTCCAGCAGGCGGCGCTCGCCCAGGCCCAGGCGCAGCTCGCCTCGGCGCAAGCCAATCTCCAGGCCGCGCAATCCCCCCTGACCTCGGCCCAGGTCGCACAGCTCCAGCACAGCCTGAGCGCGGCGCAGCAGAGCTACAACGACACCGTGGCCCAGGTCGATGCTCAGAACCAGGCGGACGCGGCGACCGTCGCCAGTGACCAGGCACGGGTCAACACGGATTGTTCCACCACCCCTCCCGCGCAGACCTGCACGCAGGACCAGACCACGCTCGCCGCCGACCAGAGCCGGCAGCACCTCGACCAGATCAACAACCAGGGCCGGATCAACTCGGCGAGCGCCCAACTGACCGCGGCGCGCGACAGCTACGCGGTCCAGACGCAAGTCAAGCCAAACGCGGTCACCTCGGCGCAGGCCGGCCTCGTTTCCGCCCAGGCGCAGGTCCAGGCGGCCCAGCTGGCCCTCAACGAGACCACGCTCACCGCCCCGAGCAGCGGCCTGATCGTCAGCCTCAACGGTGAAATCGGGGAACAGGCCGCCACGGGAGGCGGCACCACCGCCCAGGCGCCCGGCACCACGGCGCCCGCGGCCACGAGCGGCACGTCGTCCAGCGCATCGGGATCCGGCGCCTTCGCCGTGATCAGCGACCAGAGCCAGTACTACGCGGTCGTGCCCTTCGCCGAGTCCGACGCGGCGGGGCTCCAGCCCAATCAGATCGCCTCCCTGAGCTTCGACGCCGTCCCCAACCTCACCATCAGCGGCCACCTGCTGGCGGTCGCACCGACGGCCACGGTCACCTCCAACGTCATCAACTACTACGCGAGCTTCGTCCTCAACCGTCTCGACCCCCGGCTGCGCGCGGGCATGACCGTGAACGCCGCCGTCACCACGGCCTCCGTCGACAACGTGCTCTACGTCCCGAACGCGGCGGTGCGCAGCGCGAACGGGACGACCACGGTCACGGTCCTGAACAAGGGCGAGCAGCTTCCGACCGAGGTCGTCGTCGGTCTGCAGGGAGATACCAACTCGGAAATCAAGGCCGGGCTCAACGAGGGGCAGCAGGTGGTCCTGCCCACGATTCGCGCGGCGACGGGTACGACCGGAGGCGGGCGCGGACTGCTGGGCGGCGGCGGCTTTGGAGGAGGAGTGACCCGCGGCGGAGGCGGATGATCACCCTCGAGGGCGTCACCAAGGTCTATCACATGGGCCACGTCGAGGTGCGTGCCCTGAAGGGAATCACGCTGCACGTCCAGGACGGTGAGTTCCTGGCCATCATGGGCGCGTCCGGCTCCGGGAAGAGCACGCTGATGAACATCATCGGCTGCCTCGACCAGCCGACCGAAGGTCACTACATTCTCGACGGAGTTGACGTCGCCGGCTTGAACGACGACGAGCTGGCCTGGATCCGCAACCGGAAGATCGGCTTCGTCTTTCAATCCTTCAACCTGATCCCGCGCTCGACCGCGCTGCACAACGTCGAGATGCCCTTGATCTATGCCGGCGAAGGCGCGCAGCGGCGCGAGCGGGCTCTGGAGGCCCTCCGGCTCGTCGGCCTCGCCGATCGAGCCGGGCACCAGCCGACCGAACTGTCCGGCGGGCAGCAGCAGCGGGTGGCGATCGCGCGGGCGCTGGTGACGGACCCGGCCATCCTGCTCGCCGACGAACCAACCGGCAACCTGGACAGCGCGGCCAGTGTCGAGATCATGCGCTTGCTTGCCGACCTGCATCAGCAGGGGAGGACGATCGTCCTGATCACGCACGAGCAGGACATCGCCGCGTTCGCCGACCGGATCGTGCGCCTTCGCGACGGCCTGGTGCTGAGCGATGAACGGCGCGAGACGCCCATGGAGACCCGGGCGTGAACCTCGTCGAGGCCATCCGGCTGGCCTTCAGCGGGCTGATGGGCAATCGTCTGCGCTCGGGGTTGACCATGCTCGGCATCCTGATCGGCGTTGGCGCCGTCATCCTGCTGGTGGCGGTGGGCAACGGCGCCTCGGCCTCCGTGCAGAGCTCGATCCAGGGCCTCGGCTCCAACCTGATCACCGTCTCCCCCAGCAACCTGCGCGTGGGCGGCGTCCAGCAGGGCTTTGGCACGGGCAATACCCTCACCATGCAGGACGTCACCGCCCTCAAAGACAAGACCGTGGCGCCTGACGTCGTCACCGCCATTCCGAACGTGAACGGACGCGCCCAGGTCACCTACGGCAACCAGAACTGGAACACGTCACTGAGCGGGACGACGGAGCAGTTCCCGCAGGTGCGCAATTACCAGCTGGCCGAGGGCCAGTTCTTCAGCGCGGCCGACGTCCAGGCCCAACGCAAGGTCGCGGTCCTCGGACCCACCGTGGTGCAGAACCTCTTCGGCGGCCAGGATCCGCTCGGGCAGACGCTGAAGATCAACCGGCAGATCTTCCGCGTGGTCGGCGTCTTCCAGTCGAAGGGGTCATCCGGCTTCACGAACCAGGACGACCTGGTCGCGATGCCGATCACGACCGCCTGGGCTTTCCTGCTGGGCGGCCACAACGTCCAGGCCATCTACGTCGAGGCGGCCAGCAGCCAGGCGACCCAGAGCGCGGAGTCTGAGGTCACCCAGGTCCTGCTGAACCAGCACCACATCTCAACCGTGGCCAACGCGGACTTCCAGCTGCAGAGCCAGGCGGACGTCCTCACCACCGCCTCACAGGTGACCGGGACGCTGACCCTCCTGCTGGGGGCGATCGCCGCGATCTCGCTGGTGGTCGGGGGCATCGGCATCATGAACATCATGCTGGTCACCGTCACCGAGCGGACCCGCGAGATCGGCATCCGCAAAGCCATCGGGGCGCGCCGGCGTGACGTCCTGCTGCAGTTCCTGATCGAATCGATGTTCCTGAGTGCGGTCGGCG
Organism: Candidatus Limnocylindrales bacterium; assembly: GCA_035632635.1. Classification (GTDB taxonomy): domain Bacteria; phylum Chloroflexota; class Dormibacteria; order CF-121; family CF-121; genus CF-120. The sequence continues at coordinate 38,853 of DASQGL010000142.1, forward strand.
GCGCGCTGGGCATCCTGGTCGGCACCCTCGGCTCCAGCCTGCTCGGCAGGCTCGTGTCCAGCCTGCACCCGCTCGTGTCGGTCTCGTCCATCGTGCTCGCCTTCGGCGTGTCACTCGGGATCGGACTGTTCTTCGGCATCTATCCCGCCAACCGCGCCGCCCGGCTGCATCCCATCGAAGCCCTTCGCTACGAATAACCCCATGGAGGTCTGTCTATGCTGAAGATTCCGGTCGCCATCCTGATCGCCGTCGTGACCCTGCTGGGGGGCTTCTACGGCGGGTACAAGCTCGGCCAGAACGGGACGCAGGCATCCGCCGCGTCCACGACCACGGGCGGCACGCGTGGAACCGGAGGCGGTTTTGGCGGCGGACTCGCGGCGCTGTGTACGGCGCCCAGCACGTCGCCCAGCCCGGGCGCGAGCGGTGGGGCCGCCCGAGGCCGCGGCACGACGGGCACGATCAGCTACCTCGCCAGTGGCACGCTCACCGTCCATAACGCTACCTGCAATACGGATACGAAGGTGACCTTCGATCCAACCGTGATCGTCCGCAAGACCGTGGTCGGGACGGTGGCCGACCTGCAGGAGAACCAGAACGTCACCATCACCGGGCAGCGGCAGGCGGACGGCAGCGTCAAGGCCACCTCGATCACGCTCGTCCCGGCGGGCACCGGCCGGTTCTTCGGCGGTGGCGGGGGCGGCGGCGGCGCCGCGACCGGCGGCTGATCGGATCGCATGGACCGCGTCGGGTGGGTGCTGGCGGCACTCGTCGGAGTGCTCGCCGGCATCTACCTGCTCGGCTACGGCATCGACATCCTGGGCTACCTGGCGCTGGGAATGGGGGCCGGCATCGGGTGCGCCGTGACCGGGAGCTTCCTCCACGATCTCATGTCGCGCCCGCGCGAGTAGACCTCAGGCAGTCGCCTGGTTGCGGGACGGCGCCGGGCGGGCCGCCGGGATCACGTCCAGCCGGTAGCCGGTGCCCCGGACGGTGACGATCTCGAAGCCGAGCGGCGCGTACTTGCTCAGCTTCTCGCGCAGCCAGCGCACGTGGACGTCGACCGTCTTGCGGTCGCCCAGGTAGGTGTAGCCCCAGACCTGCTCCAGGAGGATCTCGCGCGTGAAGACGCGGCCGGGCCGGCGGGCCAGGTAGGCGAGCAGCTCCCATTCCTTGGGCGTGAGCCGCAGCTCCTGGTCGTCGATGAAGGCGCGGTGCCCCGCCCGGTCGATGCGCAGCCGCCCGACCCGGTCTTCCTCGCTCTCGACGTGCAGTTCCCGCTGCTCGCTGCGCCGGAGCACCGCCGTCATGCGCGCGAACAGCTCGCGCAGCGAAAACGGCTTCGTGATGTAGTCGTCCGCCCCGAGCTGGAGGCCGATCACCTTGTCGACCTCGCTTTCCTTGGCGGTCAGCATGATGATCGGCACGCTGCCCTCCTGGCGCAGGATGCGGCAGACCTCCAGCCCGCTCAGCTCGGGGAGCATGAGGTCGAGCAAGACGAGATCCGGCCGGGTCTCGCGGGCCTTCAGCAGGGCGTCGGCGCCGTCCACGGCAGCCGTCACCAGGTAGCCCTCCTTCTTCAGGTTGAAGGTGAGCGTGTCCCGGATGCTCGCGTCATCCTCGACCACCAGAACCCGGCGGGCCACTAGCTCAGCTCGACGATGTGGCCCGTGTGCAGGAAGACCACGTCCTCGGCAATGTTCGTGACCCGGTCCGCAATCCGCTCGAGGTCCTTGGCGATGAAGAGCAGGATGGCCGCCCGCTGGACGTTGCCGGGGTCGTTGACCATGTACTCGACCAGCTCGTCCCAGAGCGAGCGGTAGAGCGTGTCGACCTCGTCGTCCCGTTCGGCGATCTTGCGGGCACGGTCCTGGTCGGCGTCGATCACGGCGCCGAGCACGTCGTGGACCTGCGACTGGACGAGCGCGGCCATCCTGGGCAGGTCGATGTAGGGCTTCAGCTGAGGCAGGTCGTTGAGCCGGATCGCGCCTCTCGCGATGTTCACCGCGTGATCCCCCATCCGCTCCAACTCGATCACCATGTGCTGGAAGCTGAAGATCAACCGGAGGTCACGCGCGACCGGCTGCTGGGTCGCCATGATCATGAAGGACCGCTCGCGGAGCTCCCGATGGAGCTCGTTGAGCTCTTCGTCACCTCGAATCACCGCCCGTGCCAGCGCGTTGTCCCGCTGGACGAGGGCCTCCATCGAGTGCCCGATCGCCTGCTCCACCATGCTGCCCATCCGGAAGACCCCGCTCTTCAGCTGCTCGAGCTCCTGGTCGAAGTGGGTCCGGGTGGTCGCCATGGCTTCAGCCAAACCGTCCGGTGATGTAATCCTCGGTCCGCGAGTCCTTCGGCCGATTGAAGATGTTGTCGGTCGAATCGAACTCGATCAGCTCGCCCGCCCGCTGCTGGTTCATGAGCATGAAGGCGGTAAAGTCCGAGACCCGGGCCGCCTGCTGCATGTTGTGGGTCACGATGACCATCGTATAACGGTGCTTCAGCTGTTGCATGAGATCCTCGATCTTCAACGTGGCGATCGGATCGAGGGCGGCACAGGGCTCGTCCATGAGCAGCACTTCCGGGTCGACCGCCAGCGCGCGCGCGAGGCAGAGCCGTTGCTGCTGCCCGCCCGAGAGGTTGAGCGCCGAGCGGCGCAGGCGGTTGTGCACCTCGTCCCACAGCCCGGTGTCCTTCAGGCTCTGCTCCACGACCTGATCAACACGACTCCGGCTCCATCCGAGCATGCGCGGCCCGTAGGCCACGTTCTCGTAGATCGACTTGGGGAACGGATTCGGACGCTGGAAGAGCATGCCGACCCGCCGGCGTAGCTGGATGACGTCGGCGTTCGAGGCAAGGATGTCCTGGCCGTCGAAGAGCACCTCGCCGGTGACCCGGGCGTCCGGCACGAGGTCATGCATGCGATTGAAGATGCGGAGGAATGTGGTCTTGCCGCAGCCGGACGGACCGATCAAGGCGGTGATCTGGTTGGCCCGCACGTCGAGGGAGACGTCGTGGAGCGCCTGGAAGTCGCCGTAGAAGAAGTTGACGTGCCGAGCCTGGAGCTTGGGCGGGTGCTGGGCTGCCGCCGAAGCGCCTTCGACGGGGCCGGGTTGCTCCGCAGCCTGGGCCTGGGCCATGGGCTCATTGTCCCATTCGGGTCCCGCGGCGCCGAAGCCAGCCGCCGGAGCGGGCTCCGGAGCCGGCACTGCCTCCTCATCGGTTGAGACCGGCCGGTCCAGCATGTGCCTAGCGCTGGATCCGCCGGACGTAGAAGCGGGCCAGGATGTTCGTGATCGAGACCAGGAGGACGAGCAGGAGCGCCGCCGCCCAGGCCTGATCCTGCAAGTTCGCATAGGGCACGAGGGCGTTCTTGAAGACGGTGAGGGATAAGGCTCCCATCGGCCGGAACGGATTGAGCTGAAGGAACTCGTTGCCGAAGGCGGTGAAGAGGAGGGGCGCGGTCTCGCCGACCGCCCGGGCCATGGAGAGGAGGGCGCCGGTCACGATTCCGCCCAGCGCCGCGGGGACCACGATCTGCAGGGTCACCCGCCATTGCGGGGCGCCCAGCGCCAGGCCGGCTTCGCGGAAGGTGTTCGGCACGAGAAGCAGCGCGGTCTCCGTGGAGCGCAAGACCACGGGCAGCATCAAGACCGCAAGTGCGGCCGACCCCGCGATCGCCGAGAAGCCGACCACGTGGGTCGCCACCAGGACCGTGTAGGCGAAGATGCCAAAGGCGATCGAGGGCATGCCCGTGAGCACGTCGCTGACGAAGCGCACGGTGTCGCCCAGACGGTTGTGGCCGTATTCGGACAGGAAGACGCCGATCAGCACGCCGACGGGAACGGCCGCCAGCGACGCGAACCCGATGATGATCAGGGTGCCAAGGATGGCGTTGAACACGCCGCCGCCGGGGACGCCCTGCGGATGCGGGAGGTCCGTGAAGAAGCCCGGCGCCAGCATTCCGGGCAGGCCTTTGATGACGACGAAGAGGAGCAGGATCAGGACGGGAGTGGCGGCCAGCATCAGCGCGAGCACGACCAGGCCCGCCACCAGCCGGTCGACCGCCTCGCGGATGCGGAGCCTGCTCATCGCCCTTCCGGTTTCGTGAACTGCCAGACCATCAGGCGGGCGATCACATTCACGACGATCGTGATGAGGACGAGGACGAGCCCGATCTCGAAGAGCACGCCCTGGAGGATCGGACCGACTGCTTCGGTGAACTCGTTGGCGATCACACTGGCCAGCGTGTAGCCCTGGGCGAACAGGCGGGACGTGATCTGAGGCGTGTTGCCGATCACCATGGTCACCGCGATCGTTTCGCCCAACGCGCGGCCGAGCGCGAGCAGCACGGCGCCGGTGATGCCGACCCGAGCGTAGGGCAGGACCACCGACCAGGTCGTTTCCGCCCGGGTTGCGCCGAGGGCCAGGCTCGCCTCCTGCAGGGACCGCGGCACCGCCCGGATGACGTCGCGCGAGAGCGCGATCAGGATCGGCAGCACCATGATCGCGAGCACGATGCCGGCGGTCAGGAAGCTGGTCCCAGAGAAGGGGGGTTGAAAGAAGGGCAGGAAGCCGAACAGATGGTTGAGGAAGGGCTCGACATCGTCCCGCATGATCGGCGTCAGGATGAAGAGCGCCCAGAGCCCGATCACGACACTCGGGATCCCGGCGAGCAGTTCGACGGCGAAGGACAGCGGCGCCCGGATCCAGTTGAGGCGCGACTCCTCGGCGAGAAACAAGGCAGCCCCCAGTCCAACCGGGAATGCGATGAGCATGCCGATGGCCGACGTGACGACGGTTCCGTAGATGAACGGCAGCGCGCCGAATCGCAGGTGGACGGCATCCCAATCGCGGCCCCACAGGAAAGGAAGACCAAAGCGGGTGATCGACGGGAGCGCCGGAATGAAGAGCGCCAGGAGGAAGATCGCCGAGACCAGGAGCAGGAGCACTCCGCTGGCGACCGCCAGGCCGCGAAACAGCTGGTCCCCGTGAAGCCAGCGCCGCTGGCGACCCGTCGTAACCAGCGGCGGCCGAACCCGCGGTTCGGCAGTGGCCTGACTCATCCGGCCGTCAGGAGACGGTCAACAGCGCGGTACCACCAGACGTGACGGTCTTGAGCGTGGCGACGTCCGCCTTCGCGATGTTGTCGGGCAACTTCGCGTAATTGAGGTTAGCCGCATACTGCTGCCCATCCGGGCTGATCAGCCAGTAGAGCAGGTCCACCGTCGCCTGTCCTTTCGTCTTGTCCGTCTGGTCCTTGTAGAGCATCGCCCAGCTGTAGCCGGCGATCGGCGCGCTATCCTTCCCGGGCGCGTTGACGATCGAGAAATCGGTCGGCGTCACGTTGGGCTTGGCCGCTGCGGCCGCGGTCGCGCCCGCGGCACTCGGGAGGACGAAATTCCCGTCGGCATTCTTCAGCCTGGCCTGGGTCATGTTCGTTTGCACAACGTAGGCGAGCTCAACATACCCGATCGCCCCGGGCGTCTGCTTGATGTATGCGGCGACGGCCTCGTTCCCCTTCTGCCCTCCCCCCGTCTTCCAGGAAACCGATTTGCCGACCCCGATCTTGGTCTTCCATTCGGGGCTGACGTTCGACAGGTAGTCGGTGAAGATATAGGTGGTGCCGCTGGCGTCGGACCGGTGGACGACATTGATCGGCTGACTCGGCAGGCTCAGGCCGCTGTTCACAGCCGTGATGGCGGGGTCGTTCCAGGTCGTGATGCTGCCCAGGAAGATGCCGGCGATGAGGTCCGGGGTCAGCTTCAACTGACCATTGCCAACGCCTTGCAGGTTGTACGCAAGGCTGACGGCCCCGAGCGTCACGGGGATCTGGACCACGGCATCGGCGCCGCCCATGGCGTCAGCCTCAGACGTCTTGAGCGGAACGTCGCTGGCGCCGAAGTCGACGGTCTTCTTGGTCAGCTGCTGAATGCCGCCTCCCGAGCCGATCGACTGATAATTGACCGTGACGTCGCTGAACTTCTGGTTGTAGGCGTAGAAGGCAGCGTTGAAGAATGGGTAGTCGAAGGTCGAGCCGGCGCCGATCAGGTTGGCCGCCGGCGGGGTCGGGATCGTAAAGCCTGCCGCCGGGGACGAGGCCGGGGTGTTGCTGGTCGATCCGCAGGCGGCCAGCAGGATGCCTACGGCCGGGACCATGGCCAGGATTGCGCGCTTCATGCTTATGCTTTCCCTCCTTGGGGTGCGCCGGAAACGTCAAACGGTCTCATCCCAAGGCTAGAGATGGCGCGTAATCGACGGGCAGAGGCTGGCTTAAGCGCCGGTTAAGGCTGGGTTAAGCGGCGGGACGGGGAGGCGCAGACGCATGATCGTGCCGCTCCCAGGCTCGCTTTCGGCGACCAGGCTGCCGCCCTGTAGCTCCACGAGGTGCCGGGCGATGGAGAGACCGAGGCCGCTCCCGGGCTGGCCGCCGCGCGCCCGATCGACCTTGTAGAAGCGCTCGAAGATGCGAGGCAGGTCGGCGGCAGGAATCCCGACGCCGGTGTCGCGGACGGCGATCTCCACCATGCCGCCGATGGGGACCGCGCTCAGGACGACCTCGCCCGCGCTCGTGAACTTGAGGGCGTTGTCGACCAGGCTCTGCAGGGCCTGGTCGGTCTTCGCGCGGTCGCCAAAGGCGAGCAGCTCATGATCCAATGGCTCGACCCGCAAGACCAGTCCGGCTGCGGCGGCCCGGGCTTTGAAACGCACCGCATTCTCTTCCAGCAACCCGGACACAGAAAACGGGCTGTGCTCGACACGGATCTGCTCCGCGTCGATAGCCGCGAGCTGGCCGAGATTCTGCACGATCGCGGCCAGCCGCTGGCTTTCCTCGAGGATGCGATCCATGAACATCGCCAGCGACTGGTCAGCCGGGAGCTGTCCCGCGAGCGTCTGCGCCGCCAGGTCGAGGCCGGCCAGGGGCGTCCGAAGCTCGTGCGAGAGGTTGGCGACGAACTGCTGGCGCACGGTCTCCAGGTACCGCATCCGGGTGGTTTCCTCGAGCAGGAGGCACATGCCTCCAGCACCGGCGAGGGGGAACGCCCGGACCCGCAGCGAGCGTCCGGAAACGGGCAGGGTGATCTCCGTCATCAGCTCCTCCGCCGCCGCGGCGGCCTGCTGCGCCAGCGTCTCGATGCGGTGGTCGCGGACCACCTCGAGCAGGCGGCGCCCGATCGGGTTGGCCGGCGCGGTGAGCAGCCCGCGGGCGGCCTCGTTCAGCCAGCCCACGACCCATTCGCGGTTGATCAGCACGACGCCGTCCCGCAGGCGCTCGACGACCTGGATGTAGTCGAGCAGCGGGTCGGGCGTCTCCCCGGACGCCTCGCTCACCGTGCGCTCATCCGGCTGCTCCCCGGCGCGCCGCCAGCGCAACATGGGCGAAGCCTAGCAAAGGGCGATTGTTGGGCAGCACTCGCCCCCGACAAGAAAAGCGACCGCTCCGGCAGGGGGAGAACCCGGGAGCGGTCGCGGAAGGAAGAGAACGCGTGAACCGGTGTCCAACGGTCGACGCGGATGAGCCTACCGCCGCATCGTGAAGCTTCGGGTTGCTTGAGGTTAACGCTCACGAAAGCAAAGCCCGAAAAGCGGCCGACCTGACCGACTTCTTCGCGGCCATCGATGCCGGCAACCTGCCCGCCGTGAGTTACCTGAAGGCAGCCGGCTATCAGGACGGGCATGCCGGCGACTCGACGCCGCTCGACGAACCGCGGTTCATCGTCAGCACCATCAACCGGCTGGAGCGGACGCCCTTCTGGAGGACCGGCGAGCCCACCGAGGGAAATGGCGACTGACGCGCATCCCTGGCGAGCAGGCCGGACAGCATCCCGGCCTGCGCTCCTTAATCCGCCGCTAACCGGGCATTAATCCGCCGCGGCTATCGTCGAGGTCCGGGCAGGGAAGGCCATTGGACAGTTCGGTACGCGTTGCACCCGCGCCGCGGCTGGGCGATCCGTCGACCGCCGATGAGACGCCGGTCAAGCTGCGTGCCAAGGACCTGACGTTCTTCTACGGCAGCTTCCTGGCGCTCAAGGACATCACGCTCGAGATTCGCGCCAATCGCGTGACCGCCATCATCGGGCCGTCGGGATGCGGCAAGAGCACGTTGCTCCAGACCTTCAACCGCATGTACGACCTGGTTCCCGGCGCGAAGGCTCGGGGCTCGATCCGCCTCAACACCGAGGAAGTCACGACGACCCCCCGCATCTACGACCTCCGCCGGCGGATCGGAATGGTATTCCAGCGTCCCAACCCATTCCCGATGTCGATCTACGACAACGTCGCCTTTGGCCCCCGGCTGCTGGGATGGCCCGCGGAGCGCATCGCGAAAGGCGTGGCGGACAGCCTGCGGATCACCGGCCTCTGGGACGAGGTCTCGGATCGCCTGCACCGGTCGGCGGCCTCGCTGTCGGGCGGACAGCAGCAGCGGCTGTGCATCGCCCGCTGCCTCGCCGTCGGCCCCGAGGTCATCCTGATGGATGAGCCCTGCTCGGCGCTCGATCCGATCTCGACCCTGCGGATCGAGGAGCTGATTCGCAAGCTGAGAGACCGCTACACGATCGTGATCGTGACCCATAACATGCAGCAGGCGAAGCGTGTTTCCGATTACACCGCGTTCATGCTGATCGAGCCCTTCCTGCGCCACGGCGAGCTGATCGAGTTCGACCGCACGGACGCGATCTTCAACCACCCGTCGGACCCCCGAACGCGCGATTACGTCGACGGGAAGTTCGGCTGAGTCGCGAGCCGCGCGGGCCTCAGGGCGCGGGCAGGTAGGTGGCGCCGGAGAGCCGGCCGCCGCGTTCGTCGAGCACCCAGGTCGAGCCTTTGGCCATCTGCCGGGCATGTTGCCGATCGACGACGCCCTGGGCGGCCAGGTGCTCGAGCAGTTCCTGGACGACGTCGCCGTGGGTGCAGAGCACGGCGCTCGTCCCGGATAGGGATCGGATCAGGCGGAGCGCCGGCTCGATGCCCGCGCCCTCGGCGAGGCCCCGGTCCTCCTCCACCCGCAGGCGCAGCCGCCGGGCCAGCGGAGCAACCGTCTCCACGCATCGCCGGTAGGGGCTGGAGATGATCCGGCGGATCGGATAGGAAGCCAGCGAATCGGCAATCCGCTCGGCCTGCGCCAGTCCGGCCATCGAGAGCGGACGGAGCCGGTCATCGCCATCCCACTCGTCCCGCTCGCCGGCCTTCGCGTGCCTCACGAGGTAGATCGACACCGACGACCCCGATCGGCCGGCTAGCTCGCCTTGAGCTGGAGCGATCGGAGCAGGGCGCGGTCGCGGGAATAGGTCAGCGTGTCGAGCGCTTCGTCGACCGAGACCCAGCGCAGCTCGTCGACCTCGCTCGATGGACGGAAGCGCCCGCCGACCGCCTCCATGACCCAGTAGCACGCGACCTTGTCGCGGCCGCGACGATCGACGTAGGACGTACACCCCAGCGGCCGCAGGAGGCGGCACCGGAAACCGGTCTCCTCCTCGACCTCTCGAAGGGCGGTCTCCTCGAGCGTTTCGCCATCGTCGAGCTTGCCTTTGGGAAAGGTCCAGTCATCGTAGCCAGGCCGGTGGATGATGGCCACCTTCGATGATCCCCGGCCATTCCGAAAGATGATGCCGCCCGCCGCCCGGACCAGCTTCGCCTCGTCGACGTTCAAGATCTTTGCTGCCATGGACACCCCTTGCGTGGTTTGTTGCAGGAACGCGGCTATCTGGTTGTCACTCATATCATCCACCTACGGAGGCGCTTGCGGTCAAGCAATTTCCATTTCTTCACCCAGAGGCCCCGGGCCGTCCGGGCGTCATCAGCCTCCATGACGTAGAGCTGGCCGGCCACGAACGCGACCCGGCCCTGGGCGGCCTCGCGCAGCCAGCGGCGCGTGCTCACCGTGTCCTGGTGATCGCCGAGCACAGTCTGGAGGTCCGCGGCCGCTTCGGCAAACGCGGTCGCGCGCTTGCCGCTGACCGGGGCTGCCGCCTCAGCCGCATAGCGTGTGCGCTTGGCCAGGATGCGCACGCGGTGCAGGGATGCATCCTCCGGGGTATCCGGCAACCGCCGGACCGCCTTGCGCAGACGCTTCCAGTCCTGGCGCACGAGCGACGGCATGATCGTGGCGGCAGGCTGGTCCGCTTCGGGCAGCAGGGCGGGGGTCCGGGCCGCCTCCACGAGGCGGTCGAGCAGATCGATGTAGCGATCGGAGCGCATGTCGAGGACGAGGCGGGAGCGCGACTCCTCCGACTCGGCGGCCAGTTCGCTGCTCAACGCGCGGAGCGCCCCGACGTCCTCGGGGCTGAGGTTGGGCACCCGGGCGTCGAGCCGCTGGCGCATCACCTGCTTGTCGCGCACGTCGCCGAGACCGGCGGCCAGCCAGCGCAGCTCGTCGCGGAGGGGATCCGACCATTCCCGGCGGAGCAGGGGGCGCAGGGTGCGCAGCTGCGACCGCAGGCGGCGGGTGGCGACCCGGGCGCGATGGACGTCCTCCGGGTCGTCACCCAGGCGCACGCCAGGGTCGTGACGGAACAGGGAAACCACCGATTCGGCGATCGTGCGCTTGACCAGCTCGGCCGCGGTCGAGGAGGCCGAGATCTCCGGCAGCGTGACCTCCGGCGGTTCCATCGCCCGGCGCCCAAGCGCCAGCAGGTGCTTTTCCGGCGCGTGGTCCGCTCCGGCGCCCGCCGCCCGCAATCGCGCGACGAGCGGATCCAGCAGGTCCTCGGGCGATGCGGGGGCCAGCTCCACCTCGACCTGGCGGAAGCGGCTCGCCACCCGCAGGCCTTCCACGACCGCGACCTCATCGTCGACGACCTCCGCCAGGGGAGCGCCGGCCGCGTCCGTCAGCCGGATCCGGTGGCGCACGGTCGACAGCGTGGCGACCGGCTGCAGGGGCGATCGGCGGACGTACGCAAGCACGAGCGCGACCGCTGCCTCGGGCGGACGTCGACCTTCACCTGGGAAGGTCAGCTCGCGACGGCTGAGGGCCGCGCCGTCACTCGCCGCGGGCAGCTTCAGCGTCCACCCCTCCCCCTCCCGCAGCCGGAGACTGCACCCCCAGCGGGCCAGCCGGAAATCCGGCGTGTCGTAATAGATCGTTTCCAGCCGGACGTCTTCGGCCGGCGCCACCGAGGCGCCCGCG